>NZ_JQMP01000003.1:1200000-1506563 GCF_000744775.1 Thermorudis peleae | reverse complement strand
CGTTTGCGACGCTGCAGCCTGTACTGGAGTGGCTGGCCAGACAGGGTCAGCTGGTGGTTTGGCCATCGGGCACGATGACGCCTGAAAGCGTCATCGCCTCACCGGACGAGGCGCGCCGACGCGGATGGTTGAGCGAACAGAAAGGAGGCTGACGGATGATGACAACCCGGACAAGAACACCGAGCGAGTGGTGCTACGCTCCCGGCGTCGAGCGGCTCAATCCCCAGCAGGCCGGCTTCTGGCGTTCGATCCTGCGGCCATCGTATGCCGGCCGTGTCTGGGACAAGGTGAGCGCGGCCGTGCGTGCCGGTGACCTTGGCCCAGCTGCCCGCCTGAAGCCGATCGCCGGCGGCCGGCGCTACGAACTCAGGATCTACGTTGCGGATGTCGGTGATCGTGATGCCGTCTTGCGCATCCGCCGGGTGCTCCGCTTCCGGCTCGGCTTCGTTCGGGCCCATCAGTTGTTATGACTGGCACGGCCGGCGGCGCTGGCTCGACCCGGGTGCCCGGGAGACGACGCCGCGGGAGCTGTGGCGGCGGCACACCCCACCCAGAAGCGTCGAGGTTTCGTCGAGGTTTTGATGAGGTTCCCTCCATGCGTCGGTTGCTCGGCTGGCAGGTCTATCATACCTGGATTTCGGTGCGCTCGCCAGCGGGCTTCCCAGATTTGGTGCTCGCCAAGCCAGGCCGGCCGTTGATCCTGACCGAACTCAAGACTGAACGTGGCAAGCTTTCGCCGGCGCAAGAGGCCTGGCTTGCCGTGCTCCAACAAGTACCTGGCATCATCGTTCGTGTCTGGCGGCCGTCGGATTGGGATGAAATCGTTGCGGCCTTGCAGGGAGCGGGGGCGTCTGAGGCCCATGCGCACCCTTGGTGCATGGACCTGCGGCTTTTCAGTTGCAGGTGCATGCTATTTTTCCGGCTTTAAAAAAAGCGCTGCTCATTGCGCGCCGTGCACGGCACCACCGAGCGGTATCGTTCATGTTTTTTCCAACGAAGAAAAAAGAAAAAGCACGCTGCCCCCACGGTGACCACTGTTGGTCCTGGGGAAGGGGGAATGATGCCATACAACGTGAGGGGTAACTGCGCGTGTTCAACGAGTGGGAAAGACTGCGGGCCAACCCGTCATCATGGGCACGCGCTTCCCGTGACCCTGACCGTGATGACGGCCCTGGAAAAGGGAACGGTTCCCATGCACGATGGGGGGATGAAATCGTCGCGGTGGGCAGCCTGAGACCCGCCGCCCCACCCCAGAATGGTTCTGTTCAAAAATCGGGAAATGTTTCCCGCAAGCCGGGTTGTGCTGCCAGGAACCGCTCGCGACGGACTCGAGCCGCTTGCATGGCCAGGAAACGCGGTCGGTGGGGTGGTGCACGCTCCGATGTCGTGGGCGTATCGCCGTTCGCGGGGCGCGGCTGCAGCGGCATTGGCTGGCGAACGCGCGTGATCCCCATGGACACTCGCGCTCTCACGTGCGCTACTGGTTGTGTCGTGCCTCGTTCCGTGCAAGCACCTCGCTCCAGTCAAAGCGCTGGGGAGCGACGCTGAGCCCATCGATCAGAAACCGGACGACTGCTTCAAGCGAGACGTATCCCGTGGGGATGTGGAGTTCACGGACACGTTCCGCTACTTGCTCCACCGCCGGCCCGATATGCACGTGCGGCGTCGTTCTCTTCCCTTGACCATGGGGATGCCAGTGGAATGCAAGGAGTTCTCGTCCGTCGTCGTAGGAGATCTGGTAGAGGTAGGCGGCCGTTGCCACGGTGTACGGGCCGCGCAATCTTTCCGTCTCGACGACGCGGAACAGTTGCCTGACCTCAAACCACAGGCGCGACCCGTCTTGCCGGCGCAGCGGCACCGGCTCAAGGCGATGCACAACGAGCACGGAGAGACCGGCTGGATCAGGCCCGTGATAGGCAACGTGCCGGTAGCGCTGGGGGCAAACACACGCCAGGGTTTCCTTGAGCGGCTCGAGGTAGGCAGCGATCGCTTCACGGCGGGTCTTGCCGGCCATCGTGTGCTAGTGCGCGAGCGGCAGCACCAGCGCGACCATCCGGACATTGGGGTCTTCCGGGTCAAGTTCACCGGCTTGCCAGCGCCGCTTGAACTCATCACCACTCATGTGCAGGCGCCGTTGCGCCTCGCGTTCGAAGAGTTCCCGGGCCTCCTCAGGGGTCAACTCGTGGATCTCGTTTTCGTGCGTCAGCCGTGCTGTCATGTGTTCCCCCTTTGTCGTCACGAGTAAGTATCGGGGATAGCGGGACGAAGCTCAACTCCCATCGATTTGGTTGCACTCAGCTGTACGTGTCCTCCAACCGGTTAATGCTACTGCCGCTTCAGAGGGTAGGGCACGGGTGCTAACCTGTTCCCGACTGCTTGTCCATCGATCCACCAATTCCGGTTCGAGTTCAGTGAGAGCTATTGGCAGATCGAGCGTGCGACACGCTGATCAAACGCGCGTGGCTTGCGCTAACGAGATGTTGATGACGGTGCACCGACGTGATCTCCATGCAGAATCGCGCGGTAGACAGCCTGGTCTCTTGCGTTTAGCGAGGCACGAAAGCGGGGGAATCCGTCAAGGGTTTCCTTATAGATACCAGTGCTTACGCGTGGTGCTCGCCATGCGCAACTGATCGAGGATAACGGCGATTACCTTTGCCGTGTTGCGTGCTTGCGCTAGACACTCCCATGTCGCAGGTAGTTCGCTGACCGGCAGATGCTCGACCACGAGAGGAGACCTCACGCAGGGGAACTCTTTGACCAGAAAATGCCGCCTCCTTTGTTAGCGTGCTATCAACAGGACACCGCCATGTTATCTTTACTTCCATCCTTGCCGCAGAAACTCCAGCTGACTTGTCTTTTCCAGTACGGCAGCGCACGACTCCCAGTCCACTGGGGTAACCCGGTGATAGCGTAGTTCGAAGGGGTGCTGCAAAGGGGTTGCATCGATGATTTGTCGGGCCCGTTCTTCTTGGCGTAGAGCGAGCGCAATCCACACGTCTTCGAGCGTATCGGGAAGTTGTCCGAAGAGAGCATGAATTGCTTGGAGCCGTGCTGATAACAGACGATGCACCCGATCTTCGACCGATCCCTGGTAACGCAGGTTATAGATGAATACTATTGGCCGTGGTTGCCCGATGCGTTGAATGCGTCCCTTGCGCTGTTCAAGCCGCGTCGGATTCCACGGGAGGTCAACGTTAATGAGGGCGCCAAGACGCTGCAGGTTAAGTCCCTCGGAAGCAGCATCGGTCCCGACGAGAATACGCAATTCACCTCGTTGCACACGCTCCTTCAGCACATCCCGGCCAACGTGTGTCGCATTCCCCCCTTGAAAAAGCTTCGACTTGTTTGCTCCAGCGTAGAGGCCAATCTCTTCTTCAGGGAGATACTGGGAGAGGTGCTGAGCAATCCAATGGGCTGAGTCGTAATACTGGCTGAAAACGATGCAGCCATACTGGCGCCAAGGTTCGGTATCGTCTACACCGTGGCAGAGAATGTCCGTGACCGCTTGCAATTTGGGATCTGCTGCTCGCGCCGCTTCGAGCAACTGGAGAAATCGTTCGAGCAGCTCCCGTTCTCGCTGCGTGAGCGGGTGAAGGGACGATGGGCGTTCATCTTCCTCGTCCTCTTCCGATTGCTCCCTCCCTTCAAGCAGGCGCTGTGCTGTCAGCCGTCCCGCCTCAATCGTGCTCCCGACGCGGCGCAGGAGAAGTGTTTTGAGAAAGCCCGAATTGAACCCAGGACGCGATGCCACTTCTTGACAAAATTCTTCAGCAGTGTTGTAGGCATCTTGGAGAAGCGGTGGGAGCAAGAGCGCATCATGCTCGCCTTCACCGAATAAGCGTACCCGTACCGGCGTGAGATATGGCTCCCCCGTTTCTGGGTCGATGGTCTGCTCCAAATACTCACGTGTCCGTCGGACAATATGCCGGAGAAAAGGATTGTAGTTTTGGAAGAACTCGCGGCTGATCCATTCCAAATGCCGCCGTGCTGGTTGGGAGAGGCGATCGAACGCCTCGGGTGGTGCCCAACTCTCAGTCTCGTTCATATTGAGCGACCGGCGAAGAATCTCGAATGCTGGTGCCTCGCTTGCCGGTGGCAGTGGGTCACGAACCCACTCCCACAGTTCTCGTAGATTCTCCGGTGGTTTCGCCCAGTTGAGCACGTAGTTCAGCCCCTCGCGCGGGCGGGTTAGCCATCGACTGTACCGGCTTCCAAGGACAGTCTCATTGCCGCGATTGAGCGCCTCCAGTAGATCCCACGCTTCGATCGGATCCAGTTGCACTGGTGTCGCCGTCGCGAGGAGCAGACTGCGCGTCCGCTCGGCCACACGTTGGAGGAAGCGAAGTAAGTTGTTCGGATCGGCCTTCTCGTTCCGGTGCGATGCACCGCGGTTGCGGCGTCCCGCCCGGTGTGCTTCGTCGACGATCACACACTCGTAGTGAAGGTTAGCCAACACCTCAGCTGCTTCGTCAGACTGCGTGATGAGTCCGGCCGAGACGATTCCCACCTTCCGCGGGCAATGCTGCAGCCCGTCCACCCCGTTCGCGGGATACTCAACGCCGTTCTCATCAATCCAGGTGCGGCCTGTCCATACCGCCGAGGGCAACGCGAGCAAATCCCACAGCTCGTCCTGCCACTGCCCGACCAACGGTTTTGGGACAAGCACGAGGACATTCCCGCCACCCCACAGCACCATTAACTTCGCAGCGAGCCCGAGTTGGACCGTCTTACCCAGGCCGACCTCGTCTGCAAGGATGAGTCGAGCACCACGATGGCGGTGCAGGTCAAACGCGAGCTTGACAAAGGATTTCTGGTGGGCCCACAAGCCCGTTCCCTGCCGGGCTACTGGAAGCTCCACTGCCGCAGCGGCCGGCTCCGCCTGGTACGTCTCACGCCACTCGGCGATACTTGGCACGACGATCCGACGCGAGAGCCGCTCGATATCCCGTACCACCGCATCGGCCAGATTGATGGCGCCAGAGTGGTACCAGAGCGCTTCGAACTCCTCGCTTGTCCAACGGACGCCGTCTTCCGAATCATCAGCCCAGAGGAGTTCGTAGTTAACTTCCCATGCTTCCCGTGACTCGTTGACGCTTCCCAGAAATGCAATCCGTGAGCCATCGGCTCGCGTGATCACGCCGGCCTTTCCATGGATGAGGCCGAAATATGCATCGGGTAAGACACGTACCTGGAGTTGGCCACTTGCAAGGAACGTGTAGAGGCGACGCAGCCGCTCCTTCAACCGGGGTGGAAGGTACTCCGGGAGTGTCTGACACCACTCGGCGTACATCGCGGCCTTCGCCGCCCGCGCCGTCTCCACATCGAGCGGCTGCAGGGCGGAGTTGGCGATGACACGCACCTGCGCACCAGGTGCCATCCGCTCCAGTGGCTCCCCGGCTACCTCGAGGATCGAGGAGCTGAAGAAACCGGCGATCCGATCGTATGCCAGTGCACCTTCCAGCGCCTCGGTGAGAAAGGCGCGCAGCGGTGCCAGGCGAGAGGAATAGCGCAGCAGCACCTGCAACCTCCGTTAGAGGGTATCCGCTTCCACCACAGCCTTCACTCGTTGCGCGGCGTGCACATCGGACTGCCAGTGTGGCAAGCCGGCCGGTTTGGTACTCAGATACCGTAGCAGCGCGAGCACGGTCTGTCGCGCGCCCCAATAGTCAGCAAGTTCCTGCCGGAGGTACTGGCGCGCTGGGCGCGGGTCACCCTCGGGGTCACTCGCTGCACGGTAGATCGCGAACAGGACGTGACGGAGGAGCGTGCCCCCGAACCCTTCTTGCCCGAGTGGACGCAGGTCACGCGCACCGAACTCCGAGGGCGTCTTGAGCCGCGTGCGGTTGGCCGCGCGGCTGGCCAGGAGCATGCGGTAGTCGCGTGCGCCATAGGTACGTGCAAATTCCTGGTAGACTCCCTCGCGCGTCTCCTCGTGGGCTTCGACTTCAATCCCCTTGAGGTAGAGCCGCTCCTCCGGCCCAAGTTGCCGCCAGACCGCGCGCTCCAGCCCCTCCGGCACCAGGTAGTCGGTCGCGATCCGCACGGCCTGCTCAATGACCTGGCCGATGGGAGTGCGCTCGCCCTTCGGCCGTGGGCGGCGGAGTTCGCGCTCGACGTCGATATCACCGATCGCGCTGTAGCTTGTCAGGACACGCAGCGCAGCCGCATAGGCCGCCAGCTGGTAGTCTGCGTCGCCGAAGTTGGGGTCGTCCTTCGGGTCGAGCGCGAGCATCGTCTCGAGTTGCCGCTCCACCTCAGCCCGGATCTCTGGATAAAGGTCGACGAGTTCGCCACGGCGGTCGCCCTGACGCTTGCGCAGGACGAGGACGACCGTCCCCTGTACGTAGTTCCCGGCACGGATCCCGCTTGACGTCTCGGTGAGCACCGTCCAGGCTGCCGTGACCCGAAGCCCGGCCGCCCAGAGGACGAGGGTCAAATCGACCCACATCTCCGGATCCTGGTGGACGAACAGGACGACCTGGTAGCCGTCGTCCGGCATGCGACGGGCCAGGTTCTGGTAGCACTCGGCCAGCGCCAGGCGGAACGTTTCCCCCTCGCCCTTGACCGCGAGCGCCCGCTTGCTATCGGCGTACCAGCCCGGAAAGAGCACGGGCAGCCGCTTCTCGTACCAGGCCAGGAAGAACTCGGAGAGCTCGTGGTAGTTGACGTTGTCGCCGTATCCGGGGTCGGTGATCCAGATGTCGGCCTCCCTGTCCACGTTGCGTGCATCGGCTGGCTGCAGGTGGTAGGGGCCAGCGACCGGCGCAGCAGCGAGTTCGGCGCAGAAGGTGGTCTCGAGCCCACTGACTGAGCGACAGGCATAGTCGACCAGGGTGTTGAGCGCCTGGTTAAGAAAAGTTTGTTGAATCGTCTCGCGACTCCTATCCCACACGCTCAGCCGGCTGTTCCAGTTCGCTACCCGGCCGAGCATGAGGAGCAGCGCGGCGGCCTCCACGCCGAACTCCTTGGCCGCCCGCTCGGCCAGCAGGCCGTGGAGCAAAAGCTGCCGCGGGTTGAACAGGTGGTGCCAGTGCGTCCAGCCGCGCGTACGAATTGGCTCTTCGGTCTTGTCGCCCGATTCGATCCGCTGGCTCGGCAGGTAGCCCTGCGCCTGCCAGGCAGCGAAGCGCTCCTGCAGCAACGCCAGCACCTGTCGCTCGCGTGCGAGGTCGGCTGCCGTCGGCGCCCGGTAGTGGCGCTCGCCCGTCGTGGGATCGACCCAGCGGATGCAGTAGAGCCGCTCCTGGAAGACGTCGTCCGGCCGGGGCACGAGATCCTCGTTCTCCCAGCGCCGCAGGCCCGTCCGTCCGCGGAGCTGCTCGGCGCTGGTCACCTGCCGCTGGGCTGGCGGCAGCCAGGTGCCGTCGCGGTCGACCGGGCAGCGGACGCCGTTGGCCCAGGTCCCGTCCTCCTCGGCTTGCCGGAGTGCGGCCTCGCTCACCCCCTCGTGGATCTCGATCGTGAACCGCTTGGTTGTGGGGTCAGGCACGAGCTTCGCGACCACGCGCTTCTTCTTCGAGATCACCCAGGTCGGCGCGAGTGGTACCCACCAGCCAGTCAGGGGATCGCGCACTTCGTGGCAGTACAGGTAGGCATCGGCGATCCAGCCTTCTTCGTTGCGCTCGATCCCCCACGCCTCGACCTGGCGCCGCACGTCCTCGAAGACGCGCCGCTGGGCCGCTGAGACGCGCTGGACGACGTCCGGCCCGCCGCCGGTGAGCGCCAGCGCCCCCCAGGTGAGCAGCACGGCGACCGGGTTCAAGTCCGAGGCGTAGACCTCGCAGCCGAGCCGGGCGGCCTCGAACGGGATGCTCCCGCCGCCGCAGAAGGCGTCCCCCACCCGGGGCACCTGCCCGAAGCGTCGCTCGCCCAGCTGGCGGACGAGTTCGGGGAGGTTCCGGGCGTTCGTGCCGAGGTGCGCATTGATCCGCTCCCAGGCCGCGTCGCTCGGCCCAGCGATCTCCTCTGGCCGGAGGCAGAAGCGCAGGCGGTTGTCGTAGCCCATGCGGAGGAAAGCCCGTCGCTTGAGGTGCTCCCGGTCGGCCGCCGAAAGGCCTGGACGCCAGGCGGGCTTGCCGTTTTCGGTCACGAAGTACTCGCTACGCTCGCGGGGAGTGCAGAACGGATAGAGGTCGGCGGGGCTAACCTGCCCGGTGAACCGGCGGAGCATCCCATCGTCGTCCATGGTCATCGCGGCGAGGAACACCTCGCGGTCAGCTACCGGGTCGTCAGTGGCCGGCATGAGGAGCCCAAGGAGGATGGCCCGCACCAGGACGAGCGGCTTGCGCCCCCACCACTTGCCGAGCGGCGAGAGAGTCTGCCCGGATCCGGCCTTGCGCTCCTTATAGCATTCCTTGGACAGCTTGCTGACCGGGAACTGCACCTCGATGAAGGCAGGCGCATCGCTCCTCGCTCGTGCTGCGCCCATTGCCAGTTGCGCGACGTATCTTGGGGCATCCCCTGCCTGCATCGTCCCCTCCCCTCTCCTTTGCTATTCCCCGAGCGGAAGCCGCGGTTGTTCGGGACGCCGCTGTTCCCGGCGACGCCGGCGCTCCTGAGCCTCGAGCAACGGTGCCAGCTCGCGGAGGGCCGAGGACGGCGTCCCCTCGGTCGGATTCTCGGCGAGTGCGATCCGGATCGCCTTGCGCCAGCCGCGGTCTTTCCCATGTTCCGGGTGTCCGGCTGTCGCGTTGATCGTCGTGTAGAGCCACCAGCGTTCTTCCGGGGCGAAGCCACGCCAGTTCGCGATGACATTGGGGATAAGCGACGGGTCGAGGTCTTCGACCGCCCACATCAAGAGGGCGAGTTCTTTGCCGAAGTGCGGTGCGAGGAGCGTCCGTGTCTTCCAGTTTGCCGGGCGCAGTCTCGCTCGCCGGAGCCGAGCATTGAACTCGTCGGCCGCAGCCGCAGCAATACGCAACCAGCGATAGCGATCCAGGTGCACCTTGGGCTCCGGGGCCGGGAGCAGTTTCTCGTCGTCCCCTGGTTCCGTGCCGTTCCAGGCAAACCATTCGACGAGGGTCACGAGCTGGCCATCGTCGTTCAGCTCGAAGTGGTGGCCACCATGACTCGGATCGAAGCCGAAGTCGTAGACCGCTCGCTGGCGCGTCACTGCTTGACCTCCTCCGGCTTGAGTTCGGTCCGTAGGTCGGCCACAAGATCGAGCAGTTGTTGTCCCGTTTCGGTCCAGATTGCTTCGACATCGAGGGTGATAAGCCCGTTCGGGAGGTACTGGCGCAGCATTTCGAGGGCATCCCGTAGCTGGGCAGCGGTGAACTCAGTCTGAGAGTCAGCCGTGAGCTGGACCCAGCGTTGTTCCCGGGCGACTATTGCCATGACCCCGCACAAGCGAGCTCCGTGTCGCTCGACCAACTCGAGGAAGCGATACGTTGCTCCCGTATCGTCCAGCCGCTGACGACGCTCCCAACGCGCTGCCTTGTGCCGATCAACAGAGGGTGTGTTCGGACCTATAGGAACGTTAATCTGGAGTACCTGCGAACTCAGCTCATCGGCCGTCGCTTGCGCCAGGATCACCCAGGTATCAGCTGGGACGGGGAACGGTCCGTCATAGTGGATTCCATAGCGATCGGGGCTGGAACCATCGAGCGTGTACCGAATCTCCCCCTCGGGGATCGCGCGAAGTTCGCACATCCGCTGCTCACCCTGCTGGTAGAAGCGATACTTGACCTCCAGGTCGTTCGTCCAGCACGTGGGCTCACCAGTCTCGTGTTCTCCCTTCGAGTCGACCGCGAGGAACCAGACGCGCAAAGCGCAGGTCGTCAACTGACTGCCCTCGAGCTTCGTGGCCTGGGTGGTCGGTGGGCCATTGAAACTGTAATAGACCGTATCGCCATGCAGCGGTTTGACACGGAGCGTGACTTCGCCGGAGTTGTCATCGCGGGAGACACGTTGGATCTGTACTGCAGTTTTCGGCTTGGGGAATGGTCCACGCTGGATGTACCCGCCGCCGATATCGCGCCAGATGTCTCGCTGGACAAGCGCATCCTTGAGATGGTCGAGTGCCCGCGGGTGATGGAGCACCCAGCCTGGGTCAGCTGCTGCTCGCCGTTTGATCTCCGACCAGAGCACTTCCTTCTGGCCCTCCGGCCAGAGACGGCTCTCGAGTAACTGCCGGAACCCGACGGAGTTCGGATCAGTATCCTCACGGAATTTTTCGACCGCCTTGAGCGCTTCGATGATCTGCCGTTCTCCATTGTAGTGATTTGCCACGTACCGCGGGTCGAGGTCGACTGGGACGAGCCCAGTGCGGTAGGGGTAGTAGAGGTTTTGGAACGTTTCGCGGCAGGCGAGGTAGAACGCGCTCTCTTCTCGCTCGGCGATCTTGCGCGCCTCGATGAACTGTGGATCGGTCTCCGGGACATTCTGCTGCTTGAACTCCTCCATGATCTGCCGGATAGCCCGGAGATAGGCAGCGCGTTCGATCACGCGCTCATAACCGGCGGAAGTACCGGTGAGGAAGAGGACCCGGTTCTTGTATTGCTGGTTTTCCCACCAGCGTTGAACCTCGGCCAGCGCCGTTGACAACGGACGGAAGATGATGAGCGTCACCCGATCTGGGCTCAGCTGAACCTGATCGAGCGCTGGTAACGGCTCGACAACCTGATAGCAGGTTTGAAGATTCGGCGTGAACATGCCGCGGAGGCGCTCCCGAAGCTCAAGTTCGCGCTCGTCGCGCAGCCCGCTCGCATAGCTTTCGAGCTTGGCGTTGAGGTTCTCGACATTCTTGAAGAGCAGTTTCCCGGCGGTTGTCGTGTGGAGATACCAGGCGTACTGCTGAAGATGATCCAGCGCCTCACGCACCTGCGTGAGTTCCCGGCCTGGTTCGGCCAGATAGCCGAAGATTTCAGACCGATCTAACCCGAGGACTGGATTGACAGCCAGCGACAATGAGGAGAGGAAAATCAACGTCGCCGCATCACGGGCACCGCTCCCACCGAGTTCTGCGTCGATCTGTTGGGCAACCGCGCCACCCCGCTCGTCGACGATGTCGTGGGCGATGGCGTTCTCAAGGGCTCCATTGATCTGTCGGATCTCGCTAATCATGTCTGAGCGGCTGAGGTCGACATCGTGAGCGCCGACCAGGAACTTGTGCCGCGCGGCGCCGGTCGACCACAATTGCGCGACGACGATCCGCATCATCCGGATCAGGGCGCGTGTTTGCTGGAACCCAGGGTTCTCGCGAAAGCGGGCGAAGAGATCGCGGATCGCGGGATGGAACGGGTACGAAGACAGCAACTCGCTCCGTACTGCCTGTGGCGAGAGCGCGCTCAGGTCGAGCACCCGCGCCTGCTCGAGCGCCTGAGCGTACGCGTCAGCAACCTTGGCGATCTCTGCTTCCCCAGGGAGGTGTTTGAAGAGGCGCTGCCGGAGAATCGCGTACAACTCTGCCGTGTTCAAACGAACCGGATCGATCCGCGTTGCGGTGCGATTCGCTTCGAGCTCGAGATTGCGGAGAGCCTCGGAGATCGCCGTACTCCCGGCTTCGTAGGCCTGGGCACGGAGGTCAGTCAGGACGACGCAGACCCTTGGGAGTTTTCCACTGGCGACCGCGACCAACAGATTCGCGAGCGCCACGGTGGTGAGCTGGTCAAGGGTCGTTTGCCCTACCTGGATTGCCCGCGCAGCCTGGAAATAGGGTGGCAATTCATCGAGCAGGATCAGAACAGGATCACCTCGCAAGAGTTCTACCCAGTTTTCCACTCCAGGCGCGCGAAGCGGGCTGTAGAAGTCGCGAAACACCTCCCGTCGGTTGAGTTGTTCGGCGATTTCGCCCCAGATACCGTAGGGGGTATTCGTCTTTCGTCCGCTGAAGGCAACGACCCGGACCGATCCGAGTGGCCCTGGTTTGTAGAAGGACCCCATGACTGGCTCGCGCCACTTCGGATACTTGGCAAGGAGCCCAAGCGCCAGCAGGTTGTGCGTCTTGCCGCCACCCATGGACTGCGAGAGCAGGAAGATGCCAGACGCGTTCTCGGTCTGTCCCTCGAGACGCTTGAAGGCCTCACTCAGGAGTTGCCGCATCCCCTCCGTGACATAGTTTTCTGCGAAGAAGCGTTCTGGATCAAGCTGATCAAGTTCGTCGATGTCATGGACCGTGTCATGAACTGATGGATCAAAAACCCAATCGCGTGGCACACAGAGTGCATCAAGTGTCGTCGTCATCGCTATGTACCCTTCACCCGCCCGCGTCAGTACTGTTTCCCCCCCAATGTATTGGTTGGTGATACGCGCGGTCGACGCGCGGCTTGAGCGCAGCGATACGTGAGTGCTGCTTCGGCTAGCAGACAACTCCGCCGTCTCATCAGATGGCTGATTTGACGAAGCGGTGCCCCCTGCTCCCTCGCTCCGCACGCTCATCAGTGTCCATTCTCATCATGATTGGTCCTCCCGACACTGTCAAGCTGCATTAAGATGATCGAAATTAACGTTGTAAACAAAGTTAGAGTTAGGGTCCTGCGACGCCAGCTTACTGTACCCGCGAAATTGCTGTAAAGGTTGACAAAGGTTCAAGGGGTGTGGGGAGGGGGCAGTGTTTCGCACCTGTGCTTGCTGGGGGCTTGCGGAGCGAGCCAGTATTTGAGCCCACGCGCATCCAGGCGCGACAAGAAGTCAGCCGGGGCCGCAGCATCAGTAATGAGCAGGGCCACTTCTTCCAACGCCGCGAAACGTGCCAGCGTTGGCTGCCCAAGCTTGCTGGAGTCGGCGAGCACGTAGGCCACGCTCGCAGCCTGCAGCAGCGCCCGTTTCGTCTGCGCTTCAATCGGGTTCGGCGTCGAGTAGCCTTGGTCATCCACACCCGTCGCCCCCAGAAACGCTTTGTCGACATGGTAGTGCCGCAGCATGTCGACCGCTGCCGGCCCGATGAGCGCCAGGCTATGGTGCCGCATCTGCCCGCCCGTGAGTAGCACATCGAAGCCGGACTTGGACAGTTCCAAGGCGACCGGCATCGAATTCGTGATGACGTAGAGCCGACGAAACCGGTGGCGCAGCAGCCGTGCCAGGGCGAGCGTGGTGCTGCCAGCATCCAGGATGATGCTGTCGCCCTCTTGGATCAGCTCGAGCGCGGCCCAGGCGATCGCTTGTTTCTCCTGCCGCTTAAAGTTGAGCTTCTCGTAGAACGAAGGATTAAACAGGCTTTTATGGACCGGAATGGCCCCGCCATGCGTGCGGTGGAGAATGCCACGCTCTTCTAGTTCATGCAGATCTTTGCGAATCGTAACCTGACTGACGCCAAAGCGCTGCGCAAGCTCATCGACTGTCACTTCACCTTTGGTTTCGAGTAGTTCAATGATGTATCGTCGCCGTTCTTGAATACTCATACGCCTCCGATTGGCAGTATCAGTGGATTACCTGACCAGTCTTTGCGAATCCAGGCCCACGTTGGGTCGTCAACAGGTGGTAGGGCTCGCTCGGCTCCTCGCGGATCACCAGCCAAGTAATTGAGATAATAAACATTTGCCCCCGGCGGTGCTGCAACAGGATGATACCCCTGTCTCACTAGTACCAAATCGCCGTCATGAACGGCAAAGAATGCTTCACATCCTTCTTCTGGATCATAGTTCCAGTGGATGGCCTGTGCTGTGACCGGTTGGATTCGATAGTAGTAAATTTCTTCAAAGTATGGTGAACCAAGACGTCCATCGTGCCGATGTGGTGGCCAACCCGACCAGAAACCTGATGGCGTGTAAACCTCATAGAGAATGAGTCGTTCAGCTGGCAGATCAGGACCAAGAATGTGGTTAACCTGCCGCCATGCCGGTCCTCCGCCACGCAACTCAATACGCATCTCTGCTGGCGCGAACAGACGCAGAGGAAACATACCAGTGGCTGGGGCACATCCAATCGCGAATGTAAGCGCTGTAATTGCTGACACGCGAAGATGACATTGTGGCGGAATGTAGAGAACATGCGGTAATTCCTGAAAGACATTACTACGCTGTAGCTGAAAATTCTGATTGCCTACTCTAGCCAGTCCTTTTCCTTCTAAGGGTACAAGTGCTGCCTCCTGTTGACCAAGAAGCAGATCATAGCCTTCGCCGACTTGGAGCTGAATAACCCAGAATGAGAGGTAGCGCCATCGGGCCTGCATGGGCGTGATGCCCACGATAGCCCTACAGGCTGGATTAGATGCAATCCTCATGATTCAACACCTCCGCCACAGCTACCCGTCGCCCCTCGCTGACACTTTGTGCAGCAGCGAGACCAATCGCGAGGGCCTGTAAGGCATCATCCAAGTTCGGTGTCGGCGGTTTCCCAGTGCGAAGTGCATGACAGAAAGCAGCTAACTCTGCCTGATATGCTGATTGAAAGCGATCGAGGAAGAAGTGGAAGTGGTCGACGATTACGCCGCTTTTACTGTACCAGTATAGGGGTGTTTTAGGCAAAGCGTGGATAACGAGCATTCCTTGCGCCCCGAAAATTTCGGTGCGAATGTCATATCCGTAGACTGCACGACGACTGTTCTCGATTACTCCTAATGCACCGTTCGCGAATTCCAGCACTGTTATTGTAGTATCCACATCCCCAGCAACAGCAATTTCCGGATCGACAAAGACACGGCCCCATGCTTGAACCGCGGCGACATCACCAACCAGAAATCGGGCAAGATCGAAATCGTGGATGGCTAGATCGATGAAAAGCCCACCCGAAGCTTTCAGGAATGCTGGTGATGGTGGAAAAGGATCCCGAGTGACAGCGTGGAACTGTTCAACGGGACCAATGCTCTCCAAACGCTCCCGTGCCGCGATGTATCCTGGGTCATAGCGACGCTGGAATCCAATCTGGAATGGCACCCCTGCGTCGCGAACTGCAGTTGCTACTGCCTCTGCTTCGGCAAGGGTCAGAGCGATTGGCTTTTCACAGAAGATCGCTCGTTTAAAATGGGCTGCAAGGCGGATATGCTCAGCGTGAAGCACAGAAGGCGAGGCAATAACAACTGCGTCGACGCCTGGATAGGCAATTGCCTCAGCAGGATCACGGAATGTCCGTTCTGCCTGTGACAGGAGGGCTGCTTGCGCTGCAGCGTCACCATTTGGGTCAGCAACAGCCACGAGCTTAACCTCTGGCATGTTGGCTAGGTTCCGGGCATGTTCTAGTCCGATCCGTCCTGCACCAATGAGTGCAATTCCGATTGCCTGACTCATCTCAACTTTCCCTCTTTGCCATAAGCAGCTAGTGTGTTATGTGTTCCCCAAGAAATTGTTCAACTTCAACACGCGTGGGCATAAAGTCAGCACAACCAATCCGAGTTACGATGATCGCCCCACAGGCATTCGCGAACTGGATACTGCGGTACCAATCCCAGCCTTGAAGGCGCCCGTAGATCAGGCCAGCAGCAAATGCATCGCCAGCGCCGAGTGTGTTCACCACCGTTACTACGAAGCCAGAGACCCTAATTGCCTCATGTCCCGGAAGATAGGCTGTTGCACCTGCGGCACCTTGCTTTACAATCAAGGCTTTTGGCCCTGAACAAAGAATTTGATCAATATGAGCATGTAGATCGCCCCATACTTGAGGAGCCGTAAGTTGGTGCCTAGGTATTTGTATGTCGCTCACCCGAGTCGCGAAGAGGGCGTTAACCTCCGCCTCAGTCCCGATAACAACGTCAATAAGGGGTAAGACGAGACGAGTGATTACGCCATAGCTTCGAGGATCACCCCACTGATCTGGACGAAAGTCAAGATCAAGGTAGGTCATACAGCCATTCGCATGCGCTCGTTCAAGCGCATAGAGAGCAGCGCTCCGCGAGGGATCTCGGGCAAGGGCTGTTCCTGAGAGTAGGAAGGTGCGGATCGCGTGAAACGGTAGAGAAGCAACATCATCAATTGTAAGCTGGAAATCTGCTGCGTTCTCGCGATAGAAGACTAGTGGGAAGTGATCAGGTGGTTCGATACCAAGTAGCACTGCTGGAGTTCGCGTTCCCGTCTTACGCGAGATAAATCGGGTTTCCACCCCCTCTTTGGCAAGCCTGGTAAGTACGAAATCCCCGACAATATCGTCGCCAACCGCACTAACAAGCGCCGTGACTAAGCCGAGACGTCGGGCTCCTACTGCGATATTCAAAGGATTACCGCCTAGATATGCTCCGAAGGTTCGAATTTCTGGAAAAGGCACTCCGATGTCATTGGCATAGAGATCAATCGAGCAGCGTCCTAGGGTGACAATATCATACATGTACTCTGGCATTTCACTTCCCCCATTACGACTAGCTTTTACCAGCCAGTGAGTTTGCGAAGATACTCTCGACTCCGCCATGCACTCTCTCGGGGGATAATCGGAGTGCCTGGCACCACGTCTTGCTCAACCGTGATCCACCCGTGGTAGCCAAGACGAAGCAGTGTCTGAATAAGAGCTCCAAACTCAATTGCTCCCTTCCCAAGTTCGCAGAACAAACCAGAACGGACGGCCTTCTGGTAATCCCACCCTTCTGACCGGGCTCGTGCAGCTAAAGTAGGGTCAACATCCTTAAGGTGGACATAGCGAATTCGAGGCCCGAAGCGCTCTACTCCTTCTAAGACAATGCTGGCGTCTAGGCCTCCACTGCCATAGAAGTAATGTCCCGTGTCAAACACAAGCCCAATTTCTGTACGCCCAAGCACTTGCGCAATCTCGTCCGGGGTCTCAACGTAGCTGGCACAGTGGGGATGAAATACAGTTTCAATGCCAGTGGTCTCTCGAACCGCCTGGACAATCTGTTTGATTCCTTGGGTGACAATATTCCATTCCTCTTTCGTGAGGCTCATCTCTGGGCGTATTCGGCCAGCGTAGGTAAGGCGAACCGGTGCAAAGCTGTGTGCGTCAGATAGAATCAGCAGTGGTCGCCAGTGTGGGTCGCCGATATCAGCAACCTGTGCAAGAAGTGTGGCGGTGCGTACAGCTTGTTGTATCCCCTCACGATGAGCATGAGGATTAGTCAAGGCTACCATGACAAAAGCACCCAGGAGCGTTAATCCGCGTCGGTCCAGCTCTGCTCTAAGAACCTCTGGGTCAGTCGGGAGATAGCCGTAATCTCCCAGTTCTGTTCCCTCATAACCAGCCTCGACAAGTTCATCGAGCATCTGGTAATACGGGAGTCGATCCCCCGATATCCCTTCGATAATGCCCCACGAGCAGGGTGCATTGCCGAAGCGCAGCCGCTCCATCTACATTACTCCTCATTTAGCCGAACCACCGTTGCTGCTGCCGGGCCTGCTCATAGGCCTGGCGGGCGGCCTGCACCGCCGGCTGCTCCGAGACTGCGGCAACCGGCACGTCCCACCAGCTCTCACAGCCCGGCAGCCGGTCGTCTGGATCAACCGGCACAACCAGCACCTTCACCCCCGGCAGCCGCTGTGCCTCCGCTAGCCGCGCCGCCAGTTCCTCGTAGCTCGTCACAGCCCAGGCCCGTGCTCCCATCGCCGCCGCATGCTGGACGTAGTCAACGACGATCGGCGGCCCATCCAGTTGCCCGGTCGCCGGATTCCGCGCCCGCAATAAGTTCCCGAACGGCGGCGAGCCCACCGCCTGCTGTAACCCGTGGATCGAGCCAAACCCGCCATTGTCCACCAGCACCACGGTGAGGTCAAGCCCCTCGGCCACGGCGGTGACTAACTCCGCGCTGGCCATGAGGTAGCTCCCATCGCCCACCAGCACCACCACGTCCCGGTCTGGCTCGGCCAGCTTCACCCCAATCCCTGCCGGCAGCTCATAGCCCATGCACGAGTAGCCATACTCGACGTGGTAGGCGGCGGGCTCCTCCGCACGCCAGAGCCGCACCAGGTCCCCCGGCATGCTCCCCGCCGCATTGATCACCGTCGCCCGCCCGCCGACGACCGTGTTGAGCACTCCCAGCACTGCCGCCTGGCGGAGTCGTGGCCCGGCTGCTGCGGGCGGCGTGCGCCACGCCGCGACCCACGCGTCCCACTCGGTCCGCAACTGCGCCACCTCGGCCCGGTAGGGCGCAGCCGTGCCCGGCCAGTCGCTGAGCGCCGCCGCCAAGGCCTCTATCCCCTGCCGGGCATCGCCCACCAGCGCCACCCCGCCCAGTTTGGCCGCATCGGCCGCGTTAATGTTCAGCCCGATGACCCGCACCGCAGGATGCTGGAAGGCCGTCTTGGACGCCGTGGTGAAATCGGTCAGCCGTGTGCCGACCGCCAGAATGAGGTCAGCCTGCCGTGCCAGCCGGTTAGCCGCCAGCCCGCCGTTGACCCCGATCGGCCCCACGTTCCACGGATGCTGCCAGCTCAACACCCCTTTGCCCGCCTGTGTCTCGGCAACCGGCAGGCCAAAGCGGCTGGCCAGCGCGGCCAGGGCCTCCCCCGCCGCACTGTAGCGTGCTCCTCCGCCCACAATCACCAGCGGCCGCTCCGCCTGCCGCAGCAGCTGTGCCGCCACGGCGACCGCTGCCGGATCCGGCACCGGCCGGCGGATCGGCCAGACCCGCTCGGCCAGGAAGGCGACTGGCCAGTCATAGGCTTCGGCCTGCACATCCTGCGGCAAGGCCACCGTCACCGCCCCGGTCTCGGCCGGATCCGTCAGCACCCGCATCGCCTCCGGCAGGACGTCCAGCATCTGCTCCGGCCGGGTGATCCGGGCAAAGAAGCGCGAGAGCGGGCGAAACGCATCGTTGACGCTGACGTCGCGCTCCAGTGGGTGCTCGAGTTGCTGAAGCACAGGATCAGGTACCCGGTTAGCGAAGGCATCGGCTGGCAAGAGCAGCACCGGCAGCCGGTTGATCGTTGCCCCCGCGGCTGCGGTGAGCATGTTCGTCGAGCCTGGCCCGATCGAGGCGGTGCAGGCAAACGTACTCAGCCGTTCAGTGTGGCGGGCAAAGGCGGCCGCGGCGTGCACCATCGCTTGCTCGTGCTGCGGGCGATAGGTCGGCAACCCAAGCCTCGTCCCGTATTCGGCCAGCGCCTGCCCCAGCCCGGCTACGTTGCCATGCCCGAAAATGGCCCAGACCCCGCGGATCAATCGCTGGCGCACGCCATCGCGCTCGCTATACTGCGCTGCCAGGAAGTGCACCAGGGCCTGCGCCACCGTCAGCCGGCGCGTCGTCATCGTCGGCCTCCTCTCCCCTTAGTCCAGCGGCTCCAGCGGGTCCGGCCGGTGCGCGCCGCCCTGGCGAATACCGGCCACCGGCGCCCCCGAGAAGTCGTTGGGGGCTGCCCAGCGCACCGCGTTGACGATGACCCGCTGGACGAGCGGGTGATGGTAGATCGGGAAGGTCTCATGGCCCGGGCTGAAGTAGAAGATCCGGCCCCGGCCGCGGGTGTAGGCGCCACCGCTGCGAAAGACTTCGCCCCCCTGGAACCAGCTGATGAAGACGAGCTCGTCGGGCGCCGGGATGTCCGTCGGCTCGCCATACATCTCCGACTGCGGCAGCTCGAAGTATTCCGGCAACCCAGCCGCGACCGGGTGGGCCGGCTGCACCACCCACACCCGCTCCCGTTCCCCACGCTCGCGCCACATCACCTTGCAGGTCGTGCCCATCAGCCGCCGGAAGATCTTCGACTCGTGGGCGGAGTGCAGCACCACCAGTCCCATGCCATCGAGCACACGCTGCTGCACCCGGTCGACGACGGTGTCGGCGACGGCCTCGTGTGCCAGGTGGCCCCACCAGACCAGCACGTCGGTCGCCGCCAGCGTGGCCGCGTCCAGCCCGTGCTCCGGCTCGTCCAGCGTGGCCACGCGCACCGTGCAGCCAGCCGCCTCCAGGGCTGCGGCCAGCACCGCGTGGATGCCTGCCGGATAGTGGGCACGCACCGCGGGATCCTGTCGCTCGTGCCGGTATTCGTTCCAGATCGTCACCCGCACCGGCTTCACCGTCATCGCGCTGCACCCCTTAGTTCAAAGTCTTTTCGGTATAGCTTAGGACACTCGGGGATCTTTATCGTTAACATATCATCTGATTGCATTGATTTTAAGCAATAATCGGCAACTAGTGTTGCCATGTAGCCATCCCATGCAGTTGGCCCCTCGTGTTGTCCGGTAAGCAGGCTTTCGATCCACTTACGCAACTCAAGTTCATAAGACGCGGCAAAACGCTCTTCATATCCTTGAGCAATCGCGCCGGTCACCTTTCCCTCTTTACTAGTGGTAAGATTTGGATTCTCTCTTAGGAGAAGCGAACCTTCTTCTCCTACAACTTCGCAAGAAATGTCGTAGCCGTAGGAATTAACAAAGATCTCAATTTCTGCAACTACACCACTTGATAACTTAAGAATAATTATCACTGGATCATGAACAAGGTTCTGTTTTGCTCGGGACGATCGAGGCGGTAGAAAAACTTTAACTTCGCTGACTTCTGACTCAAACAACCAGCGCACTAGGTCGAACTCATGCACGGCGGTATCGGTGATAGGCATATCGCCAGTATAGTGAGAAGGCACACCAGGATTGCGATGTCTGCAGTGGATCAATAAGGGTTTTCCCACTATATGTGCATCAAGGGCCTGCTTGAGTTCCAAATAAGCTTTGTCGTATCTGCGATTGAATCCAACCCATACGAGACGACGATCTGCCTTGAGTTCTGCTTCGACGATACGTTGGCAGTCTGCAACGGTAGGGGCCAGAGGCTTCTCACAGAATACTGGTTTCCCCCTGCTAATTGCCCTCACCGCTAAGTCTGCATGGGTAGCTCCCCAGCTAGCGATAACCACAGCATCAATCTCTGGTGAATCAATAAGCTCATTGCTACTCTCAAAGGCTCTCAGGGATGGTATTTCGCGAGTTAGTGCCGCAACGCGATCAGAGCTTAGATCAACTACACCTGTTACCTTAACTAAGTCTGGAGCAAGATGATGTAGGCGTCGAACATGACCCTGTCCGATTGCTCCAACACCAATAACACCAATTCGAAGCATGTGGTATTCCTCCAAATATTGGCTTTTATTTGATGTACTGCTGCGCGTTGTCTTTCGTTACCAAGGTGGTACCAGTATCGATGCGTGGTGGTACTGGCTGGCCCTTAATAGCCTTAAGTGCATTTTCAATCCCGAGCTGTCCCATCTTGTAGGGATTCTGTGCGATAGAAGCACTCATCTCGCCAGCTAGGATGCTCTTGGCAGCATCAGGATTCGCGTCAAAGCCAACAATAATAATGCCCGGTAGTTTACCAGCCGCTTTGGCGGCCTCGGCTGCTCCTAATGCCATAAGATCGTTCGTAGCGAAGACAGCTTCTAAATCTGGATTGGACGTGAGAATATCTTCCATAACTTGTTGCCCTTTGGCTCGATCTGAATCCGCTGGCAACTCTGCAACAATTTTCGCTCCACAGGCTTGCAATGCGGCTTTAGCCCCACTATCGCGATCAATATGTGTTTGTTGCGTCATAACGCCAGTTATAATAGCAACTTTTTTAGATTTCGACAGATGTTGACAGATATATTGGCCAGCTAATTGGCCACCTGCTTTGTTGTCCGTTCCGATAAAGGTAATCTTTCCCGGCCATGGAGCATCTGTATCAACGAAGAGGACAGGAATTCCCTTCGCCTTAGCCTTATCGAGGGTGGGATTCAACGCTTGTGGATCAGTCGGCGCGACAACAATCGCTTGAACTCCAGCAGTGATTTGGTCCTCAATTTGACTGATTTGGGTCTGAACATCAGTTTCGTTAGGCGGAGCGAGAACGACAAGATCAACTCCATTTGTTTTTGCTGCGTCACGCGCTCCTTGTTCCACTGCAGCCCAGAATGGATTGCCGCCGCCCGGACCCTTCATGCTTAGCAGAATTTTAACTTTGCCAACTGTAGTGCTGCTCGCCGTAGGAGAGTTTTGTGGAGCCGGCGTTGGCGAAGCGGTTTGAACAGTCCCCTGAGTAGGAGTTAGAGCGGCAGTCGGGGTATTACCACTGACTCCCCCGGCCGTTGTGGGAGTCGCCCCCCCTTGAGAGCCACAGGCTACAACAAGGATAGCTAAGGCCGTACCCAAGATAAGTGACTTTAGGCTTTGCTGCATGGCAGTCCCTCCTCTCTACTGCTTAACACCGTACACCTCCATCGCCATTGATCTATGTGCCTAGATCATCTTTTATTGTCCTCGCTGGAAACGTTGTGCGATTTGTTGGCGCAAAACATCTCCATAGACGACCGTAATCACTATGACTCCTATTAAAACTTGTTGCCAGAAAACACTAACATTAAAGAGATTTAGTCCATTTCGCAATAGACCGATAATAATGACCCCTGCAAATACGCCTAGAAGGTTGCCGCGACCTCCGAAAAAGCTAGTTCCTCCAATAATGACAGCAGCAATAGCATAGAGTTCGTCACCTAATCCAGCATTTGGATACCCTGAACCAGTGCGACCGGCTAAAATAAGACCAGCTAATCCAGCGAGCGTACCAGAGAGGGTATAGACAATAACGAGGATACGATCAACATCAATACCGGCATAGCGAGCGGCTTTGGGATTTCCTCCAACAGCATAGATGCGGCGCCCGGTTACAGTTCGGTGTAAGAACACCCCTACCAGACTATAAAGTAGCAAGACAGCAATGAAAGCCCAAGGGATAGCTAGATTTTTGCTAAGTTCAATATCGCTCGCACCAAGCCAGCGTATAGATGGAGGCAAGCCAGAGATCGGCACACCACCTGATATAAGGTTAGTCAACCCCCGCGCAATATATTGTGTTCCTAGTGTCATAATAAATGCGTGCGGAAGACGCAAACGGGTTAATCCAATACCATTGAGAAGACCAAATAAACATCCAATTAAGAGCGGGGTGAATACGCATATGATTACAGGGACACCAGCGTGAACAGCTAACGCCAGAGTAACCATGCTCAACGCCATAACCGAGCTGATAGAGAGATCGATGCCCGCGGTAAGGATAGTGAAGAATTCACCAAGCGCTAAGACAGCGATATAGGGTGTTTGGCGAGCGATATTTGCTAGATTCCCAGAAGTTGGAAATGTCTCAGGCCGAGTCAAAGCAAGGAAGAGTGCCATCAGAAGGGCGATAGCAGCGACGCCAAAGCGCTCGGCTAAGTCAATAGCCCGAATCCGCCATGGGAGCGGAGAATCTATGTTAAGTTTTGACGGGGGCATGCTATACTCTTCAGGTTCATACTGGCTTTGCATGGCTTAACCCCATAATCCATCCAATAACATCATTAGGTTGCACTGATTCAATTGGAGATTCAGCAAAGTTGCGCCCCTGATATAGAGCCATTACTCGGTCGCATACTTGAAAAATGTCGTCGATTCGGTGGCTGATGAGAATCACAGCAACTCCATGATCTTTGAGAGATCGGACTAAGTTGAGCACTTTGTGGACCTCCTTAATTGCAAGGGCAGCTGTTGGCTCATCCATAATAACGACACGTGCCCTAAAGACCGTAGCTCGTGCAATGGCTACTGCCTGTCTTTGCCCTCCTGAAAGTAGCTCTATTCTTTGCCAGATGTCAGGAATATTAATTTGTAATTGGTTAAGATGAGCGTGGGTCTTAGCTGCCATGGCGCGGAAATCAACGAAGCGAATAATGCCTTTTATATACGTTTTGGTAATTTCACGTCCAAGAAAAATATTTTCGACCACCGATAAATTATCGGCTAATCCTAAATCTTGGTATACCATTTCAATGCCTATATTGCGTGCGTCCTGCGGGTTCGCGAACCGGACAGGTTTTCCTTGCCACAGTATCTGGCCGGCGTCTGGCTGATATGCACCGCTTAAAATTTTCATTAATGTTGATTTCCCCGCTCCGTTATCACCGACAAGGCCGAGTACTTCTCCAGAGCGTAACGTTAAATTGACATGATCAAGAGCAGTAACCGCTCCGAAACGCTTACAGATGCCTCGCATTTCGATTAACACGTTATTATCTCTAGTAACCCCTTCAGCCATTTGATAAACCCTCAGTTATCACTTTAGTGGAGATCGCCGTTTTCACTTTCAAAGCGTAACATATGTGGTTTCGTTTGTCAAGATTCCGGATAGGCTATGGCTCTTATACCGAGAATTGGGGGCAGATGCCCGGAGCCTATCCGCTGGGTCTGTCCCACGACTGGCGTTCTGGCTTCATTAGTTGCCTCATCGCGCTGCTAGTAAATTGTGGTGTACTACGGCAACTACTGCCCGACACCGCTGTCGATGATCCATATGCATCACCAAGGGGCGCGATTGTGCGTGTCGTTCTGGCGTCAAGTGCGTTCGTCCATCCAACCTATCTATCATCTTTATGACATCTTGGCGATCTGGACGGTTCCGGTGGAGGATGAGCGCAGCCAGTCGAGGCTGCGCCGCTGATCCGGGGCTCTGCAGGCCAACGAACGTGGCACCTATGTCAATTTCATGAGCGGGGAAGGGGATGAGCGAGTGCAGCAGACCTATAGTCCGCACTACGAGCGGCTGGTTGCCCTCGAGCGGCGGTGTGGTATCACGAACTTCTTCCGGCTCAATCAGAATATCTGTCCGTAGGGTGAGCAGGATCACAGGGAGTGCGGCCTGTGCTCCACTCTCGTTCTTGCTGAAGCACGACTGATCAGCGCCAGTCGCGCTTAGGCTGCTGATTAGTGTGTCCCTCCGGCTGTGCTTACAGGGCAGGCCCAGGCGGTTGCGGCAGAGGCGGTCGGATCGCGAGCACGTACCGGTCATGGCGTTGACGAACTCGAGCATGCCAGCGCCGTTGACCATGCTGCGAGTATCCGGCTGACCGGAGACCGTGCACAGACCGTGTTCTGGGTTACCGGTTTCTTAGCCTTCGCCAGCCGCTTGTCGAACAGAGCGGCGCACTGCTCGGCTTCGCTTTTGATCGTTCACTGTGCCGTTGGTCAACTCCCTTTTCCATTCCTCTCGACCCACTACCAACCGATTCTGACCATAGTGACCAAGTCTGGTATGTCTTGTTAAGGATCGGATCAAAGTGGTTCGTTTCGTGGCAGATCTGGTACGATAGCTCTGGACAAGGAGGTGGCGATGAACGAGGAACGGATCTGGCCGCTCCGACGGTGGAGGATCGAGCGCGGCTATGGAATCCGGGAGCTTGCGCGTCGAGCTGGCGTGTCGCATGCGACAATCACGGCGATCGAACATGGAAGACGACAGCTCCCACGTGGCGAAACCTGGCGGAAGCTCGCCGAGGCGTTGGCGATCAAGGTCACCCAGATCGCCGAGTACCGCGCCGCGGTTGGCTTGGATGCTGATGCAGCGTCCCAGTCATGAACCACGCACTGGTTCATACTGGTATAGCATGCATACTATACTCCATGTGGAGGGTTAGCTTCGTGGCTGTCGCGGAAGCGGAACTCGCCCTGCTCCCGCCTGACGAGCGGGTCGCGCTCTTGCACGCGGTCGAAAAACTCATGGCGCTCGGCCCCCGACTCCCGTACCCGCACACGAGCACGGTCCGTGGCATGGCCAACCTGCGCGAACTCCGGCCGCGCTCGGGACACAGTCCCTGGCGGGCGCTGGACACGCGGATCGGTGGCCGCTTCGTCATCCTGACGATTGCCCCCGAGGCCCGGCACGACCCGCCGGGGTTCCGTGCCGCCGTCCAGCGGGCGCAGGAACGCGCGGCAGCGCTCCGGGAAGGAGGAACCGCATGACGACAGAACCTGAACGCCGACTCGAGCCGGCGACGGCAGTGCTCGCGCGGGCGCTGACGGATACGGCAGTCCGGCAGCGCTGGCAGGCCACCGCTCTGGCGCGGGCATTTGCGCTCTGGCTGGTGCGGCGCCGGGCCGAACTCGGTCTCTCCCAGACGGAACTGGCACGCCGGCTCGGGGTGAGCCAGCCCACGGTGGCCCGCTGGGAGTCGGGCGAGCATGTGCCGGAGATCGCCACGCTCGTTCGGTTGGCCGAGACGCTGGGGTTGCACGTTGCGCTCGAGATCGTGCCGGCCCACCCAGGTGAGGGAACGGCTGTGGTTGAGGAAGACGCCGAGACCCCGCAGGGGGCGCGCCTCCACGCGCTCCTGGCGGTGCGCTAAACGGGACGGTACCCGGCTCCCACTGGGGAACCGGGCGCTCCGCAGAAAGGAGTGTGTGCAATGACAACCGTACCCGAAGACCACAGCAAGCGCAAGAGCCGCCGCCGGGGGAGCGGCGAAGGCACCGTCTTCTTCGACCAGCGCCGTGGGAAGTGGGTGGCGCAGCTCTCCGTGCCCGATCCAGTCCGGGGCCGGCTGCGGCGAGTCTCGCGCGTGGCCGACACGCAGCGCGAGGCGCTCAAGCTCCTGCAGAAGCTGCGGGAAGAACACGAGCGGGGGGTGCTGGCCCATGGCCGGCCGCCGACACTCGCGCAGTTCCTCACCCAGTGGCTCGAGGGACGCCGGCCGAGCTTGCGGCCGCGCACCGTGGAGAGCTACCGCATGGTGATCCGCAGCCGGATCGTGCCGGTGCTCGGCCATCTCACCCTGGAGAAGGTGACGCCGGCCGTGCTCCAGGCCGCCTACAGCCAGCTGCTCGCGCGCGGCCTCGCCCCGCGTTCTGTCGTCCACGCCCACCGGCTCCTGCACCGCGCCTTTGAGGACGCCGTGAAATGGGGCCTGCTCGGCCGCAACCCGTGTGACCTGGTTGACCCGCCGCATGCCCCGCGGCCGGCGATTCAGCCGCTCACGCTCGACGAGGTCCGGGCGCTGCTCACCGCCTGCGCCGACGATCCACTCGGCCCGCTGGTGACGCTCGCGGTGTTCACCGGGATGCGGCTGGGGGAACTCCTCGGCCTGCAGTGGGGTGACATTGACTGGGAACGAGGCGAGGTGCGCGTCGTCCGCGCCATCCAGCGCGTTACCGGCCGTGGCCTGGTCGTCGTTGAGCCGAAGACGGCGACGTCACGGCGCAGCATTCCCCTGCCACCGCAGGCGCTCGAGGCCCTGCGGCTCCAGCGGCGGCGGCAACTCGAGCAGCGGCTGGCGGCTGGCCCGGCCTGGGCCGACGGCGACTGGGTCTTCACCACGCGTGTTGGCACGCCGCTCGATCCAGCCGACGTCACCCACGACTACCAGCAGCTGCTCGCGCGCGCGGGCCTGTCACACCGGCGCTTCCACGATCTGCGGCACACCACGGCAACGCTGCTCTTGACCGACGGGGTGCATCCGAAGGTGGTGGCCAGTCTCCTGGGCCACAGCACGATCCAGCTCACGCTGGATACCTACTCGCATGTCACGCCGGGACTCGCGCGAGAAGCCGCCGACCGGCTCGGCGCGCTGGTTGCTAACTCAATTGCTAACTCCGCGCACACCGCCCCGGAGGACGTCGATGGCTGATCATCGAGTTGGTGCGTACGGACGCTGGCGAGGGCGGATGGGAGTCGAACCCACCAGCGCCGGGACGACCGACGCCCAGCGATTTTGAAGACCGTGCGGGCCACCGGGCCCGATCCGCCCTCATCGCCCCCCGACACGCTCGCCACGTGCCGTGCCCATTGTTGAGCATACCGTTGCTCCGGACATTCGCCAAGCACGCCCTGGCGGTCCTGCTGCTGTCACCCGGCCTGTCTCGACGCGATTCCCTGTCTGGTGCGCCAAACACGCATGGTGGCCTTGACGATGCGCGTTCGTACAGGCGTTGCCGTGATTCGCGCTGCAGTTCGTCTCTCTCCTGTGATGGCTGAGCCGAACGTCGCTGCACTGTGTATATGCCCCTCGCAGCAGTCTCCGGATGCTGTCGTTGGGCGCTGCCGCTGAGAGTATGTTGTAGGAAGCGCGCGCACCTGGAGCAATTGGGCACGAGCGTGCATCGCCAAGGCGATTGGTGTCGCTTACCGTTGACTGAGCGGACTCCAGCCCCTGCCACATCGCGGCGCGTTGATGGTGCTACTGCCGGGAAGTGCCTTGGCCGCGCCGTCGATAGGCCTCTTCAAGCAACGCCTCGAGATCTTCGTTTGTGAACAGATATGTCTCAGGCGCAAGGGTGCTCTCACCGGTGAGTTTGGTCTCTTCAACCCGATAGCCTTTGACTAGAAAGCCTTCCGGTGTCTCAACCAACGCAATGCGGGTGAAATGGTGTGCGTCCAGGTAGTGACCGAGTGCCCGAAGCGTGTCTTCGTAGCGCGTGCGGTAGCGTCCAGTGTGGTCGAGCATGATCCCCTCTCAATCTAACGCACGCTGTGGAACGCCACAAAGTTGGGATGGTGCTCCTGGCTGTCGACCGCAACATCGACGACAGCGGGGACGCCATCGGCATTGGCCCGCTTTGCCGCTTCAAGCGCCGGACCAAGTTCTTCGGGCGTCTCCACGCGCTGCGCCCAGCAGCCGGCAGCGCGTGCGACCGTCACAAAGTCAAAGCGCGCGTGGAATTCGGTCGCAATCACGCGTCCGCCAAGGGCGGTCTGCTGCGTCCACCGTGGCCAGCCAAGTGCCCCGTCGTTGAAGACAACCCACACCACTGGTGCTCGTTCTTGGACCGCAGTTGGGAGCTCATGGAGACCCATCTGGAATGCACCATCCCCAGTTGTACAGACAACCGTCGCCTCAGGTCGTGCAAGTTTGGCGCCGATAGCGCCGCAAACGCCAAATCCCATTGCGGTCTGCTCAGCTGGCGGAACGACAGCGTTTTCCTCGCCGATGATGGTATAGGGCCAGTAATAGGCCCAAAGATCTTGTGCACCGTTCTCATTGACAAGGATGCAGTTACGGTCGAACACGCGGCTGATCATCCAGGCCACGCGTTTGCCACGCACTGGCACCTGGGGATCGTACGCGTCCTGCGCAGCGCGTGCGACGGCTTCGGCATGGCCGGCTGCGAGTTCTGCGACCCGCGCTGGATTCGGCTGCAGCCCATGAGCCAGGCCGGCTGCCGTCAAGGCCTCGAGGGTCAGGGCGGCATCGCCGTGAATCGCGAGATCGGGGATCCAGTTGCGTCCGAGCTCCTCGGCGGCGATATCGATCTGCACCAACCGAGCCCCAGCGGGGAAGTAGTGCCAGTTCCCCGACTGGAATTCTTCGAACCGCGTGCCGACGGCAATCAGGAGGTCAGCCTGTTCATAGATTTCTTGCGCGTATTCTGTTCGGTAGAGGCCAATGAGCCCAGCAAACAGCGGGTGGTCTTCGGGAAAGCACCCTCGTCCGCTTGCCGTTGTTTGAACCGGGATCCCAAACGTTTCGGCAAAACGCCGCACTGCCTGGTGCGCTCGCCCAAGGATCACGCCACCGCCGCAGACGAGCAGGGGACGTCGTGCGGCAGCAAGCAGGTGGATCGCCTGCTCAACCCGGGCTGGATCAGGCGCTGGGCGAACCGTGCGGTCAGCCCGAGCCACTGATGGATGCACAACGGGGGTTAACGCAACGTCGGCTGGGAGCTCGAGGTAGACGGGTCCGGGTTGTCCGGTTGTCGCAAGGCTTATCGCACGCCGCACGGCCCAGCCAACGCGTTCCGGCCGCTCAACGGTGAACGCCCACTTCGTGATCGGCCGGAAGATCCTGAGTTGATCAGCTTCTTGGAATGCCCCCATCCCGAATGTTCGCGTTGGCGCTCGCACGCCGAGGGCAAGCACGGGCATGCAGGCAGACCAGGCCTCGAGGACACCGGGGACAAGGTTCGCGACGCCTGGGCCTGGACAGCCGAAGCAGACGCCGAGTTCACCCGAGACCCGGGCATACGCGTGAGCCATAAATGCCCCGGAGGTCTCATGTCGGACGAGCACGGGGCGGATTGCTGGCTGGTCGTAGAGCGCGTCGTAGAGATGTTTCGCGCCCCCAGGCATCCCAAAGAGCACGCGCACGCCTTCGGCGGCAAGCTGATCAACGAGTGCCTGCCACGGTGTTTGTGCTGGCTTCGCATTTTCGACTTGCTTGCTGGCGATGTGTTGGGTCATGCCCTGTTCCTTCGGTTTTGGTACTGCAGGCCATTTTTGCCTTGCAGCATAGCTGAATTCTTCTTGGAAGCCAACCGGTGCGTTTGGCGCGTTCGCACGCGACTGGCTAGAATGAGGGGGTTGCGAGACGGAGCGTGTGACGAGGACGATGACACAGCGAGCAGTCGCCAAACTCACCGATCTTGAATGGGTGCAGCTGGAACTCGAGTTGCACCGTCGTATGGCACTCCTTGAGCGTGTTCGCCAGGAACTTGCGGCAGAGGAGTTAGGTCAGCAAGCACTCCAACGGCAGATTGACGAGCGGATTGGCACGCTTCGCCGCGAAGTCGATCATATCCAGGCGGAAGTTGCCGTACTGGAATCGCGGCTTCGGCGCCTCCTCCGTGCCGATCGCCCCTTAAGTGATGCTGAACTCAGTGCCCAAGAACGCGCCCAACGATCGACGAATGGAGCCGAGGAAGCTGAAGGCGAGGCGCGCTTCGGCCGGCTGCTCAGCTCTCCCAATGGCCATGACGATGGCATCCTGCGTCAACTCTACCGTTCCCTTGCCCGCCTTATTCACCCCGATCTTGCCCGTGACGAACATGAGCGAGCCCAACGCGAAGCGCTCATGCGCTTAGTGAACCAGGCGCGCGAAGCCGGGGATGTGGACCAACTCCGTCGCTTGCTGGCGATCTGGTCCCGCAGTGATCAGGAGGAGCGGCCACGCGATCTCGAGTCGTTGCGTACCCGTGTTGCTCAGCTTGGCGTGGAACTGAGTGCACTGGAGCGTCAACTTGCGGCATTGCGGCAATCCGATTTAGGACGGCTCCGGGCTCGTGGACCGGCTGCGCTTGAGCGGTACCTTGCGCAACAGGAGCAGGTGCTTCGGCAGGAGCTTGCTCACCAGCGTATGCGTCGTCGCCGTGTCTTACGCCTTATCGAGGAACGACGGCGTGAGCTTGAGCATCGTGCCCAAGTGCAGCAATCCACATCCTAACGGCAAAGATTAGCCCATCGGGATAAGCTCAGTGTGCACGCCGGCAACGTAGCCGTCGACGAGCCGGCGCTCAATAAACTGTGCGACTTCCTGCAGCATGGCATCAGCATGGTCAGCTGATGTTGAGACGCAGACAACCCCTAATTCAGCGGCTTGCCACTGATCATGGCCGTCAACTTCAGCGATCGCGACGTTGAAGCGATGTTGTACCTGGTTGATGATTGCCTTCATTACGTGCCGCTTGTCTTTGAGGGACTGTGCACCAGGGATGAAAATGGAAAATCGTGCGACACCAATAATCATGGCTTGTCACTACCGAGGGCTTCGTACCGACTGCGCCCTCCGCTTGGCGCCTTTTGCCAGAGAATATACCATGGTTGACGCGTGGCTCGTGATACGGTGAGCGGAGAGGGCTGAAGGCATGCAATACGATGTGGCAGTTATTGGAGCGGGAATCGTTGGGTTGGCTGTTGGACGGGAATTGCTCCAGCGGTGGCCACGCCTGCGCCTCGTCGTGCTGGACAAGGAGCCACGCATTGCCGCCCATCAATCAAGCCATAACAGTGGAGTGATCCACTCCGGGCTCTATTACACTCCCGGGTCTCTCAAAGCTCGGCTTTGTGTTGCTGGAGCAGCGCAATTAAAGCGCTATTGTGATGAGCACGGTATTCCCTATCGCGAGTGTGGCAAAGTTGTCGTGGCAACGTCACCAGAAGAACTCCCTCGCTTACAAGCGCTCTTCGAGCGAGGTCAAGCCAATGGTGTGCGTGGCTTGCGTCTGATTGGCCCAGAAGAGTTACGGGAATATGCGCCACACGCAAGTGGGATCCGTGCCATCTGGTCGCCCGTCACGGGGATTGTTGATTACGAGCAAGTCGCCCAATCGTATGCGACTGACATCGTGCGCGCTGGTGGGGCCATCTGGCTTAACCACGCCGTTGTTGGCGTAGCCCGGCGTGGCGGTTGGACCCGTCTCGAGACGACGGGGAATCCCGTTGAAGCGCGGCTAGTCATTAGTTGTGCTGGGCTCTACGCCGATCATGTCGCCCGTCTCAGCGGTGGCGCGCCTGATCCACGCATCGTTCCGTTTCGTGGCGACTACTATGTGTTGCGTCCGGAACGCCGTTCGCTCGTTCCCTGCAATATTTACCCGGTACCTGATCCGCGCTTCCCATTCCTGGGGGTTCATTTCACGCCGCGCATGGATGGGAGTGTCTGGCTGGGGCCAAATGCTGTGCTTGCCTTCGCCCGCGAGGGGTATGGGCGCTTCACCGTGCGGCCAAACGAATTGCTTGAAACGTTGACGTATCCCGGATTTCAACGTCTTGCGCGCCGATACTGGCTGACGGGCGCGCTGGAAATGTGGCGGGACTTTAGCCGGCGTGCGTTTTTGCGCGCGCTCCAGCGCTACATCCCCGAACTGACTGACGATGACCTTCTGCCTGGGCCTTCTGGCGTGCGTGCTCAGGCTATGACGCGCGATGGCACGTTAGTTGACGATTTCGTTATCGAACGTCAGCCTGGTATTGTCCACATTCGCAATGCGCCATCGCCGGCCGCGACCTCGTCGCTCACGATAGCTGCGTACGTTGCGGATCAAATTGCAAGTGAAGCGGAAGCACTGGTCACGGCGATGGTGTAACAGACTGGGAGACTGCTCGCTGAGCTGCGGGATGGGTACGAAAGACGCCGACCATCACCCCAATGCTCAGTATGGTGAAGAGGCAAAAGGCGAGGAAGACTGGCCCATACCCCGTGCTCACGATAACCCGTCCGGCGACGAGGCTCGCACCGGCCCAACCGAGGTTCCAGGCAGCACTTCGCCAGCTGTAGGCTGTCGCTCGTAACCTCCCTGGAAGGACATCAGCGACCAACGTGGAATCGATTGGCCAGGCCATTGAGATCGACACCATCCGGACAAGGTGGGCGAGAATCGCAAGTCCAGGGTTCGGGAGGAGTGCCAAGAGTGCGAAGAGCGGCACGGGAGCGAAGCGAATGACGCTCACTGCTCCCAGTGGCCCAAATCGGCGTGCCAGTGGCGGGCTAAACAAGCCAAAGAATGCTCCGAGCAAATTGCCAAGTGCATACACGAAACCGATTTGACTGGTCCGCATCCCGATGTCAGAGAGGAAAACGTTGTAGAACGGTACCGCTGCACCTGATCCTAAGCTAAGGAGACCGCCAGCCAGTACGAAGGCGATGAGATAGAAGTGCCCCTGGCGTTGGCGCTGGTTTTCGTTCAGACGAATGTGCAGGCTCGTTGTCTGTTCCAGCCGATGCCAGCGTGCTTGGCGCATTTGGAAGAGTGGCACGAGACCAACAGCTGTCAGGATCATGCTGAAGACAAGGGCTGTTGCATAGCCGAGTGCACTTGGACCATGTCGTCCAAGCAGCACGTTGACGAGCCGCGGTGTCCAGCCGCCAAGAAGGCTCCCAAGTGTTGCCGAGACTGATGTGAGGGAAAGCGCTACTGCGGCGACCGTTGATCGCTCACGCGATGGCACGTGCTCGACAATGAAGGGCATGAGTGTTACGAGGACAAAGCCGGAGCCAATGCCATAGAGTGCTCCAAAAATCATGATGGTTATTGGATGCGTCGAAAGCGCTAAGGCAATGGAACAGACAACGAATGCGGCCGTGCCATACGTGGTTGTCCACCACGAACCACGGGCATTCAGGAGGCGTCCAATCAGGAGTGCTCCGAGCGCAAGCGCAATCGTCGAGGCGCTGTTGAATAATCCAATGAAATCTTCTTTATAGCCAAGTTGCACAAGGTAAAGGTTGTAGAGCAAGGTAAAGGCACCGATGCCGATATTTGAGAAGAGGCTAAAGACGAAAAAACGCTTGATATCGGCATCAAGCGCGGCCAACCCTTGGATGTATCCTCGTAACCCGCTTCGCACGGCAGCCATGACGTCCCACCCACTCCGGACACTCCCGGCGCGCCGGGGGTAGTATACGATGAGAGAGGCGCGGATGGATGTATGTTTCATGGTGATATGACCAATGATGGATGCCGTTTGTCGTCAGCGTCTCCTGCCGGTCTTGCGCTCTCCCCGTGCTGGTCTTTGCTGTGATTTTGATGGCACCGTCAGCCCAATTGTGCAAGATCCAGCGGCTGCGACCATTCATCCAGCTGCCCGCGCTGCCCTCGCGCGGCTTCGGCAGTTGCTGGCATGCGTTGCTCTGTTGAGTGGGCGGCAGGTTGATGACCTCCGTGCTCGTGTGGGGTTAGACGGCATTGTCTACATTGGTGAGCATGGGGCCGAATGGCTCACCGATAGCACCCGCTGGGTTATGCCAGAAGCAACGGCTGCGTCGCAGGCTATCGCGTTGCTGGCCAATGAAGCGCGGGAGCGTTTTGCGGCGCTTGGTGTGCTGGTTGAGGCGAAGCGCTTTTCGCTGAGCCTTCACTATCGCACGGCTCCTGCACCTGAGATTGTTCGCCAGCAACTTGAAGATTGGGTGAATCAGCGAGTTGCCCACACATTTCCTTCTCTTCTTACGGTTACCCGTGGACGCATGCTCGTGGAGGTGCGTCCTCGGAACGAGGTTTCGAAGGGGCAGGCCATTCAGGACCTGGTTCGTCGTTTCTCCCTACGATCACTCGTCTTTTTTGGCGACGATCGAACTGACCTCGATGCGATGCATGCGGTTCGCGCGTTACGCGCTGCTGGTCAGTTCACTGGTGTAGCTGTTGGGGTAGCCAGCGCTGAGGCGCCGACTGAATTGACTGAGATCGCCGATCTCCTCCTTCCTGGGGTTGACGCTGTTGCTGACTGCCTCATGTCGCTTGCTGATTCGCTTGCTTCGTCGCCTTAAAGCGGATCAAGTGGCCACAGCGGACGTGGTAAACGCGTAAATCGATAGAAGGTGAACTCCGGCGTGGTAATACCTGGTGTTGCTACCGGTAAGGCGAGACGGTGAGGCCAGGCTGCTCGAAACGCGAGCGCTGACTTGACGACCAAGAGGTTTGGTATCGGATCAATGCCGATGGCGGTGAACAGACCGGGATCAGGTACGACCGGGCGCTCGGTCAAGATCACCTGAACATGCCCTCCGTGCCGTGCTGCAAGATCCAGGAAAGCAATCCCGCCTGCATCATCGTCAAGCCCGGCTCCGTCTCCACGTTCTCGTCGAAATCGCCCAGGGGCTAGAGCACGAACCTCGCCCTGGACATCAATCGGATAGCCGCCTCGCGTATCGCGTTTGCCGCCGATTGCGCCGTTAAATGCTCCGCCAACACCCACGCGTTGGGCTTGCGCGAGGGCCTCGGCGTCGGCGATGGCAACGAGCAGCCCTTCGTGGACGCCCAGGTCGAGCATGGCCCAGAGGGCTGCTGTGCCTTCGGCCGGCCCACCTGCCTCCGGGACATCGCCGAGCTCTGCGAGGCAGAACGGTGTTGTGGGATCGGCCATCGCTGTGTGGACAGCTTCTTCGATGTTCCATTGTGTTTGTGCAAGGTCATTGCGTGTGTGCCAAAGCTTCTCAGCGAACGCTGCTGCTCGCTCATGTGCAGCAGCTGGTCCACGGGCATCACTGGTGAATACGGTAGCTCCGGCCCAGGGCACATCAGCCTGTGGAAAACCGAAGAACAGGCTCGTTAACGCGCACTGTTCTAGATCCTCACTCTCGCGCACTTCCTGAAGCAGGCGCTGTAAAGGGGGATAGCCGGTCCATTGCCAGGAGAGCGGAAGGAGGAGGGGAATGCGCCGCATTGCCAGAGCAGGTCGACGCTTACTTTTTCCGATTGTTGCAAGTGCGACAATGAGCTGGCGTGCTCGCTCTGCTTTGTCGGTTGCTGGAGCCGTTCCTGGGCCAACCACGATATCGACGACGCTTGGCAGTTCAAAAGACAGGTTTGCCGCATGATCGAAGAGAACGCCGATCACTGGCTCCGGTCCGAGCCAACTTCGCAATGCCTGGAGAATTGCTTGATCACCGTGGGTTCCCTCTTGGGTTGTTAACGCGCCGGAAAGTTCGATGAAGATGCCGTCGAGTGGCTGCGCGGTGCGAACGGCCTGCTCAAGGGCGGCAAGCGTGTCCCGAAGGTCTGTGTCGGGAACAGGGCCTCCCGCCTCGCCATCAACGGCAAGAAGCGGGACTGCTGCGATGCCAAGGTCGTGACAGGCAGCGAGGGCGCCACCGAGCGCGGTTGCCGTGTGAGCAAAATGGGTGCTGAGTGCTTCGCCGACATACCAGCGTGCACCATCTTCGCGGCGTAACCGCCCAGGTTGGCGTGCGAAGGTGTTGCTTCGTTGCATGATACGGACGAGCCCGATCCGCACATTCCTATCCTTTCCCCACTACTGCGCCGATGTATTCACGTTCATCGCTACCGTGTGCTTGTCCGTACGGTATCATGGAGCTAAAGCGCAGGGAACGGCTTCATGGCAGGAGGCGAGTGTGAGCCAGGCAGAGCAGCAGGCAGCCAGCACCGCAGTCACCGACGTTGCACCGCAGTGTCCCAAGTGCGGTGCTGATCTGTCCAACGATGAGACCTATGCCCGCTATCGGGTATGTGGAGCATGTGGTCACCACTTTACCCTTTCTGCCGATGAACGTATCCGCTTGCTCGTTGATCCTGGGTCGTTTCAGGAATTTAACCGTCATCTTGTCTCGGTTGATCCGCTGGTCTTCTCTGATCGACTCCCGTACCGTAAGCGAATTCTCCAAGCCCGCGAGCAAACTGGCTTGCGCGAAGCCGTGGTAACGGGGATTGCACGGATTCGTGGGCATGAGGTTGTGCTGGCTGTGCTTGATTTTCGCTTTCTTGGCGGGAGCATGGGCTCCGTCGTTGGTGAGAAAATTACACTCGCCTTTGAACGTGCCGCGGAGCGACGTCTGCCAATTATCACTGTCGCTGCATCAGGTGGGGCTCGGATGCAGGAAGGCATCCTGAGCCTTGTTCAGATGGCGAAGACAACGGCGGCCGCCAAGCGTGCCCATGATTCGAACGTACCCTATATCTCTGTGTTGACGCATCCGACCACTGGTGGCATCTATGCCTCTTTCGCCAACCAGGGCGACATCATTCTTGCTGAACCCGGTGCGCTCATCGGCTTTGCTGGTCCGCGCGTTGTGAAGGAAACCGCGCATACGGAACCGGTGCGTTCGCATTCCGCGGAGTTCTTGCTGGAGCATGGCTTTGTTGACCAGGTGGTTGATCGTCGTCGTCTGCGTGACACCATCGCCCTGATCCTTCGCCTTCTTCAGGCGCGTGCTGAACTGCCTGAGCGGACAACGGCCTCGCCAATACCACAGGAGCGTCCTACTCGCCGGGCGTGGGAGGTTGTCCAGCTTGCACGTCGACCAGATCGCCCCACCACGCTTGACTATATTCGCCGAATTAGCCCGCAATTCGTTGAACTCCACGGTGACCGCCTCTATGGCGATGACCCGGCTATTGTCGGCGGGATCGGCGAAATTGCTGGCCATGGCGTCATCATCATTGGCCATGAGCGAGGTCATGGTGACCCAATCCGTCGGAATGGGCAAGCATTGCCGGAAGGCTACCGCAAGGCAATTCGTCTCTTTGCGCTCGCGTCCCGACTGCGTCTTCCCGTGCTTACGTTCATTGATACACCGGGCGCTTACTTGGGTGAAGGTGCTGAAGAGCGGGGAATTGCAAGTGCGATTAGCGAATCGATTGCGGCGATGACCTTACTACCAGTGCCGACAATTGCCGTCATTATCGGTGAAGGCGGCAGTGGCGGTGCGCTTGCCCTTGCTGTCGCGGATCGGGTGCTCATGCAAGAGCATACGATTTATAGTGTGATCTCTCCTGAAGGGGCTGCGGCGATCCTCTATCGCGATGCCGCGCGGGCTCCTGAGGTTGCTGAATCACTCAAGATTACGGCGGCTGACCTGAAACGCTTCGATGTTATTGACGATATCGTCCCTGAGCCAGAAGGCGGCGCGCACCGAGATCCGGACTATGCAGCTGCGCTCTTACTCGACGCGATTGTCCGGCATCTTGGTCAGCTGGTTGATCAGCCGCCTGAACGGCTTATCCGCGAGCGCTGGCGGAAGTTCCGCCGCATGGGACAAACCAACACCTATTTACGCGAGTTAGTCACGCAAGAAGTGAGTGAGTTAAGCGCGCTTGTCAGCCGAACCTTTGGCTCGCTTCGTGAGCGACTCCCATTTACCCATGATGACACCGAGGAACACCTGGTTACTCCATCATAGTGCGCAGTTGTAAGCGTATTCGCCGGTCGAATCTCTCTTGTGTAGCACAGCGAAGATATCTGCAACCATTCGCTGTGCTTTTGTTATTTTGTTATTTGGGGCAGGATTACCGTAGTTGCGAAAATGTTTTGTCGGCGGCGGCTCGTGGTCAACGACGAGTCTATCTTCAAGGAGAGGAAATCAAGCTCTCCCGATTCGATCCGACAAGTGTCTATGCGACCACCGGTAGCCTGCTTTTTCTGTGTCTTGTTCTTGTCTGAAGGTTTCCCGGTGTTGTGCCAGACCGGTGTTGTGCCAGAGTGGTGCATGATCATACATGACCGGGGCTGTGGCTTCCGATTCGGCCTTCCTCTTGTCAACAACCAAGTCCTTTGGTACGATAAAGCTACTAAGCCGTGGATGTGGTAGATTCCCAACTACTGTGCTGGCCGTATCGTGCATGGGTAAGTGAGGAGGGCAGGTTCCGGTGGCAAAGCCGGTGAGTGAAACGGCGGTGCCGCTTATTCGGCCAGAAGCTGCAGTTGCCCGGCCAAAGCGCGCGATCCCCTGGGAATTCTGGCTTCTTCTTCCTGCGGTCATCTATATCTTTCTCTTAATTGGCTTTCCCCTCATTCTTTCAATCTATTACAGCCTCAGTCATATTTCCGTGGGTCGGCGAGATTTCTCTTTCGCCGGTCTGGCTAACTTCCGCGCTATTCTTCATGATGGCATTTTTCTCCAAGCGCTTCGCAATACCGTACTGATTACGATAGCTGTGCTTGTCATCGTACTTATTTTGGCGACGATTCTCGCCACCATCTTGGCAGCGCGGTTCCGAGGGAGGGCCGTTGTCCGGTATCTGTTGCTCTTACCTTGGGCTGCTCCAGTCGTGATGAGCACGATCGCATGGAAATGGATTTTTGACTCGCAGTACAGCGTGATTAACTGGGTGCTTCGCCAGTTGCATATTATCGGCCCGTATGAATTTCCGCAGTGGCTTGGTGTTCCCAAACTCGCAATTATTTCCATTATTATGGTTCAGGTCTGGCGCATCTTGCCGTTCGCTACCGTCATTACCCTTGCAGGAGTCAATGCCGTACCGAAAGAGTTACTTGAGGCGGCGTTGGTTGATGGTGCCGGCTTTTTTACACGGCTCTTTCAGATTACCTTGCCGATGATTCGCCCGATCATCGGCGTCGCCGTGCTGTTCACTGCACTTTTTACCTTCACTGATATGGCTGTGGTGTGGATCTTGACACGTGGCGGTCCCTATAATTCCAGTCACGTCCTTGCAAGTTGGGCATTTCAAGTGGGTATCGTCGCCGGTGACCTTGCTCAGGGTGCTGCCATTGCCTTGTTTATGCTCCCTGTTCTTGCTGCAGTCGCTGTCTGGGTGCTGCGTCTTGCCAGCCGGGAGGTGACCGAATGAGCACGGCTCAAGCGCGGCCGCAAGCACCTGCTCATCCCTTGCGGTGGTACGTACTGCGACTGATTGTGGTTGCTGTTCTCGCCGTCTTTCTCGTGCAAGCACTGTTTCCTTTCGTCTGGATGGCAATTACGGCATTTAAGCGTGATAGTGACCTCTACAACCCAACGCATAATCCGTTCTTCTTCAATGAGCCACCGACGCTTCGTCAATTCTCAATTCTCTTTCATGAGACGAAGTTCAGCCATTGGGTTGTGAATACTGCCTGGATTGGACTGCTTACTGTTATCATTACCCTTGCGCTCAGCGTTCCAGCCGGATACGCCCTTGCACGCTTGCGGGGACGGCTTGGTCAGCAACTGGCGATTGCCATTTTCTTAACGTATCTCATTCCACCAACCCTGCTCTTCCTGCCACTCTCTCAGGTTGTGAGCTGGCTCAAGCTTCAAGATAATGATTGGGCTCTCGTCTTGACCTATCCAAGCCTCAGCGTGCCGTTCTGTGTCTGGCTGCTCATGGGATTCTTCCGTTCTCTCCCGCAGGAGCTTGAGGAAGCTGCGCTCGTTGATGGGGCTGGGCGGCTTTCCGCATTTACTCGCGTGCTTCTACCGCTCGCGCTGCCGGGACTCCTGACCGTCGTGATCTTCACGCTCACGGTTGCGGTGAACGAGTTCATCTACGCGCTTACATTCGTTTCGATTTCCGACTTGAAAACCGTGAGTGTTGGTGTGCCGACGGACCTGATTCGTGGTGACGTCTTCTTCTGGGGCGCGATCATGGCCTCAGCACTCGTGGTCAGTCTCCCAGTCGCCTTGCTCTACAACGCGTTTTTGGATCGCTTTGTCGAAGGGCTGACGGCTGGGGCACTGCGGTAACGTGCGATCGGTGGGTGGCGTTGAGACGTGAGGGGGTAGTGCAATGAATGCCTTGACCCGACGACGGCTCCTTCAGTGGGCTGCGGCAACCGCTGCTACCGGCTTGCTTGCAAGCTGCGGTGGTGGTGGGGCGACGCCGACACCTGCACCGCAATCAGGCGGTGGCGCACAGGCAAGTCCAACCGTAGCAGCGACATCGGCCGCTGCAACTCCAACGAAAGCCGCAAGCACCGCGGCAGCAACACCGACGGTAATAACTACTTCGCAGGCTAAAGGCACTGGTACGCTCAAGATTCTTCAGTGGAGTCACTTTGTGCCCGATTATGATAAATGGTTTGATCAGTACGTCCAGAAATGGGCCCAGCAAAATAATGTGACAGTCGTCTCTGACCATATTAACTATGCCGACATTCCGGCCCGTGCGGCAGCGGAAGTTTCAGCGCAAAGTGGGCATGATCTCTTTGCGTTTGGCTTCCCACCGGCCCAGTACGAAACAGAGGTTGTGCCACTCAACGACCTTGTCAGCCAATTGAAGCAGAAATATGGGGATCCTTATCCTCTCTACGAACGCTCCTGTCATAATCCGAAGACCGATAAATGGTTTGCCTTCATGGACTTCTGGGCCGTCGACCCGATTCTGTACCGGACCGATCTCTTCCAGCAGGTCGGCGGTAACCCTGACACCTGGGAAGGTATCCTCGAAGCTGGCCGCAAGCTCAAGCCAAAGGGCACGCCGATCGGCATTGGTTTCTCTCCCGAAATTGATACTGGCATGGCAATGCGCACTATCATGTGGGGCTTCGGCGCGTCGATTCAGGATGCGAATGGAAACATCGTGCTTGACTCTCCGGAAACCCGCGATGCACTCAAGTTTGCCGCCTCACTCTTCAAAGATGCCGAAACGGAAGAAGTGTTGGCCTGGGATGCATCATCCAATAACCGCTTGCTTGCCTCGGGACGTGGCGCCCTAATTCTCAACGCGATCTCGGCTCTCCGGACGATTGAGAGCACATATCCTGACTTAGCGAAGAACGTCGGTGTTGCGAAGACCCCTGCTGGCCCGAAGGATCGTCGTGGCTCAGCCCACTGGTTGAACTGCTTCGTTATCTGGAAGTTTTCGCCAAATGTTGACCTGGCCAAGAAGTTTTTGCTGGATCTGGTTGATAACTATAAGGAAGCATTTACCGCAAGTCGTTTCTATAATGTTCCATCGTTCCCCAAGGCTGTGCCCGATTGGCAGGAGCAAGTGAAGAATGATCCGAAGGCGACACCACCCGATAAGTACGCTGTACTTGCTACGGCTCCTGACTGGACCGTTAACATCGGCTACCCGGGCTACATGAATGCGGCTGAAGCGGAGATTTTTGACCGCTGGATTATCAACGACATGTTTACCAAAGTTGCCACGGGCAAGGCGAGTGTCGATGATGCGATCAGCACTGCCGTGCAACAGATTAAAGATATCTTCAACAAGTGGAAGCAGCGTGGGCTTCTCTAACGCAGTCGTTTCCACAAAGGCCAATCATGTGTTGACACCCCCAGCTATGCTGGGGGTGTCGTTGTCCGACCGATGTGGCAAGATCGTAGACAATCAAGAGACGCGTTCAGTAGTTGTCCACAGTACATGAAGGACATTGCGATGATCGAGCGCGTTCAACCTCGTCCACAACACGACCTTTCACCACCTTCTTCTCCTTGGCGGACGCCGCGCTTCTGGCGTGGCGTGATGGTTGCGCTCGCTGTCGGCCTTGTTGGCTGGATGCTATGGCGCGCGCGGGGAGCATTGATTCCCTTTGCGATTGGTGCACTCATCGTGTACCTTCTTGCCCCGCTCGTCGCGCGCATTGAACAGCAGCTTCCCTTTGCACAGCGCTCTCCGGGCCTGGCTCGAACCATTGCGATCCTAGTGAGCTATTTGCTCTTCTTCGGTGGACTTGCTCTGGCCGGCTATATTCTTGTGCCACCGCTCCTGGAGCAGGCGATCCAGTTCGTGACAAATTTTCCCGACTATCTCCGCAGTCTTCTCCAAGCAGTACCGCACCTTTCTGCTCGGCTCGAGCAGGGCTTGCCGCCACGTTTGCAAATACAAATCGAACGTCAGGTTGAGAGCTTGGTTGGGGTACTCTTTTCGATAACGCGTCCAGCGCTCCTGGCAACGGTTACGGCTGTCAGCGCGCTCTTCGGGTTTTTCTCTGCGCTGGTGCTGCTCCCCTTCTGGATCTTCTATGCTCTCCGGCACGAACGCCAGGCACTTCACTGGTTTTATGGTCTCTGGCCGGTGCAGTGGCAGGATGATGTGCGTGCCATTGTCCACATTATTGATCGAACATTTGGCGCCTATATTCGTGGTCAACTTTTCCTTGGTGTGGTGATTGGCACAGCGACTGGCCTTGCAATGTGGGCGATTGGCTTGGCGCAACCGCTTGTCCTTGGACTTATTGCTGGTGTGCTCGAGCTCGTGCCATTGCTTGGCCCGATTTTGTCTTTCCTCGTGATCGCCGTCGTTGCACTCGCCACTGATGCCGACAAACTCTTTGCTGTCGCGATTGCGTTTATCGTTATCCAGCAACTTGAGAACAACTTGCTCGTTCCGCGCGTTCAGGGACGCGCTGTGCAATTCAATCCGGCGATCGTCATGCTGTTGCTCGTGATCGGCGGCGCGATTTGGGGCTTACTTGGAACGCTGTTAGTTGTCCCGATTGCCGCTGCTTGTCGTGATGTCTATCGATATCTTTACCGCCGACTGCGCGAAGCCGAACTGGCAAGTCACTCGAATGCGCGGCAGTTGGACTAGCCAGTGTTGATTGAAGTTTCTTCCGCGATATACGGGGTAAGGGCTTCGGTAAGTCCTAGCGGCGTTGGCTTCACGCGGAGTTGTGGGAACAAAATGACCTCGCGGATCGCTTGTTGGTTGGTGAAGAGCATGACGAGTCGGTCGATGCCGAGGCCAAAACCCCCCGTCGGGGGCATGCCGTACATCAGTGCATTGACATAATCTTCGTCAATTGGCATCGCTTCCTCGTCGCCGCGGGCGCGATCCCGTGCCTGCTCGAGGAACCGGGCCAGTTGGTCAAGTGGGTCATTGAGCTCGGAGTATGCGTTCGCGAGTTCCATCCCGCCAATGAACAACTGGAAACGCTCGACGAGTCGAGGATCTTCGGGCTTACGCTTCGCGAGTGGAGAAAGCGCGACAGGGTAGTCATAAAGAAACGTTGGTGCGATAAGCCGTGGTCGGACGAATGTCTTGAGCAATTCATCAATGATTCGTGGCCAGACCGTTGTGGGAGTCACGTCAGCACCTAACGCTCGTGCTCGCTCGTAGAGTGTCTCTTGCTCAGTAACCTCAAGGAAATCGATGCCGGTGGCTTCGCGCAATGCCTCACGCAGTGTCATCCGCCGCCATGGAGGTGAGAGGTCAATTGTCGTCTCGCCCCATTGAATCTGTCGTTGCCCAAGTGCAGCATCGGCGGCAGCAAGAATAAGCTCCTCACAGAGGTTCATCACTTCTTGATAATCGGCATAGGCCATGTAGAACTCGAGCATGGTGAATTCGGGCGAATGCCGTGAATCGATGCCCTCATTCCGGAAATCTTTGCAGATCTCGTAGACCCGCTCGTACCCGCCGACAAGAAGGCGCTTCAGATACAGTTCGTCGGAAATCCGAAGATAAAAGGTTTGATCAAGTGCATGGTAGTGGGTTGTAAATGGACGAGCTGCGGCTCCTCCATAGAGGGGCTGTAATGTTGGCGTTTCAACCTCCAGGAAGCCGCGCTCGTCAAGAAACCGACGGATCGCGCTAATGATCCGCGTGCGTGTGACGAAAAGTTGCCGTGTTTCTTCATTCGCTAACAGATCAACGTACCGTTGTCGATATCGGGTTTCAACATCACTGAGCCCATGCCATTTGTCAGGCGGAGGTTGCAATGCCTTGCTCAACAAGCGGATGCTGGTTACCTGGAGGGTAATTTCACCGGTGCGGGTACGAAACAGGTGACCATGGGCCTCAACAAAGTCATTGAGGTCCAGATACCGCTTAAACCAGGCAAATTGCTCGCTGCCCAGCACATCCTGGCGGAGATAGAGTTGGAGAGCGCCATAGCCATCGCGAATGTGGCAGAAAACGAGTTTCCCCATGTCCCGGATTGCAGTGAGCCTTCCGACAACGCTAATGCCCTCGGGGTCGGGCGCCCCCTGGAGTGCTGGCTCGCGCTCGAGAAAGCGAGCGATGGCTGCTTGCGTTGTGTGTGTTCGCGTTGCTCGCGGGGGATAAGGGTCGACTCCCTGTTGGCGTAAAGCCTGGAGCTTTGCAAGCCGTTGCTGCTGCTGGTCGTTCAGTGGCATACCCCACCTCTCCCCAGATGATGCCGGGGCTAGGATACCACGTGCTTATCCACTGCCTTGGCGTTACTCAATGTGTTTGATGGTGAGACGTGTTTCGCCGCCAGGGGCTTGGACGACAACGGTGTCTCCGACGCGTTTTCCAAGCAGAGCTGAGCCCACAGGTGACTCGACGGAGATGCGACCCTGCGAGGCATTTGCTTCTTCCGGGCTGACGATCACCCAGGTTTCTTCGATGCCCTCATCGTCAACCACGGTAACGCGCGCGCCGAGATGAACCCGTTCTCGGTCACCAGCCGTCACGATCTGCGCCCGGCGGAGAATGTGTTCAATCTCCCGGATTCGCGCTTCAGTATGAACCAGCTCTTCCTTGGTATCTTCGTACTCGCTATTGTCTGAGATATCGCCTTCATTGCTCAGCTGCTGGAGCCGATCGACGAGCGCGGGAAGCTTCACCGTGCGTAAGTGCTCAAGCTCCTGCTCAAGCTGAGCTTTGCCTTGCGGTGTCAGTACGACTGGGCGTTCGCGAACCATCTCCCACCCTCTCTACCCCGCCAGGCGCTCTCGGAAATCCGGACCGTGAAGATGCCGCGTTCAGAACGTTAACACATGCGGAGCGCTTTCGGGGTACTTGTATGCATCAAGCGCGTCCTGTAAGCGCTAGCTGCCTCGCTCCGGTAAGACAAACGGCAGCGACTCTCGCTGCCATCCTTCCCAATACACAAAGTGGGTGAGAAGGGACTTGAACCCCTGACCTCGCGGATGTGAACCGCGCGCTCTAACCAGCTGAGCTACTCACCCAGTTCCTGGCCGATAGTCTATCATGCTGATTCGCCAGTATGCAAGGACGGTCGTGTTCTACGCGAGCCCCTAAGCAGTTTCGGGCACGATAGCGATGCACTCGATCTCGACACGTGCACCGGCTGGCAAGCTGGCGACTTGTACCGTGCTACGTGCTGGAGCGCTTTCCCCGAAATACTCGGCATAGATTTGGTTAAATGTCTGAAAGTCGCCAAGGTCAACAAGGTAGCAGGTTGTCTTCACAACATGCGCAAAGCTGCTGCCAGCTGCTTCAACAATGGCCCGGAGATTCTCAAGAACCTGCCGCGTTTGCGTTGCGATGTCATCACCGACGAGTTGACCCGTGTGTGGGTCAAGCGGAATCTGTCCTGCCGTAAAGAGGAGTTGGCCGAAGCGGATGGCTTGCGAATAGGGCCCGATTGCCTTTGGGGCTAATGGTGTTTGAATAACCTGTCGTTCCACCCTTGTTCCTTCCGCGTGTACCTATCCCTGCCGGAATGTACCAAGCTTCCTTGCACGAGGCAAGGGATGGATCTCGGGACCTGTGGTACACTCAGGCCGGCAGCACGTCGCGTGATGGAAGGAAGCCACTGAACAGGTGGCGAGGGGGACAACGGCAGAGCATGGCGGATATTGCACCGGCAAGGCAGTGGTCAATAGCACAACAGCGCGTCTGGCATGTTAGCCAGCGCGCCCTTTTGCTTGTTGCAGCGACGCTCGCGCTTCTCTGCATGCTGAGTGGTGCTGCTGTCCTTGCCTATGGCTATGTCTGGCATGGCAAGATCTATCCCGGTGTTACTGTTGCGGGAATCCCTGTTGGCGGATTAACGCAACAACAAGCTGAGGCTCGCATTGCAACCGAGCAACAAGCCTTTGCCCAACGAACGATTACCTTACGTGCCGACGGACGAGAGTGGCCGCTTGCGCTTGCCGACTTACATGTCATGATCAATCCCAGCCAAGCTGCTGACGCTGCGTATCGCTACGGTCGTACAGGTGATCTGTGGCACGATTCTGCCGCTTGGGTGCGTGCTCGCTTGTTTGGCGCTGCTGTCTCGAGTGCCGTTACCATTGATCCAGCCGCATTCGTTAAGCAACTTGCTCCCATTGCTGAAGGAGTTGCGCAGCCACCAGTTGACGCGCACTTTACGTTTGATGGCAAAGGTATTCAAATTGCTCCTGATCATCCCGGCCGCGGTATCGATGTTGCCACGCTCTATGCTATGCTCGTCGATCGACTTGGTCAGCGTGACACTGCCGCAATCGCTGTACCATTTGTGACGATTAAACCAACGATTACGGCGGATACCTTAAAGCCACTGTTGCCGCAGGCGCAGGCCGCGTTTGGGCAGCCACTGGTGTTGGTGGCAGGTGACCAGCGTTGGGCTATCCCACCATCAGATCTTGTGCGGCTCTTCACCATTGTCACTTCGTCAAATGGGAATCCGACGATTCAGCCAGTTGACCGTGCAGCTGTCGAAAGCTACCTTGCTACGCTGCGCGATCATGTTTCACAAGCACCACGAGACGCAACTGTTCGCTGGCAGGGTGGACGATTTGTCGTTGTTCCGCCGCAGCCCGGACAGGTGCTTGATCCGGCAGGTTCAGTTGATGCCATCGTTGCAGCGTTGCAACAAGGGAAGCATGACGTTGTCGTGCGAACAGTTACCAGGCCTGCGGCGGTGACAGCCGAAATGGCGCAGCAGGCAGCAGATCGCGCCCAGTCTTTGGTCAATGCTCCGCTTACCCTGCATTGGGGCACGAATGGCACTGCTACACTACGTCCTGACCAAATGGCGCAGTTGCTCACCTTTGTGCCGAAGAACGATGCCAGCGGGGGTGTAGCGGGGCTTGATGTGGCGGTTGATGACGCTGCAGTAAGTCGCCTCCTCCAGGATCTTGCTCCCAACGTCCATGTTGACGCGCGGGATGCTCAACTGCGTTATCTCAATGGCCAGGTCAAGGTTGTTGCGCCTGAACAACCGGGCCAGGATCTCGATGTCGCAGCCTCAGCTTCTACACTCAAGCAAGCGCTGATGGCTGGGCAGCGGGACGTGCAGCTTACTGTGAAGACAACGCCGCCAAAGATTACTGCAGCGATGGCATCACAGATCCAAATCCGCGAGAAAATTTCCTCAGGTGCGACATACTATGGTGGTTCGGTTCCGAATCGAAAGTACAACGTTGAACTAGCTGTTCAACGGGTCAACGGGGCGCTTGTGCCACCCGGTGGGGTATTCTCCTTTGATGCGACGGTTGGTCCAATTGATCTGAAGTCCGGCTTTAAAGTTGGCTACGGCATTGTTGCGACGAACGGCCAGGTTGCTACTGTGCCTTCTGTCGGTGGCGGTGTCTGTCAGGTCTCGACGACACTCTTTCACGCGGCATTTTGGGGCGGTTTCCCGATTGTGGAGCGCAATTGGCATCTCTATTGGATTCCGCTCTATGGACAACCACCAAGCGGCTTAACTGGCCTTGATGCGACCGTTGACACTGACTATGGACTTGATTTCAAGTTTCGGAATACGACCAATGACTGGATCGCGATCGTCGCAACTGCTGATGGCCAGTGGGTGCGATTTGAAATTTGGGGAACGAAACCGAACTGGCGTGTCGAGGTCGATAATCCTGTCATTACGAACGTCGTGAAAGCTGATCCAACACCACGCGTTGAAGTTTCTCCCGATTTGCCACCCGGTGCTCGGGTCGTCGTTGAAGAGGCGCGTGATGGTTTTGATGCGATGATCCATCGCCGGGTTTACCAGGGGGATCAGTTGATTGATGATCTGGTGCTCAAGAGTCACTATTTGCCGTCGTCCAATGTGACGCTCGTTGGGCCGTCGCCGAATCAGCCGGCATCGTCGAGCACGCAGCCGGCTCCAGAGCCTATACCGTCACCAAGTCCGCAGCCGTCGACGACACCAACGCCGACGCCAGCGGCAAAGCCATCGACGACGCCTACCCCGTCACATTAGACGGAGGAAGAAAGGATGAATCGTACGGCAATGCGTCCACTATCTTTCTCGCGGAATCAGAATAACACGCGCACCCTCTTTGGGGTCGGCCTGCTCCTTGGCATGACTGTCGGCGCGTGGGCCGGCGCTCGTGCGCGAGATTTTGCACGCTCATACACAACACCGCGTCTCATCGACTGGGAACGAGTTCGCCAGCTCGCGATCCAGGCCAATGCGCGTGAGCGGCTAAATGGTGAAGAGCGTGCGCGTTTAACGGCTGCCTATCGTGAGCTGGTTGAACGTGCTGCTCCGCTTGTCGCTTCATATACCGGTGATTCAATTCCTGCTGCAGTTGAACGAGTCTACGCTTTCGACCGTGTTGATTGGATCGATGCAAATCTTGAGGGGTTTGCCGCGCTTCTTCGCCCGATTGAAGAGCTTGTCTCCCTTCCTGACCATCCAGCATTACGGTTAGGTGCTCTTGCGTGGATCCAGGCTGGCCAAGTTCTTGCCACTACCGAAGTTGGTATCATGTTAGGTTTTCTTGCCCGTCGAGTCCTCGGACAGTATGACCTGGTGTTGCTTGGCCGTGAGCCGATAACGACAGGGCGCCTATACTTCGTTGAACCAAATGTGCGCTGGGTCGAGCGTCAGCTGGGAGTCCATCCTGTCGACTTTCGTTTTTGGCTTGCTCTGCATGAAGTAACGCATGCCTTTGAGTTTGAGGCACACCCTTGGCTTCGCGATTACCTCAATGATCGAATTGTTCGCTTGGTGACAAGCTTGTACGCCGAGGGGCAACTCATGAAGCGCCTGCAACAAGGGCTACGGGCTGTACCACTTCTTTTTGGCCGTGGTGATGATACCCAAGCGTTTATTGAATCGCTGCTGTCAACTGAACAGCGTGAGCTCTTTCAGCAGGTCCAAGCTGTCATGGCCGTTATCGAAGGCTATGGAAATCATGTGATGAATGCTGTTGGGCGCGAGACTATTCCCTCCTATGCTGAAATTGCTCGCCGCTTTGAGCAGCGCCAGCAACAGCGTACGCCTGCTGAGCAGCTGTTCATTCGCCTTATTGGTCTTGATGTCAAGCTTGAGCAGTACCGTCTTGGCGAACAATTTGCTGACGCGATCATCCAGCGCTATGGACGGGATGTCTTCCGGCGAATCTGGGAAGGACCGGCGCTGCTCCCGACCCTTGACGAATTGCGCCACCCTGATGATTGGGCTCGGCGTGTTACTGGCAGAGTTGGTGAGCCGACTGCGTGACCGACGCTATGCCGATTGATTTTACGGCGATCACTGCGCCGCTTCGTGCGGTTGTCGAGACGAATGTTGGTGCAACCCGGCCCCGGTGGAACGTTCTCCACCAGGCGCTCGCAGTATTTGATGAGGCCGAGGTACTGCAGCGGCTTGCGTCTGCACGAACTTCCTGGTTACTAGCGCGGACACACGCTGGTTACTTTGACCGCTTTCCGTCACCTGCCGTACCACGTTCCTATCGTGTGGTTGCAACCGATGGATCAGTGATCCATCCCGATCGGCATACTCCATTGCGCTACTACGTCTTGAACGTCGGCTACGCTATCCTCCAATATGGCGCAATCTGTGAGGCTCTTCTTGATGTTGAAACGCAACTCTGTGCGAATGACGAGGAGCTCTATGTCACCGATCGTTCACGTCGGGTGCCCGTAGCGGGTGCAGTGCTTGGGATTCGGCGGGCTGTAGCGGAGCTTGAGGCGGCAGTTCGGCTGGCCAGTAATGACATATCCCTTGGCACTCTAGCAGTCCTCGATGGAACACTCATCCTCTGGGGACTCGAAGGGCTCCCCGATTTCGTCGTATCGTGGGGGTTAAAGCCGTTTCTTGCGGCACTCGCTGCCTTTCGTGAAAAGCGTGTTCCCGTTGCTGGTTTCATCAGCTTCCCGGGGTCAAGTGACGTGTATAACGTTCTCCGCGTTGCTGTCTGTGACTATCCGCTGCATGGCCTACCAGTGAACTGTGACCATTGCCGTGCGCGCATCGTCACGGAAGGGCATCGCCCAGCCTGTGATCAGCTCCCAGACATTCCTGATCGTGAACTTTTTGAGAAAGCGCTTGCTCTTCAGCCCGGCGAACGATCGCAGGTGTTCCAAAGCTCATCACGCGTACTTGATCATTATCCGCCTGAAGACCGCATCGTGTTCTTCTATCTCCATACTGGGACAGAAGTTGCTCGCGTTGAGGTGCCCGCTTGGGTTGCTGCTGACCAGGAGATGCTCGACTTTGTCCATGGCGTGCTTGTCGATCAGTGTAACCGAGCACGTGGGTATCCACTAGCGCTACAGGAAGCGCATGAACAAGCGGTAATTCATGCTGAAGAACGCGAGACATTGCTGATGATGATTGAACAATTGCTTGCAGAACACGGGATGCTTTTGCGGGAATCTGCCAAACAGCGAAGCAAGCGAGGACGCTATGCCTGAGGCTGAACGCCAGCGTTGGGGAGAAATTGTCTCAACAAGCACAATCGGCTTCATCTCGGAGTGTGAGGAACTTCATTGCATACCGCCTCTTGGCAGCCTCGTGCTTGTGCATGGAGTCCAAGGAGAGCGAATTTTCGCTGTTGTTGCCTACGGGGAAACGAGTAGCATTGACCCAGGACGACGAATTATCCGGCGTGGGCGACAAGGGCTGAGTGACGCAGCGCTCTACGAGCAGAACCCCGAGTTGAAGCATATCCTGCGTTCGTTGTTCCACGCTGTTGCTGTCGGCTATGAAGCGAATGGAGTTATTCACCACGTGCTGCCGAGTTTACCACCTCCGCTTCACTATTCAGTAGAAGTTGCTACGTCTGACGATGTCGTTCAGTTTACAGCGCGTCCGCGATATTTCAGCATCCTTGCGCACTATACTGGTGAAGTGCCAACCGACCAGTTGCTCGTCGCGCATATTCGCTACGTCTTTGATGCGCGGGGTCGTGATCGAGTTTGGCTTGAGCAGGCTGCACGTGAGATCGCGCGCGTCTTTAAGCAGGATTATGATCGCCTTCTTCCGTTACTTGAAAGCCTCGATCCAGATGCGCTTTAGTGTCGGAATACGCGCTGGTTCGTAAAGACCATTGCAATGCCTGCTGCGTCTGCAGCTTCGATGACCTCTGTGTCACGCCGAGATCCCCCTGGCTGGACGACGGCTGTGATACCGGCTTGTGCAGCAACCTCGATGTTATCGGCAAAGGGGAAAAAGCCATCACTTGCAAGTACCGATCCAGCGGCCCGCTCGCCGGCACGCCATACAGCAAAGCGGACAGCATCAACTCTGTTGGGTTGTCCACCGCAGAGTCCGACCGTTGCCGTCCCTTGCGCGAGCACAATCGCATTCGACCAGAGGTGACGAACAACGCGCCACGCGAATTGGAGGCTTCGCCATTCCTCTGCTGTCGGGGCGCGTTTGGTGACGACGTGCCACTGGGTAATATCATCCGCAATACGATCGGGCTTTTGCACGAGCACTGTAGAACCAATAGTTCGTAAGCTCAATTTAGGGCGACGCAGTGGTGTTGCTTGGAGAAGACGGAGTGTACTGCGTTTGCTGAGGATCTCGTGCGCCGAACTTGCAAAACTCGGGGCGACAATGACTTCGTAGAACTGTTCGGTTAGGGCTTGTGCCGTTTCGTGGTCGACTTCTTGGTTCAAGGCCACAATGCCGCCAAATGCAGAAATCGGGTCACCAGCAAAGGCTTTCGTGTAGGCATCGAGCAGTGTTGAAGCGGTTGCAGCCCCACAGGGGTTTGCATGCTTGACGATAACGGCGGCCGGTTCATCAAACTCCTGAACTGCAAGCCAGGCTGCAAGTGCATCGAGGACATTGTTATAGGACAACGCTTTGCCTTGGAGGGTAGCAAACGGTGAGCTGACTGGATACGAGGGGCTATAGAGGTGATACAGAGCAGCGGACTGCCCTGGATTTTCGCCATAGCGTAGCTCTTCAACCTTTGCAAGCCCGATGGGGAGTTCGCGCGGGAAGGTTTCAAGCTTTTCACCGAGATAGTGGGCGATCACGCTATCGTAGCATGCAACATGAGCAAACGCTTTTGCAGCTAGCCCACGCCGGACGGCAAAGGGGACTGCTCGGGGGCCTCCCTGTCGGAGAAAACTCAAGAGCATGGGATAGTCGGAGGGATCCACAACCGGCAAGACGGATGGGAAATTCTTTGCTGCTGCGCGCAGAAGTGCTGGGCCGCCGATATCGATCTGTTCGAGCACAGCTTCGAGTACGGCGCCCTGCTGCACGGCTTGAGCAAATGGATAAAGGTTCACCGCAACGAGATCGATCGGCGTAATCCCGTACGCTGCAAGTGTGGCGAGGTCATCTTCCTGTTCACGTCGGGCTAAGATCGCTGCGTGAATTGCCGGGTGGAGTGTCTTTACGCGACCACCGAGAATTTCTGGGAATCCAGTGATCTCGGTGACTGGGGTCACGGGTAATCCTGCTGCATCGAGTATGGCAGCGGTGCCGCCGGTTGAAATGAGCTCCCAGCCTAATTCGTGCAATGCTTGCGCAAACGGGACAATCGCTGACTTATCGGCGACGGAGATTAGTGCGCGCATGAAGTGTTTGCTCCTTTCGTTTCAGGGAGAGCCAAGCGCACATCGATATCGCAGCTGAAGACATCGCGGAAGAGGCCAGCACGAGCTTGGGCGCGCTCGATTTCGAGCGAGGGCAGCGTTGGTGCGTAGACCCAGATTACGACATATCCCTGTTGTTGCTCAACAACGACATCCTCCACAAGCTGGAGATGACCTGCATCCAAACCTTCAGCAATACGGAGAATCGCTGCCATTTGGTCAACCACGCGTCGTTGAGCAGGAGAGAGACGACGATATTCCGGGTGCTCAATCGACGGCGGGGCAGCCCGGTGATACCGTGCAATATTCGCAATGACAGCCTGCTCTTCACGGCTAAATCCGTTCAGCGGTAATGCAAGAATTCGCCGGAGGCTTTGCCGGTGATGGTCTGGCAATGAACGAAATTGCCCGCAATCGTGCCACAGCGCTGCCGCTGCAAGTAAGTCTCGACCTTCAGAGGGTAACTGCAGGAATTCGCGAAGTTGGTCATAAAGACGCAAACTGAGGTAGGCCACGTGCTCACTATGCGGTGGATCGGGTGTCTCGATATCACCAGCAGCACGGGCTCGTGCTAAGGAGGGGTCATCACGAAAGCGCTCCGCCAAACGCATACAGACTCCCGGATAGAACGACGCGCATTGCCTCGGCAAGCACTACTTGCCGAGGCAATCTTACTGGGAATGGGCTAGAAGCGCTTGACAACGAGCTTGCAGATCGCTCGTAGGGTCTCAAAAACGCCGACACCACGCACCGCAACGGCCTCAAACCGCGGCGCACGCATCGGGTTAAGATAGCGATCAAGAACAGGAACTGGGAGCGCTGTTGGTAAGTCCATTTTGTTATACTGCAAGACTAATGGGAAATTGAGAAAAGGCTTGCCTTGAGCGATGAGGTTCTGCCCAAGTTCACGAAGACTCTGAATATTCTCCGCAAGCCGATCTCGCTGGGCATCTGCCACAAAGACAACGCCATCAGCACCATTTAAAACCGCCACACGCGTTCGCTCATACAGAACTTGTCCAGGAACAGTGTACAAGTGAAAACGAATCGTGAATCCGTGAACAGTGCCAAGATTGAGAGGCAGAAAGTCAAAGAACAACGTCCGCTCCGACTCAGTGTCAACAGAGAGCAGTTCCCCTCGTGTATGCTCCGGAATATGAGCATGAATATATTGCAGGTTGGTTGTCTTACCGGATAATCCCGGTCCGTAATAGACAATCTTACCGTGAATTTCGCGCGCAGCGACGTTAATTAAGGCCATGGGTTCGCTCCTGGCTGCGCTTCGGTATCGGTTGCATCGAAGCCAAAGATTAAATCAACTGTATCCTGAGCAGCTCGACGAATTCGTCGCTCGCGAAGGCGACGTGGCGGAGTACTTGGCTCAAGCAGCACCGTTAATTGTTCAGCGAGTTGGTGACCCAACACACGCATTAAACCGAGTGGCACATGTTGCCCAAATATGACAACGAGAAGCCAGCGTGAGCCAACAGCTTCAGCAAGGAGGCGCTCATGCAAGCCCTCATGCAGGAGCGTAAGGAACCGCTCCTCATGCAAAAGGCTCGCCACACTCTGCAATGCCGCATACACAGCAGCAACAGATGCGCCAAGACTCGCAAGCCGTTCAGTCCCTTCGTGACTCTGGGCCGCGAGTACTCGTCCATTCCGATCAACAAGCAATGCAAGTGTGGCCTGCGAGTCATGGAGAAACTGCTCAAGCAGCGCTTGCGCGTGGAGTAGCGTCTCTGGTGCGAGAAGTCGCTTGGTGCCATGCCTGCTCATGTCAGCTCCCAGATACCACTGCGGGGAATTTTAGGCCACCAGCACAGCACGAGGTTCATCGTGTGCACTCGTCACAACCTCGCCAATGACCCAACCTTCACCAAGCTGGGATGGGAGTGCGTGGCCGACCTGTGCATCAACAACGAGAATATAGCCGATACCAAGATTGAATACCCGTACCATTTCTTCATCGGGAATATGGCCACGTTCCTGTAAGAAGGAAAAGAGCGGTGGTATTGGCCATGATTGGCGTCGAACACGAGCTTGTAGCCCGGGCGGAATCACGCGTGCCAGATTCTCGCAGATACCTCCTCCAGTAATATGCGCAAGAGCATGGACGACCCCAGAGTCAAGTAAGGGTAAGACAAGCGGCAGATATGACCGATGGGGACGAAGCAGTAGCTCACCAAGCGAAGCTTCAGCCCATGCGGGTTGTTCAGCAAGAAGCGCGCGAGCCCGTTGCGGATCATCATCAAGACCAAGTACCGCGCGGACAAGCGAATAGCCGTTGGTATGAAGACCATTGCTCGGTAAACCAACGAGCACATCCCCGGCCCGAACGGCTGAACCGTCGAGTACGTGATCGGCCCGCACAGCACCGACAATACATCCCACAATATCGAATGCACCGTCACGATAGAGACCAGGCAGCTGTGCCGTTTCCCCGCCGATAAGCGCGCAGCCTGCTTCGTGACAAGCATGGGCGATGCCACGCAAAATCGCTTCAACGGCCGCCGGGTTAAGCCTTCCTAACCCAAGGTAGTCAAGAAAAAAGAGTGGGCGTGCGCCACAGGCGAGCACGTCATTGATGCAATGATTGACGATATCAATGCCCAAGCCGTCATACCGCTCGAGTAGCGCGGCAAGGAGCACTTTCGTGCCCACGCTGTCGACGCTTGACACAAGAAGCATGTTTTCCCCCGGCGTGCGAAAGAGGCCGCCGAAGTGGCCGATGCCGCCAACGACGCCAGGAGTAAATGTTTGCGCGGCAAGCGTCGCAATGCGACGCTTCAGCTGGGCAACGTCGTCGAGATCAACGCCTGCCTGGGCATACGTCCATGCGGTTGGTTGCGTATTCATTCCTTCTCCATACATGCACCGGTTGAGCGATTACAGCGCGGCAACTTCGGCTTCAAGACGCGGACGAATCCGCCGTACTGCAAGTCGAAGTCGTCCAAGGTTAGACTCGCCTGAGGCAACGAGGACAAGCGCAACATCACCCCCCAGTGGGGCAACAAGCACGACGTGGTCGGCGAACTCAATGAGGGCCTGCCGGGCTGCCGTTTCCTGGAGTTCGCGCCCAAGCGCTTCCATCATCAGTAAGCCACTCACTGCATTTGCGGCAACCGACTCCGCATCAAGACCTTCAGCAGTCGCCGCTTCGATAAGCAATCCATCAACACCAACGAGGGCTGCAAGATCGCAGCCATATTCAGCACGGAGTTGCTGCAGCACTTCCCCGACTGCCACGCCTCCCCCTTCCGTCACCAAGACACCCTCGACATTGGCCATTATACGGAGTGCTTGGGGAAAGGCTGTGGCGAGGGAATGTGACTTTCGTACCGGTTCATGCGCTCAATTGGTCGTCGTTGCCCCTCACGCTCGACTACTGGATGCAGTTGGGGGATGAGGGATGCCAAAAGATAAGCGGGGAAACGGCCCCGGACGCGCACCCCGTACGGGAGGTAACTGACATCCTCGACATGCCCTCGTTCATGGAAGAGGTGCAGCATGCGCACTTGGTCATACGGTAGGACAAGGGTTACCTCGCGAACACGCTCAGCCTCCATCAGCTTGGCTTCGAGCCGTTCGAGAAGCAAGGGAAGTCCAGTGCCTTTGAGGGCCGAGACTGGCACAACATCGCCATCAAGGTCAAATTCGCGGACAAGCTCTTCGGGAGAGAGGTTCGGCTCGATACCATCAATCTTGTTCAGGACCGTCAACGTTGGATAGTGCGCAGCGCCGAGTTCGGCAAGCACTTGGCGGACCGTTGCCGCCTGCTCAGCTGCCCGTGGATGGGTGATATCGACAACGTGGACGAGGACACGAGCTTCTAGAATTTCTTCGAGCGTTGCGCGAAATGCTGCAACGAGCATCGTCGGCAGTCGATGAATAAAACCAACAGTATCGGTCAGGAGCACGACGCGGCCGCTTGGCAATGTCACGCGCCGCGTTGTCGGATCCAGGGTTGCAAACAGTTTGTCTGCAACGTAGACGTCACTGCCGGCAAGGGCATTGAGCAACGTTGACTTTCCAGCGTTGGTGTAGCCGACCAACGCGATAACGGGCATCTGGTTCTGCCGGCGGCGCTGGCGATAGCGCTCACGATGGGCACGTACTTCGGCGATTTCCCGTCGAAGTTGTGTGATCCGTTGTCGTGCCCGGCGCCGGTCGATCTCAAGCTGCGTCTCACCAGGTCCCCGCAAGCCGACGCCACCAACAGCCTGTCGCGACAGGTGTGTCCACATTCGCGTCAGGCGCGGGAGCCGATACTCCAGCTGGGCTAATTCAACCTGGAGTCGACCTTCGCGCGTCTGGGCACGCCGGGCGAAGATGTCAAGAATCAGTGCAGTCCGGTCAATGACCTTGACCCCAAGTTCGTCCTCGAGTGTTCGGAGTTGCGCTGGACTCAGCTCGTCATTGACGAGGACCACATCGTACGGCGTGATTGCCTGACGTGCCTTCAGTTCTTCGAGTTTGCCTGCGCCAAGATAGTGGCTTTGGTGCGGATGGGGCAGCCGTTGGGTGAGCATACCAACGACGTCAAGGCCAGCCGAGCGCGCGAGCTGGGCAAGCTCTGCCATCGACGACTCAATATCCCAGCCATCCCGTTCCCAGTCAACACCAATGAGGAAGGCACGCTCGGTTGCCATCCGTGTCTCAATCAACGTTCCCTCCATCTCACCAGATTCGTGCTAGCTTGAGTATAGCGAACCCATATCCGCCATGCTGATGTGCTTACGCTTGGGCAGATTGGGATAGGGTTCCAGTGAAATGAGCTGGTGAGCAAAAAGCACAAGGCAGCTTGTCAGCCGCCTTGTGCCTGAAGCTGGGGAGCAGGGATTCGAACCCCAACTTGCTGATCCAGAGTCAGCCGTCCTACCGTTAGACGACTCCCCAATATCCGCCTGCAATAATACTGCGTATTTGGCCACGCTGTCAACGGCTGCATCACACTGATCGGTGTCGGCATTCATACTCGGTCGGTGCGCGACATGTTATGATGCAACAGCCTTGCCGACACGACGTTCCCGCTAGCTAAGGGGCACCACCATCCAATCTCGCAGAAAAAGCAGCGTGAACAGAGAGATTGCAGGCTGCTCAAGGAGAGGAGTACGTAACAGCGAAGGGTGTTGGTCTTGCAGTCTTGGTATGATCGCTGCACAACGCCTGCCATAGGTAAAAGGCTTGTCAGCGTGCGCACTATCGGGTACAACCCCTCATAGGGGTTGGAGTGAAAGGAGCATCGGTAATGGGAACACTCGGATACGATCGACCGCTCTACATTCTGGCGTTTGATCACCGAAGTTCATTTGAAGAGATGGCCCAAAAGGCTGGTGTTGCACCGGACGAGGTGCCAGAGCGCGTTCGCGCTGCCAAACGCGTCATTTACGAAGGATTTCAGCATGCGATTCGCAACGGCGCTCCCCGTGACGCCGCTGGCATCCTCGTTGACGAGCAGTATGGTGCCGATGTTGCCCGGGATGCCCGCGCGCAAGGCTATCTGTTTGCGATGCCGGTTGAAAAGAGTGGACAGAAAGTCTTTGACTTTGAATATGGCGAAGATTTTGCGAAGCATATTGAAGACTTTAATCCGACATTTACCAAGGCACTGGTCCGCTATAACCCGGACGATGATCCCGAAACCAAGCGCATTCAGCTTGAGCGCTTAAAGCGGCTCTCGGATTGGCTGCATGAACGTGACCGGAAGTTTCTCCTGGAATTGCTGGTGCCAGCGACGAAGGCGCAACTTGAATCAGTCGGTGGGGATACGGAGCGATATGATCGGGATGTTCGCCCAAGTTTGACGGTTCAAGCGATCGCCGAGTTTCAGGAAGCCGGGGTTGAGCCGGATATCTGGAAGATCGAAGGGCTTGACCGGCGCGAAGACTGTGAGCGGATGGCAGCGCAAGTGCGCCAAGGTGGGCGCGACCATGTGGGCTGCGTCGTTCTCGGCCGTGGCGCTGACCCGGACCGAGTTGATCACTGGCTGCGACAAGGGGCTGGTGTCCCAGGCTATATCGGGTTTGCGATTGGACGAACGTTGTGGTGGGATGGCGTGCGCGGTTATTTGAATGGCAACCTCAGCGCTGAAGCGGCTGCTGAGCAGATTGCAGCGAATTACCGGCGCGCAATCGATCTCTTCGTTGAAGCCGCGGCTGCCGCTGCTCGCTAGTTGCCTGCGATTAAATAGACAACGTGTACGGGGCAAGGAGCGGTACCCTTGCCCCGTGTATCGCTGGAGAGATCCAACCGTGCGTCTGGTGATCCTGTGCCTGGTGCAGGCTCAGTGCCGGTCTATGCCTCTTCCTCGGCAGTTGCCTGACTATCCAAAGCGCACCTGTACGCGGGCAGGTGACACGCCACATCGCTCGAGGATAGTGCACGCATTGCGGTAGAGATCAAGCGAGTTAAGATGCGTCTCAACCCACATGCGCTGACGCACCTGGGGTTGCGCGAGAAACGGCTTCCCAGAACCATGGAGAGGAACAGTGTGGGCAATATAACGGCCATTGGGTTTATCAGTAACGGTCACCGGACAGTGCTGTTCTGTCAGGCGGCCAGTGTCGATAAGCCAGGCAACAACCTCAAGCAGCAACGTGGTTTACGAGATACTGGTTTCAGTGCGCGGGAGCGCCGCACCCCAGTAAGTACGCCAGTGTGCCTTCAGTCCTCGTAGTACCCTTCTTCCAAGAAGCGCACGAGGGTTTCCCGCGAATCACGCGGGCAGGCAGCTTGGGGCGAACGCAACGCGCTTGACAGGAACAGGCAGACGCGTCTATACTTTTCGTTGCTGCCGAGGCTGGCAGCGCGATGCCGAGGTGGCGGAATAGGCAGACGCGCTACCTTGAGGGGGTAGTGCCCGAAAGGGCGTGGGGGTTCAAATCCCTTCCTCGGCACCATGGCATGGGCGATTAGCTCAGCTGGTAGAGCGCCACGTTTACACCGTGGAAGTCAGAGGTTCGAGTCCTCTATCGCCCACGACGCCGGGAATTCAGGCGTTTGCCGAGGTAGCTCAGTTGGTAGAGCACGTGACTGAAAATCACGGTGTCGGCGGTTCGATCCCGCCCCTCGGCACTGATAGCCCCAGCCACGCGAACATCCCCCGGCCATCGCGCCGGGTCTTTTGTTAATGCTCTCACCCAATTTTCCTCTTGACGCCTCGCCAACTTCCTCCCACACTTACCTCAGGCCGAGAGGAGTCGAACCATGCGGTGGTGGCGGTGGTTCTTCTTTGCGCTACTCCCACGCTCAGCACGGCGGCCAGCAAGTCGCATCCTTGACCTCTACGACCTCAGTCGCGGGCGGACGCGACAAGTGGAACGGCGGTGGGTTCGCCGCGCTATCCGGCGCAGTCTACAACGCACCTGGCGTTAGCAGCATAGCTTCAAAGGAGCAGAAGCAATGGAACAGGATCAGTTTGTCTACGCTGCCCCGCTTGATGCGGTACAGGCGGCTGGAAAGCTTGTCGTATCACTCAATGGCCACGCAGTCCTGTTGATTGCTGAAAACGACCATGTCTACGCGCTCGACAATCGTTGTCCGCACATGGGCTTTCCGCTTGACCGTGGTACCGTCTGTGACGGCTTGCTGACGTGCCACTGGCACCACGCACGCTTCGATCTTGCAACCGGCGGCACATTTGACCTCTGGGCGGGTGACGTGCGCACGTATCGAGTCGAGATACGAGGAAACGAAGTCTGGGTTGACCTGACGCCAACCAGTTCGCCAGTTGAACACGCTCTACAGCGATTACAGGACGGACTCGCACACAATCTGTCGCTTGTCCTTGCGAAAGCTGCGCTCACGCTTGCGGAGAATAAAGCGGAATCCACTGCCTACTGCGAAGCGGCGCGTTTTGGCGTGCGGTATCGTCAGGCTGGTTGGGGGCCTGGGCTAACAATTCTGATTTGTATGCAGAACCTCGCTCCGTGGCTTGCTCCCCAGGACCGGCCATTAGCCTTGTATCACGGAATCGTAGCCGTAGCCGCTGATACCCAGCAGATGCCTCCGCACCTACCGGTCCGGCCTCTGCCCGGCCCAGCTCGTGACAACGCGCTCTATCAACGTTGGTTCCGCCAGTTCGTTGACGTTCGCGACCGTGAGGGGGCCGAACGTTGCCTGCTTTCCATGCTGACGAACGGCGCAGATCCGACTGTCATTGCAGAGACACTCTTTGCGGCGATCACCGACCATCGCTACGTTAGTCTTGGACACCCACTCGACTTTACGAATAAAGCTCTCGAAGCGCTCGATGGCCTGGGCTGGGATCTTGCGCCAGAGATCTTGCCGAGTCTAGTGCCGGGTTACGTGAACGGCGATCGTATGGAAGAACATAACCAGTGGCGTCGTCCCATCGACCTCGTGCGCATCCTGGAGCAGGCGTTTGATGTACTGCCACAGGCCTTGGAGCAGGGACAGACTCGAGCAACCCAATGGAGTGATGAGGCCACACTTCTCCCAGTCTTGCTTGGAGATGATCCACAGGCGATCGCAGATGCCTTGCTTGACGCGCTGCGCGACGGTGCCAAACCCGCCCAACTTGCCGCAGCGGTAACCTACGCTGCCGCGCTACGGATCGCACACTTCCCCACCAGCAATGAATTTAGCGACTGGGATACCGCGCTCCATACGCTGAGCTTTGCTCATGCCGTTGAGCGGGGACTGCGCCGTGTCCCGTCACCCTGGTTGCTTCGCGGGGTCTTCGACGCGGCTATGAGTGTCTATCTTGACCGCTTCCTCAATATCCCGGCGGTACGGATCCCGTCCTATCCGTCTCTGGCAGGTGATCCGCACGAAGAGCTTGCAACGCTTGCTGAGCTGCTTGACCGCCAGCAGCAGGTGCAAGCGGCCGCTGAGACAGTAGCACGCTATCAAGCAAAAGGCGGCGCAATTGCACCGCTCGTGGCAACGCTCGGACAACTTCTCCTGCGGGAAGATCGGAACTTCCACACTATTCAGATGGTTGAAGCAGCGGTCAGCCAAGTCGCGCAACGCGGCAATACACCGGAAAGCTGGCACATGCTGCTTGCAGCAACCCGGTATCTTGCTGCACACGCGCCAACTGCTCGCTCGCAAGTCCAGACGTATCGGATTGCCGCGCGACTACACCGGGGAGAGCGTCTCTATGAAACAGTGGAACGTGAAGACGGCGCGGCGCTGCCTGTGGAAACCCAACAGGCAGCGCCGCGGTAACAGCACGACTACTTACGAGCGCGCCGGCGTGTGTTCTTCTTCAGGCAAGACGACCTGAATGTGCAACTCCCGAAGTTGACGATCGTCAAGCGGTGATGGTGCACCAAGCATGAGATCTTGCGCCCGCTGGTTCTTGGGAAATGCGATGACATCGCGGATTGAATCCTCGCCAGCCAAGATCATGACGGTCCGGTCAATGCCAGGCGCCATGCCCCCATGCGGCGGTGCGCCATACTCAAATGCCCGGAGCAAGTGGCCAAAGCGTCGCTCAATCTCTGGTTGGTCGTACCCCATAATGCGGAAGATGGCATTCTGGACATCACGCTGATGAATCCGAATACTGCCAGTGCCAAGCTCATAGCCATCCGCAACAAGATCGTAAGCTTTGGCGCGAACATGGTTCGGCGCTGATTCAAGCAAAGGCACGTCTTCATCCCGTGGCGCGGTGAAGGGATGGTGCATTGCCTCCCAACGGCCTTCTTCATCGTTCCACTCAAAGAGTGGAGGATCGACTACCCAGCAAAAGGCATGGACATGCTCATTAATCAACTTCAGTTCACGACCAAGGTGGAGGCGTAATCGCCCGAGCACGTTGGCAGCCACATCTGGCTGGTCAGCGACGAGGAGCAGAAGATCGCCCGGCTTGCCGCCCAAGCGCGCTGCCATACTCTCAAGTTCAGTCTGGCTGAGATACTTGGCCACGGGCGAGCGAGCGCTGAGTTGGCCGTTTTCGTGCTGCAACGCAAGCCACACCAAGCCTTTTGCCCCAAAACTGCGTGCGATTTCGGTTAAGCCGTCAAGCTGGCTGCGCGTGGCGCTGGCAAAACCGGGTGCAGCGAGACCACGCACAACTCCACCTTGAGCGACCGCGTTACGGAAGACGCTGAACTGGCTTTCGGCCACGAGTTCGCTGACATCGCTGATTTCAAGGCCAAAACGCAAGTCAGGCTTGTCACTGCCATACCGGAGCATCGCCTCAGCAAACGTTAGGCGCGGGAACGGCTTCTGCTGCAACGGCTTGGTGGCGAAACGCTCGAAGAGCTCAGTATAGAGTCCCTCGATGAGGGTCAAGATGTCCTCCATGTCAACAAAGGACATCTCCAAGTCAAGCTGCGTAAACTCAGGTTGCCGGTCAGCACGGAGATCTTCATCACGCATGCAGCGCGCGATTTGGTAGTACCGGTCAAATCCCGCGACCATCAGCAACTGCTTGAGTTGCTGGGGGGATTGGGGCAGCGCATAGAACTGTCCAGGGAAGATGCGACTTGGCACAACATAGTCACGTGCGCCTTCTGGCGTGCTCTTAATCAGCATTGGCGTTTCGATTTCAACGAAGTCGCGAGCATCGAGGTACTCACGGATGAAGCGGATCACCTGATGCCGGAGCAGGATGTTGCGCTGCATCCGCGGACGTCGCAGGTCAAGATAGCGAAATTCGAGCCGGAGCGCTTCGTCAACAGGCGCTTCTTCGTGAATAGGAAACGGCAATGGCTTAGCTGGGTTGAGTACCTCAATGGCATCGGCGAGCACTTCAATGTCGCCAGTGGCCATCGATGGATTGGCCGTTCCTTCCGGCCGTGGCACAACCTGTCCATGGACAGCGAGCACATACTCACTGCGCACGCGATCCGCAACCGCGTGGGCCTCAGGCGAGTGCTCGGGATTGGCAACGACCTGGGTAATACCATACCGGTCTCGCAAATCGAGAAAGATGAGGCCACCGTGGTCGCGCCGTCGGTGTACCCAGCCTTTGAGCGTAACACGGCGTCCAGCGTCGGCAAGACGGAGCTCGCCACATGTTGTATACGAGCGACCGCCTGGCACCCGTTGCCCTGTTGTCGGTTCTTGCATCATCTGCATCCCTTTCACATGCCGATTACGCGCCGTTCTCTTCTTCGATCGCCTCCGCATTCATCGTAGTGGTGTCCTGGGCATGTTCGACCTGGCGTGTCCAGCGAAACAGCGCCCGTTCAAGATCAATGCCCTGCTCGCTTGCCAGCGCACAAAGTGCCACGAGCCGTGCCACCACCATGTCTTCCGGTATTGGGGCCTCCTGTCGGAGGTTTTCAAGCGACGCTGCGGCGTGAGGCGGTAGTGGCACAGCCTGTTTGCGCCGGGCTGCTTGACGGAATAAGCGCTGTGCTCGGGCAAGCGCTGGAAATGGCGACACATCGTGCGTGCCGTTCTCCGCTGTCCCCTTGCGTTCCGCTCGCTCGGCTGCCTTGATCTGCTCCCAGTTTGCCAGCACAACCTCAGCAGTTTCGGCACGGACAGAGCCAAAGACGTGTGGATGCCGGCGCACGAGTTTGTGAATAACGCCGCTGAAAACATCCTCAAGGGTGAAGGCGTCTTGTTCTTCTGCGAGTTGCGCTTGCATGAAGGCCTGCAAGACAAAGTCGCCAAGTTCTTCGCAGATTGCCTCAGTGTCGTTCTGCTCGATCGCTTCAACGAGCTCGTAGGCTTCCTCAAGGATATGCCGTGTCAAGCTCTGCGGCGTTTGTTGACGATCCCAGGGACAGCCTCCAGGAGCACGCAGTCGTGCGACGATCTGCTGAAGTCCTTCAGCGACACGGCTCTGTTCAGCAGACTGTGCAGGGATGAACACTGCCGTCAATGCATCTATCTCGTGGTGATCAAGCTCATAGAGCGGGAGGCGTCGGACCAGTGGATCAGCCATTCCAGCCCTGCTGACAACCGTAATCTCGATATCATCGGGGTAGAGTCGCATCAAGGCCAGCTTGACTTTCGACGCGAGAAACCGGTCACTAACCTGCCCAATGAGCGCCGGCCGAAGGGGTGAAATGGGCCAACGGCCTCCGGAGAAGGGCTGACCATCGAGGCAAGCAGCGAGGTCGAATGCATCCACGATCTGAAGGTTCTCGGCCAGTGCATCGCACTCGAGCAGCGGCAGGACGACGTCGACGAAGCTTAATCCAGGGACGACGCTGCAGGACATCGCTGATGCACGCGCTTGGGCAAGAAGCTTGCGGACGGTTGCTTCGCCAACGAGCGGATGCCCTGGAACAGCATAGACGACCGGTCCATGACGGGCGGCTTCGATGAGCGTTGTGACAATTCCTTCGTAGACTTCTTCAAAGCTTGCTGCCCGCTCGTAGAGTGGATCAAAGCTTTCCCAGGCGAGATGCGACAAGGCAGCGACAACCGGATGCTGTTTGGTGCGGACAAAGATGTGGCCAGCAGCATGCTCAAGGATTGCGCGTGCTTCAGCTGTGAGCAGTTCTACTTGCCCTGGCCCAAGCCCAACAACGGTGATGCTCACCGGTTGCCCCCCTGCGTATTGTCGCCGAGGCTCAGCACGGCCAGGAAGGCCTCTTGCGGAATTTCGACACTGCCGACTTTCTTCATGCGAGCTTTGCCTTCTTTCTGCTTTTCGAGGAGCTTGCGCTTGCGCGTTACATCTCCGCCATAGCACTTAGCGAGCACGTTCTTTCGCAATGCTTTAATCGTCTCGCGCGCAATGACGCGGCTGCCAATCGCTGCTTGAATTGGCACGTCGAACAGCTGACGCGGGATTAAGGTGCGCAAGCGTTGAACGAGCTCGCGACCGCGCTCATAGGCCTGGTCACGATGCACAATCAGCGACAACGCATCAACCGGTTTCCCGTGGACGAGAATGTCGAGCTTCACGAGGTCGCCAGGCCGATAGCCGATCGGCTGATAATCGAGCGACGCGTAGCCTTGCGAGCGAGACTTCAGCTGGTCATAGAAGTCAACAATCAACTCGGCCAATGGTACGTCGAACACGAGGCGAACCCGCTGGGGGTCCAGATAGTCCATTTCAACCAAGACACCACGGCGCGATGTCGCCAGTTCCATCAGATTGCCGATATAGTGGCTTGGCGTGAGGATTGTCACCCGTGCCCATGGCTCGCGGATCTCTTCAATCTCGCCTGCTGGCGGCATGTCTGACGGCTTGTTGATCAAGACCGTGGTGCCATCACGCTTGACAACTTCGTACTGCACACTCGGCGCGGTTGCAAGCAGGTTAAGCTTGTATTCGCGCTCAAGCCGCTCCTGAATAATTTCCATATGCAGCAGGCCTAAGAAGCCACAACGAAAACCGAAGCCAAGTGCCTCCGAGGATTCTGGCTCAAAGACGAGCGCGGCATCATTAAGGCGCAGCCGTTCGAGAGCATCGCGCAACTCTGGATATTCATCGCTGTTGACTGGATAGAAGCTTGCGAAGACCATCGGCTTGACTGGCCGGTAGCCAGGGAGCGGATGCAGTGCGGGATGCTCGTCATGGGTAATCGTGTCACCGACTTCGCACTCGCGAACGACCTTGAGGCCTGTCGCAACATAACCAACTTCGCCAGCAGCGAGCGCGTTGACTGGTGTCATGAACGGACGGAACTGGCCAATTTCCAGGGCTTCCGTGACAACTCCTGTTGCCATGAGCCGAATGCGGTCGCCCGGGCGAAGGACGCCATCGACAACTTTGACATAGGCAATCACCCCTTTATAGGGGTCATAATGCGAATCGAAGATCAAGGCACGGAGGGGAGCGGTACGGTCGCCTGAGGGGGGCGGAATCCGGCGAACAATCGCTTCGAGAATCTCCGGGATCCCAGTACCTTCCTTCGCTGAAGCGAAGATGATCTCATCTTCGAGCAAGCCGATGTGGTCGGTGATATCTTTCGCGACCTTCTCCGGCATCGCATTCGGTAAATCGATCTTGTTAATGACTGCAATCAACGCAAGCCCGAGATCGATCGCAAGCGATGCATTGGCCAGCGTTTGCGCCTCAATTCCCTGGGCTGCATCGACGACCAGCAACGCGCCTTCACAGGCAGCGAGGCTGCGGCTTACCTCCGAGGAAAAATCGACATGTCCTGGCGTATCGATGAGATTCAGTACATAGGTTTGCCCATCCTGCGCTGTATACTCCATGCGCACCGTACGGGCTTTAATGGTGATGCCTTTTTCACGCTCGAGATCCATGGAGTCAAGAATCTCCTGCGCCTGCTCGGGCGTCTCAATGGTATGGGTGTACTCGAGCAAGCGATCCGCGAGGGTCGATTTGCCATGGTCAACGTGTGCAATAATGCTGAAATTCCGAATGCGTTCCTGGTTCGTCATTGCCCGCGCCACGTCATCATACACAACCATCAAGTATAGCGAGCCGCCAGCGCATTTCCGGTTAATGGTAGCGTCGTCGCCGCGCTGCAATGCGCTGTGCTTGTTCAAGCATGCGCCATGCTGCTGGCACGCGCAGAAGGGCAACCGTGACAAAGTAAGCAGCTGCAAGCGCAAAGCAGGTATAGAGCAGGATAAGCGGCTGCATGAGTGAGCGTCCATTCGTCGGGTTAGTCACTTGAGTAAGCGGGCCAGCGAATTGCCACCCGATAATGGTCATAACCGCGGTGGCGAGGAGCATTTTGCCAAAGGACGACCAAAGGCCAGCGCCGAAACCATGCAGCCGCTGTCGCAGGATCAGCAACAGGATTGCCATTTCCAGCGTCGTGCTCAACGTCAAGGCGAGGGCGATTCCACGATTGCCAAGGGGAGAGGCAAACAGCGCGCAGAGCAGGGCATTGACGGCAACGGCAACAACCGCAACAGTGACCGGAGTACGGGTATCGTGTAGCGCATAGAACGCTCTGGTCACAGCCTCAACGACCGCGAAGGCCAACAGTCCCGGCGCCATGTAGGCAAGTGCTTCGGCGACGAGCGTGGTCGAGGTCGACGAGAACGCGCCGAACTGGAAAAGTGTTTGCACAATACTCGTCCGGAATAGCAAGAGCCCCGCACTCGCGGGAAGCGTGAAGAGCAGCAGGGCATCAAGCGATTGATTCAGCATTGCCCGGGCCCGATCCAGCAACCCTCGCGCAACATCCTGTGCCATCAAGGGGAAAATGACTGTTGAGAGGCTCAGCGCTAATACGCCATGCGGCAGCATAAAGAGTTGATAGGCATAGTTCAATGATGACACGTGCTGCGGCCCAAGACGCGATGCAAAATTCGTCATCACAATCATATTGACCTGGAATGCCGCCTGGCCGATCACGCGTGGGCCCATTAGACGGGCTACTTCGCCCACCTGTGGGTCATGAAGATCCCATGTCGGGATAAACCGCCATCCGTTCGCATAGAGAGCGAGAAATTGAATGCCCATGTGTCCCAATGCGCCGAGGACAACGCCATAGGCCAAGCCATAGATCCCGAAAAATGGTGCAAGTACTGCCGCACCAACGATGATGCCGAGGTTGTAGAGCACCGGAGCAAAAGCGGGTAAGGCAAAGCGCGCTTGCGCTTCAAGCATCCCCTTTCCGGCAGCGCCGAGCCCAAGCAAAAGTGGTGAGAGGAGCAACAGGCGAGTGAGGTGAACAGCAAGCGCTTGCTGCGGCGGCGCGAGCCCAGGCGCAACGACTGTGCGGATAAGCGGACCAGCCGCGAGATAGACAATCACGCCGGTAATGGCAAGAACGACCAGGGTAAACGTTAAGATCGTGTTCGCTAAGCGCCAAGCCCGTTGCGTTTCACCGCGCGCAAGAAGCCCACCGAAGACTGGAATGAAGGCTGAGCCAAACGCGCCGCTCATGACGACCAGGAAGAGAAAATCGGGTAGTCGAAACGCTGCAACGTAGGCATCGTAATTGGCGCTGGTCCCGAAGCGTGCTGCGATGAGGACTTCACGTACTAAGCCGAGCACGCGGCTGAGGACGAAGCCAAGCGCGACGACGCTTGCGCTACTCAATACACTCACACGTTCCGCTGCTTCTCGGTACTGGAACCGAGCCGTCCGCTGTGCCCGCATCCCGCCCATCCCTTGTATCGCGTTGAGGATACCGCGTGCCGAACGCTTCTGTTGGCCAAGGAAGCGATAGAGGCAGTGATATTGCACACAAACGGGTAAACCTGCTACACTAGCCAGTCGGCAAGTGTAGGCGTGGCGTCGAGCAAACAAGAGGAGATGACCCTTGCCGAATACGAAATCGGCTGCACGAGCTGCGCGACGTGCGGAGAAAAAGCGAATTCGCAACCGGATGTATCGCTCTGCGACGAGGACCTTCGTCAAGAAGGCCCGGAAGCTGATTGAAGCGGGCGATGTTGAGGCAGCAGCCCGGGCTGTTGGCGATGCGATCAGCATGCTTGACCGCGCGGCAGTCAAGGGAATTATTCACAAGAATGCTGCAGCACGGGGCAAGTCACGACTGATGAAGCGCTTCAACGCCCTCGTCCGAGCAAAGCTCCAAGCTGAGCAGTCCGGCGCATCAGCATAAGCGACACCAGCGGCAACGTTGTAGGGGTGAAGACAACGCGCCTTCACCCCTTATGTTGTTCTCGATACCGCTGTACCGAGAATACTCAGCAGTCCTGCGCCAACATCGACAGGGCCAAGTTTTGACGCCAAATCAAGCTGGCGAAGCTGCTCGAGGAGCGAATGGAGGAGCGCGTCCGGAAAACGGCGCGCAGCTGGTATAGCATGCCGAAGTCGCCCGGCAGAAATGCCAGCGGATGCTAACGCGGTCTCAGCGTGCTGTCCAGCTGCCCGTACTTGCAGATAGAGCTCAAGTTGCGTGACGATTTGGGCAAGAAGCCGTTCGGGTGGCGTTCCCTGGTCAAGTTCGTGCTCAATTTCCCGGATAATTCCAGCAAGATCGTGTCGCTCGAATGCATTGAGCAAAGCCCACCCATGCTCTGGCTCAACGGCTGCGACAAGCTGTCGGACAAGCGCATCGGTGATATGCCGCTCGGGAAGCGCAGCCGTTGCGAGTTTCGCGAGTTCCTGGTCAAGGCGAACGAGATCGGGCTGCAACCCACTATTGCCTTCAGTAGACTGTAGCCCCCACGGACAGACTGCTGCCACGAGATGCTCCGCTGCTTGCGGCGAAATCGTTGCCTGATAGCGTTCGGCCCGTTGCACAACCCAGCGCAGCAGCGCTTGTCCCCTCGGAATAGAAAAGACCGTTACCTCAAGGTTCGGGATGCGCTGCTTCAGCGCAGTGAGCACACGTGTGTCCAAGGTGACTGGTTCGAGTAGCACAAGGCGCGTCGTCTCGGGACAAGTAGCCAGTATGTCAAGCAAGGATTCATCGAGAGATGAACGACGCGCCATGCTGGCAGCGCTGAGTAGCCTGCGCACAATAACCAGACGCGTGGAGCCAAAGAAGCCGGGGGAACGTATCGCCCCGCGAATCGCCTGCAGATCATGCGGGGGATCAAAGACACTTGTCGCGATCTCACTTGGATCAAGCTCTTGCCGCAGCGCGTGGATCGCTTCGTGAAGTTCAAGCTGGTTCTCACCGGTGAAGAGCGTTATCATCCCTGTTGTCAAACTCGCCGTGATCACCCAGCCGCTTGGCCATCATGACTCTAGCACAGCATGAGATCAATCGGACAGCTAACATGAAGTACGTGATCCGTCGACGCCCCAGTCGGGTGCGACTTCTCCTTCTCGCCTTTCTCTTCATTGCCGCAAGCGCTGGAGTCACCGCACAGCGCACCCGAGCCGCGGTAAGTTTCGGATTGCCACTGGCTGGTGAGCCGAGCCTCTCGACATGGTTCGTTGTGCAATGGTATGGCAACACCACGACGGCATACCGCAATCGCGATAGCCTGTACCGACAGGGACAAGGCATCCATTTTGGTGTCGATTTTGCAGCCCGCTGCGGCACGCCCGTCCTCGCCATCGCGGATGGGATCGTCGTTGCCGTTGATGGCCCCTATGGAGCACCGCCCCACAATGTGGTCATCGAGCACGCGAATGGCCTGCGCTCGCTCTATGGACACTTGCTGGAGCGTTCACCGCTCGCCATTGGACAGCACGTTCAGAAAGGCCAACAAATTGGGCTCGTCGGTGATCCAGCGACCCCAACCTGTCATAGCGCCTCGCATCTGCACCTTGAGATTCGTGACCGCTCAATGAGCCATGCAATCAATCCGGTAACCGTTATTCCAGCTGATTGGCGACGACTTACACTTGGACTTGGTGGAGATGGCACACACTTTGAAGTACCGTACCAGCAGCCGAATCAATGGCAGACCATCGACGATCAACCCACGATCCGATTTGGTGGTCCACTCCTCAATGACTGGACTGATGCCTGGCCGCCGCGCTAGCCATCTTACGCTCGTGTTGATTACCATCACGCTCTTGTTGAGCGGTTGTCACAGTCATGCCGCCCCGGCAACGCCGTTGCTAACACCAACCTCATTTGCTCTTCCGATCACGACACCACCGGCAACATCTTCACCAACGAGTGAGGAGCAACAGCCGACGCCAACGCCATCACCAACGCCTGAGGTATCACTCGCAACAGCAAAGGCGTCATCGGGGGTACCGTCGTTCCAAGATGTCAGTGATTGCTGCGGCCTGTTTGCCTGGCTTGACGACCATCGGCTGCTTGTCTATCGCACCAGCTCCTCACCCGCTGGACTCTGGGTCATTGACCTCGCAGACGGACAGGCTCATTGGCTCGATAGCATGATGGGATTGCCCTCAGCTGCTGGGCTGATCGCTATCCCAGATCATGCACAACGGGTCACGCGTGTCCGGGATGCGAGTGGTACGCTCGTCTCGACGATTGCCAATGGTGGAGTAGTCACCTGGATTTCGCCCGATGGCCAGCGCGCTGCCTGGCTTGAACGTTTACCGATTCCATCCCAAAGTTCTTCAGTCAATCCGGCTGTACGGCTCTGGGTAAGTAATAGAGACGGAACGAACGCCCACCCCTTGCTGAGCCTGCAAGCAGCCACACTTGCCTGGACTGCTGATAGCAAGGCGCTTTTAGCCCGCGCACGTACGCTCGACGGACAGCAGTCTGGGATCTGGCGTATCGATGCAACGTCGGGCGCTGTCAATGTACTCGTCAGCGCTGACTTCATCTACAACGTGCGCCTTTCCCCCAGCGGCACCCGAGTTGGTTACGCTGTTGGTCTGAGCGCGACAGCGGAAGAAAACGGATGCTGGATAATGGATGTGCAAAGCCAACAACGAACTCGGCTTCCACTGTCAACCGGCTTTCGCTTCAGTGACGACGCGACAATGTGGACGATCCAACCGGGGATAGAGCATGATACTGTGCTCGGTTACCGTCTTGGATCTGCGACTCCATGGCTTACCCGGGATCTGCCCGGGCAAGTCCAGAATGACGACTGGGAAGTCAGTCCAGGAGGGAAATGGCTCGCGTTCTGGCGTCAAGCTGATCACCACGTCGTCGTTCTCGCTCTCCAGCCAGACTAGCCGCGCACACTCTGCCACGCACGCCGTCCAATGAGATCACGGACAATGTGGTATTCAACTGACCCAAGAGCACCGCAAACAACGAGAAGACCAAGGTAGAGAAGTCCGCCGCAGCAGAGCACGAGGAGAGCAAGAGGAACTGCAAGGTGCGCTGCGAACAACGCCGCAAGACCAAGCGAGGCGATTGCCGGCACAGTTCGGATCACGATGCTAAACCAAGGAATGGAGCCAAGGTGACGGTTGAGCGATCGCGCAAGCGGGAAGAATAAGACAAGTTCCGTCAGCACGGTCGTTACCGCAGCCGCTACGTACCCAAAGTGCGGAACAAGCACAAGGTTCGCGGCCATATTAAAGCCTGTTGCTAAGAGATAGGCATAGGCAATGGTGCGTTGCTGATCAACAGCGATCATCGCATACTGTGCGACACCGTTGACAAAATGCAGCGGTGCAAACCAGATCAAGATACGGAGGGCAGTTGCAGCTTCCGGGAGAAATGCGCGTCCACCGAGAATGCGAATCATGAACGGTGCAAGCGCAAGCGTCCCCATAACAATGGGCCAGGCGAGTAGCCAGAGAAACTTGGCGGCGAGGAGAAAGCTCTCGCGCAGTTTTCCGCCTTGCGCGTGCCGTGTTAGCGTTGGAAAGATCGCCATCACAAAATACGCCGGGATAATCGGCAGCAAGTTTGGGAGCTTGTACGCAGCATCGTAAATGCCGAGAGCATGATCACCCTGGAACCCTTGAACAACGTAGGTATCGATTCGGAAAAAGACGGTAATCAACAGACCGTTGAGGAGTAATGGCCAGGTTGTCTGTAACAACAGACGGGCACGGTCAAGCGGTAAATGCCACTGCGGCCGAACCTGAAGATGGCGCAATGCGACACGGAAGGCCAGTGCTGAAAGCGCTGTGACGCCACACGCGACCCCGGCGAGCCCAGTCACGCCATAGCCAGAAAACAGCGCCGCTAACCCAAATCCCGCGCGCCCAAGATTGGTGAACACGGTCAGGATCGCTGGTAGATGCATCTGCTCATAGCCGTTAAAAACGGAGTTGATCGCCTCGGAAAAGCTGCTTGGAATGATTGACAGGTACAACAAGAGGATCGCATGCACGCTCGCCGGAGCGAGGTGGAGCCAACGAGGCCCCGCAAGGCTTAACAGCACGATGACGGGAGCAAGGGCCAGCAGAGCCAGCCAGCGCAGAAGCGTCGACTGTCCAAGGAGTTGTGGTGCAACAGCGCGATCTTTGGCAATTTCCCGTGTGACGAGGACACTGAGTCCTAAGTCTGAAATCGTCTTGAGATAGAGCCACGTCACGGTCGCAATCGCGTATTGACCGTTGCCGGTCACACCAAGCAGTCGGAGCGCAAAGGCTGCGAAGACGAGGTCAACAGCACGGTTGAGTATCTGTGCCCCGATTGGGAACACGCTGTTGGTCAACACACGCCGCGCCGGACTGGTCAGGACGCGCTCGATGCCTGGCACTCCCTGCCAAGCAAGCAGAAAGAGCAGCGTGATGCTCAGCAGACCAAAGCCGAAGCAAAGTTCGGCTGTCAAGCCATGCACTTCTGGCATCGAACACTACCTGCGCATTTCGGCCACAGCCCGATAGACGGCAAGGTGCCGGGCTGCCGACGCTTCCCACGTAAACTGCTGTGCACGTATCAGACCAGCCGTCCGCAACTGCTCCCGCAACGACTGGTCAGTGAGCAGTCGTTGCATTGCTGCACCAAGTGCCTCAGCGTCACCAGCTGGAACGTACATCGCCGCTTCACCCGCGACGTCTCGCAGGACTGGCAGGTCGCTGGCAATGACTGGAGCACCACATGCCATTGCCTCAAGCACCGGAAAACCAAAGCCCTCATACCATGAAGGGTAGACGAGCGCAACGCACCCAGCATACAGTGCTGGCAGATCATCATCGGCCAATGCCTGCAGCCACTTCAGACGTCCACGCCGTTCCCAGACCTGGAGTTGCTGAACAATACCGCGGCACAGCCAACCGGGTCGCCCCACAACGACGAGCTGGACCGCTGGATCAACGGCAGCCACCGCCGCAAAGGCAGCTAGAAGCGTCTGATGATTCTTTCGCGGCTCAATCGTGCCGACGGCGAGAAAGTAAGGGGGCGCAATGCCGTGTCGGCTGAGCGTCGCGGCAATTGCGGCAGCAGAAGGAGGGCGGAATCGTGGTTCAACGCCGTGGGGGATCGCAACAATTCGATCGTCAGGAATGCTATAGAATGCCGCAATCTCTCGGCGCACCTGCTCAGAAACGGCAATGACCGCGGCTACACGCTGCAACGTACGCGGCACGGCGCTAGCAAGATAGGCTCGCAACCGCGGGTGAGCATACTGTGGGACAACGAGAAAGCTGAGATCGTGGATCGTGACGACAGACGGTGCACGGCTTGGCGCAACAACAAAGTCTAGTCCATGATTCACGTCAATTGGGCCGAGGATCTGCTCGAGTCTGAGCGGGAAGCTCGCGCGATACCAGAGCCAAGGAAGCACACGCGCGGGGATTGGCACCGCGACTCGATGCACGGTTGACCCCTGCAGTGACGGTAAATGTTCAACTGGTTGGAGACCACATCCATGCCACAAGATCAGGTGATCATCAGGGGAAAGTGACAATGCCAAGCCATGAAGCAGTCCACGGGCATAGCGGCCAACACCAGCTCGTTGCACCAAGGCAGGCGTACTATCAAGCGCGATGCGCACGGAACCAGCGCTCCAGGGCAATAGCTGCAAGCCAAAGCGGCGGCACGATGACCAGGACACTCCAGTACGCAACGATGCGATCGACAAGCGTTACCGCTACAGCTTGGTCTGGAGCAAATCCAGCGAGGACGAGCGCCCCAGTCACGCCCGCTTCAACGAACCCAAGCCCCGAGGGAGTAATCGGCAACGTCGTGAGGAGTGAAGCAAGCAGCGCGGCAAGAAAGGCGATGAGCATCGGCAACGCGAGGCCAAGAGCAAGGGCAGCGAAATAGAAGCGGACACCCTCAAGACCCCAAATTGCTGCCGTGAGCACCAAAATTTTGGGGATTTCCTGGCGTGCACCAAGCACTCCAGCTTCAAGACCGCGGTAGATCGACTGGAACCGTGGCGGAAGCATGCGCGCGAGCGTCTCACGAAAGCGCACGAACAGCCAGAGGACAAGACCGGTACAGACAGCGAGAGCAATTGCCCAAAGCACCCAGCGCCGTAGCGGACTGGCGAGCGCGCCACCGAAGGTTGCCCCAATTGCCACAAGGAAGAGCGTGCAGAGACCAAGCAGATCGGCTGCGCGTTCAACAACGACGCTCCCGAGCGCTTGACTCAACCCCACTGGCGCTGCACGCTTCAGCAGATAACCGCGATAAAGTTCTCCTAGCTTGGCAGGCGTAAGACAATTGAGTAGCCAACTCCACAGATACATCGCAGTCAACGAACGGAGCCGTGGCTGTGGAGAGGGTGGCGGGGGAAGACTGCCGTGCAGGATGTATTGCCAACGCCAGGCTCGTAAGAGAATCGAAACGTAATAGATGCCGAGCGCAACGCTGAGAAAGCCCGGACTTGTCTGGCGCAACTCAGCAAGAATGTTCCCGATGTTCAGATGAAGTTGCCGGACACCGAATGCTGTAAGTAATCCAATGATCCCAACGCCAATCACCATGCGGCGCCATTCGCGGCCAAGGACGCTGCGCAGCGACCACCGGTCAGCTGCCGGTGTCACGAACGGCAGTGGCTGTTCGGCAACAGGTAGCTCACCGTCTCGAACTGAGCGCCCCACGATTCACCCCATCTCACGCACTGTCAGCAAGGGATGGCGCAATGCTCGCTAATCCCCACACCGCCAACGTATGGACACTCAGGTTTAACGCATGCAGGTCCTCAACAACGTTGTGCGTCATCAAGGCAACGGTTGCAGCCAGAGCCCCAAGCCCCAGCGCTCTGCCAAGCGCGGTAGGACTATGCCGAATCGCTCGGCGAATGGTCCCAAGCGCGACGACGAGCAGCGCGAGATAGGCAAGCAAGCCCGGTAGCCCCGTTTCGGCTGCTGCATGGATGTAGTAGTTATGCGCATGCCCTTGCGAAATACGAAAGCCAGGATGAGGAGAGAAGTCTGGGAACCGGACATTGAAGTTCCCGACTCCCACCCCGCTCCATGGATAGGCAAGAAACATGGCGATACCGGCCTGCCAATGGTCCATCCGCTCAACCGTCGCAAAGTTTTCCGGCGTCACTTGCACATCGCGCACGTCAAAAGGCTTCAGCTGTTCAACCAGTTGAACGGCGCGGGCACGAAAGCTCGCCGGGGCAATCGCACCACCACTGAGCAAGAGGCCAAAGACGGCGAGTATTGCTCCAGTAAGGAGCGTCAGTTTGATTGCGCGGGGTGCGAAAGCGACAAGCACAATGAGTGCTGCGGCAGTGCCAAGCCATGCGCCACGCGAAAAGCTCAGGCCAATACCAAGGATTGACGCTGTCACACCGGCAGTCAGCCAGAATGCAAACGCAAGCTCTCGGAGCAGTGCACGGCGGACTGGTCCACTTGCGGCGCTGCCCTGGAGCCGAGTGCTCTGCCAACGACGATACGCCGCTCGTACGCGTTGCCAGCGGAGAAGCGCGAGTGGAAAAAGCCAGAGTCCGGCAAGTTCGAGATAACCCGCGTACGGGTTTGGCTTCCCAAACGTACCGTAGGCACGGAAGAGGCCGCCTGTGACAGCGAAACTTGCCGGCGCAATACCAAGCACTGACTGGATCAGCCCGGTTGCAGTTTCCGCCAAAATCAACAGGCTGACGATGCCAGCAAGCCACCACACCTCACGGGCGTGACGAACAAGGTTGAGTGTGGCGAGCAATGCAATCAACGCAACAGTCCAGCGGTACATTTCAGCGAGCCCCGGACCGAGCGCAACAGCCGCGCGTAGTGAGAGGGCTTGCATGCTGAGATAGAGCACGAGTGCTCCAGTCAACCACGTGAAGCGCCAGGACCAGCGCCGTGCGAATACCGTTGCTGATAAACCGACAACGGTAGCCGCCACCGCAAGTTTTGTGGCAGTCACATCCTGGCCAGCCAGCTGGACTGCGCCAAACTCCTGAACCGGTACTGACGCTATCAGGGCAATTGGGAAGAGCGCGGGGAAACGAACCGCGAGCACAACCAGGGCAAGGCCGAACGGTACAACCAGATTAAGCGGAAATGGAAGAAACACAATCGCAAGGGCAAGGCCAAGCGAAAGTATGATCCCGAGGATCTGCGTTGAGCGCAGTCGTTGCCCGAGACGATCGTCAGAGACCAGCAGAGGGCGCATGGTTAAGCACCTGAGCGAAATACGCAATCGTTGCCTGCAAGCCTTCGCGCACCGGAACCTGCGGCTCCCAGCCAAGCAGTGTTCGTGCACGCGTGATATCAGGACAACGCCGGGAGGGATCGTCAGGACGTGGTTCGGCGAAGAGAATCGGCGACATCGAGCCCGTCAATTCCAAAACAAGCTCAGCCAACTCACGAATGGTCTGCTCATGAGGATTGCCAAGGTTAATGACGGCGCCGGCCAATCCATCGCGATCCATTGCTAACCGCAAGCCTCGCACCAGGTCACTGACGTAGCAGAGCGAACGGGTCTGCGTACCATCGCCATAGATCACCAGTGGCTCGCCGCGCAAGGCACGCGTGATGAAGTTTGGGACGACGCGGCCGTCGTGCGGATCCATTCGGGGACCATAGGTGTTAAAAATGCGGACGATGCGGGCATCGAGGTTATAACTGCGCACAAATTCCATCGTCATTGCCTCGCCATATCGTTTCCCCTCGTCATAGCAGCTTCGCGGACCAATCGGGTTGACGTTGCCAAAGTAGCTTTCGACTTGCGGATGGACGAGTGGATCGCCGTAGACTTCTGACGTCGAGGCAAAGAGAAAGCGTGCACCGTACCGGCGAGCCAGCTCCAACAGGTGATAGGTTCCAAGCGCGTTCACCAAGAGCGTCGGAATCGGATAGCGCCGATATCCTTCAGGGCTCGCTGGACTGGCAAGGTGATAAATCTGATCGACGGCAAGGTCGAGCGGCTGCGTTACATCGTGTTCCAGAAACGTAAACCGGGGGTGATCGAGGAACGCTTGTACATGCGCGCGTTGGCCAGTAAGCAGGTTGTCAACCGCAATCACCTCATGGCCGTCGGCGAGCAAAGCTTCGCAGAGGTGGGAGCCGATAAATCCTGCGCCACCAGCTACTACGATGCGCATTGCTGGTCCTCCGTTCGCATTGCTACGCCGACCATGCCACTTTCCTCGATCAAAAACAGGATGATCCACGTACTCATTGCCAGTTCAAGTAGAAAATAGCCCTGGTCGACCATGCCATGGACTATTCCCGCGACCAATGCGCTCAGTGCAGCAACAGCGAGCGGCTCACGGCGCGTCCAGGCCTGGCCGACACAGCGCACCAATAGAACCACGAGTGCTGCCGCAAGCGCAATTCCCGCAAGCCCGAGACGCAACCAGAGATCGAGGAGGAGATTATGCGGATGCGCCGTGAAACGCTCAGCCCAGGCTGAAGGGTTGACATAACGAGGCGTGTATTGATACAAGAATTGATCAAGTCCAACGCCGAAGAGGGGAAAATCGCGAATCATGGCTAGCGCGGATTGCCAGATTGAAAGGCGCAAGCTCCCTGAGCCACCGCCTAAGAGATTCGCCATCCGATGCGGAGCAGTGATGAGCGCAACGAGGCCGAAGGCCGCGGCAAGGCTGACTGCTGCCCCAAGAGCACGCCGGCTGTGGCGCCAGGCAAGCAAGAGCACACCGATAAGTACTCCTAGATAGGCTCCACGAGAAAAGGTAAGGAAAAGAGTGATGCCAAGAAGCAGACTTGCCCCTTGCCAGAAGCGACGCCGGGAAACAGCCGTGTCAAAAAGCGCGAGGCCAACGGCGAGCAACAATGGTCGTTCCAGATACAACGCAAGCGCATTTGGATGGGGAAATACACCGCTGACCCGCAGCACGCCTTCAACCGCGACGCCAGCGCCAACAACGCCACGAAAGAGACTTATGAGGGCCACGACGCTCGTCCCCATCATCCACGAGAGCGCAATCGGCCACGCATCTCCCCATCGGCGAGCATACCAGCCGGCAAGACCATACCAGGCAACCGGCTCGAGAATAACCCAACGCAACTCTCGAACGCTTTCATGACGGTGCGCAGGATCGGCTACGGTCGCAAGGGAGGCGCAGCCCAGCACCACGAGGCCGAACGCGAGCGCACTAAACGGCCGCGCAGTCCATCGTGCCCACAGCAGCGACAACTGGGCACGAACACGTCGCTGAATCGCACTCTGCAGCAAGTGCCAACCGCCATGACAGGCAGCGGCAAACACAGCTGCGAGCACCACTACTTCCGGTGGACTGAGTTGGAGAGTGCGTCCGGCAACTGGCAGCGAAATGAGGAGATAACGAAAGCCAAGGGCTCCCGGCAAAGCAAGCAGCGCTGACCATGGTGCAAGCACTGCACAGCCAACAATCAACACAACGAGCAGCAACGCAAGGACATGCCCCTGGAACAGGAAAGCGAGCGCAAGCAATCCCCAGAGGGCGAAGCACCCCGCCCATCCATGCCCGAGGACAATACGGAGAGCATGCCAGCGGTTCATTGCCCCTCCCGAGGCGGTACTGTCGGGAGCCAGCCACGCATTTGCGCTAACGTCCGCCAAAAGTGCAGGATCGCACCGAAAAGCACAAGGCTATACCCCACGATGCCAAGGGCAACGGCCCAATCAAGGGGTGGCCAATTACGAACGCGGATCGCTAAGATAGCGAATTCGCCATCACGATTCTCAAGGGTTACGTGATGGATACCGGGCATAAGGCCAGCTGCCAATGAGACTTCGGTTGTCACAGCGGTTGTCGCTTTCAGGGAGAGATACGTACCTGATTCATCGCGCGGCAGGCCATTCGGGAATTGTCCATCAATGCGGATCGAGACGCGGCCAGCGTCAGGACTGCGCCGAACAACGAGCGCAACGTCCGTACCGGCAAAGGTCAGCTGGAGTGTTGCTCCGGGCTGCCGTGTTGCGAGATAGGCCTGGTCAGCAAACTGCTGGCGCACCCATGTCCCGGTGGTCTCGACACCTGGCGCTGGCAGAAAGGTTATGCCCGGACGCAACACACCGTGTGTCGAAGCTGGAGGCAGGCCAAGTCGGCCGAGCAGGCTACAGATTGTCACGAACCAGTAGAGCGCAAGGAAAGCAATGATCATGCCAAGCCCTGCTCGCGCTAGTGGCTGCTGGCGAAAAAAGGCCCTTACCTGCCTGAGCGTGGGAGCGTTCACCGCGCTCCTGCCTCCCTTCAGCCGAAGTATGCGCGAGAACGGCTCAGTCTGCTGCACCGCTCACGCTTCGGTACAATCCCCTGTGGAGTGAAGGAGGCACTGGCGTGGCACAGGCAGTACTTGGCGTGATTGGTGGAAGCGGCTTGTACCAGATGCCAGATCTCGAATCGCCTGAGGAGATCACGCTCGAAACACCCTTTGGCCCCCCGAGTGATGCAATTACCATTGGCACGCTGAGCGGTATCCGCGTTGCCTTTGTGCCCCGCCATGGGCGTTTCCACCAGCACGCGCCGAGCGCAGTTCCCGCTCGCGCCAATTTCTGGGCACTAAAGTCACTCGGCGTTCGATTCGTCCTCTCCGTCAGTGCAGTCGGGAGCATGCGTGAAGAGATCACGCCGCTCGACCTGGTTGTTCCCGACCAAGTCTTTGACCGCACCGTCCGACGTCCGCGGTCATTCTTTGAGGAGACGGGACCGGTTGTGCATGTTGCGCTCGATGAGCCGTTCTGCCCACATCTCCGCCATGCAGTCATTGAGGCAGCGTCAACGACCGGCGCCCGAGTGCATCCACAGGGAACGTATCTCTGTATTGAAGGCCCGCAATTCTCGACCAAGGCTGAGTCACGCATTTATCGTTCGTGGGGCGTCGATGTTATTGGTATGACAGCCATGCCAGAGGTGCGGCTGGCGCGCGAAGCTGAGTTATGCTTCGCTATCCTGGCGCTCGTTACCGATTATGACGTGTGGCATGAGGAAGAAGAGCCAGTCTCCGTTACGACGGTCATTGAGCGCTTACACCAGAATGTCACGACAGCACAAGCCATCATCCGGGATCTGGCAACACGGGTGGCAAGCCTGCCCGATGATTGCCCATGCGGGCACGCGCTTGAACACGCGATCGTGACAGCACCGCAAGCGATTACCCCTGCAGTGCGTCAACGGTATGCGCTGCTGCTTCACCGCTATTTCCCGGTGGATGCTGAAGGATGAGCCAAGCACTCACGCGCATCCGTCTGCTTGAACTGCAACTCCTCGTACTCCCAGGCTTACTGACGGTTGTCGGCCTCTTGACCATCTTCCTCGCTCGTTCGGGAACGACAACCTGGCACTGGTCCGACATTGCGATTAGCGTGTTCTACATGGGCTTAGTCTTAGCAACCAGCATCTGGCTGAGCCTGATCGGCTTTCGCGGCGACCAAGTGCTCCTGCCAATTGTGGCGACATTAACCGGGCTTGGGCTCTTGCTCATCCAACGGCTGCAGCCAGCACTGGCAGCACGCGGCAAGGGCTGGGCAACCATTGCCCAGCGACAGGTGATCTATATCACCGCAGGCTTTGCTGTATTGTGGCTGATCATTGCGTTTGTGCGACGACTCGATTGGCTTCGCCGGTATAAGTACACGCTGGCGACGATCGGCATCGCCTTGATGCTCGCTACCATGCTATTTGGACAAGAGATTGGTGGAGCCAAGCTTTGGCTTCGTTTTGGTACCATCACCGTCCAACCGAGCGAATTGACGAAATTGCTGCTCGTTATCTTCCTCGCCGCCTATCTCGACGAGTATCGTGACCTAATTGCAAGCGGGTATCGATGGGGCCCGATCACTATCCCCCCACTGCCGTATCTGCTTCCAATGTCAATCATGTGGGGCTTGTCAATCCTGATGGTTATTCTCCAGAACGACCTTGGCATTGCCTTGCTTTTCTTTAGCATTTTCCTGGTGATGCTCTACGTCGCAACCGGTCGCCTTGGCTACGTGCTTGCGGGAGCAGTCGCGTTTGCCATCGCGGCGTATGTCGCGCTCCATTTGGTTGGTCACGCGCGCGTCCGCGTTGCGGTATGGCTCAATCCCTGGTCCGATCCACAGGGGACAGGGTTTCAGCTTATCCAGGCCGAATATGCCTTTGCCCATGGGCATATCTTTGGCACAGGACTAGGCTTCGGGATGCCCCAAGCTATCCCGGTCGTTGAGACCGATTACAGTTTTGCAGCGTTTGGTGAGGAACTCGGCCTTCTTGGCACAGTAGCGATCCTTGCGTTGTACTTGCTGCTGGTCGCCCGCGGCGCGTTGATCGCATTCCAGGCACGAGACACATTTTTGCGCCTTCTGGCAGCTGGTCTGAGCGCAGTCCTTGGTCTGCAAGCGTTCATCATCCTCGCGGGTGACGTCCGCCTCCTACCGCTCACTGGCATCACCCTACCATTCATTAGTGCTGGCGGCAGCTCGCTCCTCACGAATTTCTTGATCGTCGGACTCCTGCTGAAGATCAGCGCGCATGGAGAACCGGCATGACCAACTGGGTGATTCGCTCCGCTGCTCTTCTGGCCGCGACGCTCTTGGCCATCTACGGCGTTCTCCGCACGACTGACCGTGCACAGCCCCTATGGCTTGCCCTGCTGGTCATTATCGGTCTTCTCTGGGCCATTGCGCTGTGGCCCCCAATTCGGCGCACCGCTCGTCGGATTGAACGGAGCATGCTTCACGTCATTACCGTGCTGAGCATCGGCTTTCTGCTCGTCGGTGTTCAGCTTGCCCGTGTGCAAGCCATTGACCGCGAGCGAATTCTCTCGGCCCCAACCAATGGGGCAGTTGTCGGTGATCCACGCCTCTCCTCAGCGCTCGTTGAAGCCCGGCGTGGCCGCATTCTTGCTCGTGATGGGACGGTAATTGCCCAGACGGAGCGCGCGGCTAACGGCGAAATTCGGCGTGTCTACCCATTTGCTCCCGCGGCCTATCTTGCAGGCTACTACTCCCCAGGGCTTTTTGGTGCGACGAATATTGAACAGGCCTATGATGCCGAATTAAGTGGGCGTGCCGGTATTGCCTGGCGGGCATGGCTCGATGGCGTGCTTCATCGTCAGACGCCAGGCAATGATGTCGTCCTGACGATCGACCCGGCATTGCAAGCCAAGGCTGATCAGCTTCTTGGAGGTCGCCCAGGCGCCATTATTCTGATGGACGTCCATACTGGCGCGATCCTCGCTATGGCGAGCGCGCCATCCTTCGATCCGAATAAGCTCGCTGTGAGCACAACGTCAACGCAAGACGAGTTGGATGCTGCCCGGGCATACTTTCAGTCGCTCCAACAAGCGAACGCCGGGGCGCTTGTCCTTCGCCCGACCCAAGGTCGCTACGCCCCTGGGTCAATCTTCAAGACCGTAACCGCTGCGGCTGCCCTTGAACATCATACAGCGACACTCGATCGCGTCTATCGCGACGAGGGAGCACTTTCCGTTGGTGATCGCGTCATCATCGAGCAAAATCGTCCTGATCCAAATCGCGTAAGCTATACCATGGAGGAAGCCTATGGCTATTCGTTGAACGTTGTGTTCGCTCAGATCGGGCTCGAACTGGGAGAAGCCAGGCTACGTGAGACAGCCCAAAAGTTCGGCTTTGGTGCGCCTATTCCGTTCGATCTTCCCGTAGCACCGAGCCAACTCAGCAGCGATCCGGGCTATCTCGGCAATCCTGCAGCGATGGCCGTCACTGCATTTGGCCAGGGACAATTGCTCGTGACCCCACTCCAGATGGTCCTTGTAGCAGCGGCAGTGGCCAATAATGGGCAAGTGCCGGCTCCATATCTCGTCGACCATATTCAGACAGCGAATGGTGCAATTATCCAGCAAACGCAGCCAAAGATTTGGCGGCAGGCTGTCGATCCGACAATCGCGAGCCAACTCCAGGAAATGATGCGCTGGTCCGTTGAGCATGGCTATGCTCACCCAGCGGCCATTCCGGGGGCTATCGTCGGCGGAAAGACGGGAACAGCGGAAGTTGGTAACCAGCCCCCACATGCATGGTTTATTGGCTTTGCCGGAAAGGGTCAGCCGCAATATGCCGTCGCTGTGATCGTTGAACACGGTGGCGAAGGTGTGCAGACTGCCCTGCCACTTGGCAAGGCCCTCCTTGAAGCAGCGCTCCAGCGGTCTCAGTAGCGACGTCCAACGATTATCTTTCAGCGTACGGACAAGGAAAGATGGTATACTTGTTCGGGTTACGTGGAGGTCGTGATGCGACTGACCCGACGGGAGTTTGAGGCACTGGTTGCAGAGGCGCTTGAGTCGCTACCGCCTGCGATCGCAGAAGCGATAGAGAATGTCGCGATCGTCGTTGCTCCCGAGCCGACTTACCACCACCGGCTGGCATCAGGCACCCGTGTTGGCACGCTCCTTGGCCTCTACGAAGGCGTACCGTTGACCCAACGGGGTAGTGGGTACTCCCTGGTTCCACCTGATGTCATCACCCTGTTCCAGGGGCCGATTTGTCGCCGAGCGCGGAACCGTGACGAGATTCGGCAACTCGTGCGTGATACAGTCATTCACGAGATTGCGCATCACTTTGGGATCGACGAAGTCGAGCTTGAAGCCAGAGGGCTAGGATAGATCAGACCAATGCAGAACCTACCAACGCGAATAACAGGGCCAGAGCGACACGATGTTCGTCGGCTTCCGGGCGTGATTGACACGCTGGGGGCTGGCTATGCCCTACTCAATCGACGGCCATATGTCGTGCTCGTTCTGGTTGCTCTCGATGTGCTCTACTGGCTTGGACCACAACTCCTTCCAACTGGATTTACCGATGCCCTCGCGAACTGGTTGACGCACGTTGGCGCAGGCAGCGATACGCTTAACGCAATTCGCGATCTTGGCGCGCACCTGAACCTGCTGACACTGCTCAGCATCATTCTGCCGAGCTTAATTGCCTCGCTCACGCCTGATGAGCTTGCGCACGCCGGCACACCGTTAACCCACATTGCACTTTCACGCTGGGCCGCCCCGCTTGCCGCACTTGGCTTAGCTGTCCTTGGCGTGTTCATCGGCATGGCGTATTACACGATTCTGGGAAGACTCGTGCGTGGTCACCCAACACTGAGTCGCGGGCTCTTCCGTGCCACACTCCAGAACGGTCTCGCCATGATCGGTGTAGGGATCACGCTGATCGCGGCCGCGCTGGTCTTTTTCGTGCCGATCTCGCTGACGGCTGGACTCGGTGTCATGATCGGCGCCGGCCCGGTTATCCTTCCGCTGATCGCGCTCGTGCTCACCGGTCTGTGGCTATGGATCTTTCTGCTGACATTCTTTGTCGAGGAAGCAATCGTGCTGTCACAGAGTGGGCCCTTACGCTCATTAGCCTTGAGTGCCGCGATCGTTCGCCAGCATTTTTGGCCAGTCGTGCGATTCGTCGTTGCTGCTACCCTGATTGAGATGGGGGTACCGATTGCGCTTCGCGTTTTCTTCCGAACTCCGTGGGGCGTCCCGTTTGCGCTGCTGAGCTATGCCTACCTTATGACAGGAGTCATCATCGCAGCGATGGTATTCTACCTTGATCGCGTGGCGCTTATCCTCCGCGCACGACCCGAGCAACAGGGACAGTAGAAGGAGCAACGATGGTTACGACACGGTATGATGCATCAACAATTCAAGTGCTCGAGGGGCTGGAGGCAGTCCGTCGCCGTCCAGGCATGTACATCGGCAGTACTGACATTCGTGGCCTCCATCACCTGATCTATGAAATCGTCGACAACAGCGTTGACGAAGCCCTTGCCGGCTTCTGCACGCGTATTGACGTGACCATTCATGCCGACCATTCGGTTACCGTGCAGGATAACGGGCGTGGTATTCCTGTTGATCCACATCCACGATTGCAGAAATCGGCCCTCGAAGTCATTATGACGACGCTCCACGCCGGCGGAAAGTTTGGAGGCGGCGGCTACAAGGTCTCGGGTGGGTTGCACGGCGTTGGTGCCTCAGTCGTCAACGCGCTTTCCCGTTGGCTTGAAGTTGAAGTACGGCGGGATGGGCATATCTATCGCCAGCGCTATGAGCGCGGTGTCCCTGTAACGCCAGTTGAAGTCGTTGGCGACACCACACCGGATGAGCATGGCACGACGACACGGTTTTTGCCTGATCAAGAGATTTTCCGCACCCTTGACTACAATGACGAGGTTTTGCTGCAGCGCTTCCGAGAAATTGCCTATCTCACACGCGGGCTCACCATTCACTTTCTCGATGAGCGTACTGACCGGGAAATGACCTTCTACTTCGAGGGTGGCATTATCTCGTTTGTGCGTCACCTCAATCGCAATAAGAATGTCTTGCAGCCGCAACCGTTCTACGTCAAGCGAGAAGTGAACAACTGCCTCGTTGAGGTTGCAATCCAGTACAACGACGGCTTTGCTGAATCCACCCATGCTTTTGCCAACAACATCAATACGATTGATGGTGGCACCCATGTGACCGGGTTTAAGGCTGCGCTTACTCGTACGATTAATGAGTACGCCCGGCGGAACGGATTTCTCAAGGAAAACGACGCGAATTTAAGCGGCGAAGACGTCCGCGAGGGCTTAACAGCAATCATTAGTGTCATGCTGCCCGAGCCTCAATTTGAAGGGCAGACCAAAGGCAAGCTTGGCAACGCCGAGGTTGCCGGCACTGTGCAATCCGTCGTCTACGAAAGTTTCTCGGCATACCTTGAAGAAAATCCGCAGATTGCTCGGGTTATCATTGACAAGTGTGTCACCGCTGCCCGCGCGCGCGAAGCGGCACGCAAAGCCCGCGAACTTGTGCAGCGCAAGGGTGCGCTAGAGACGTTTAGCTTGCCGGGCAAGCTCGCCGACTGCAGCGAGCGCGATCCGAGCCGCGCTGAGCTCTACATCGTCGAGGGAGATTCTGCAGGTGGTTCTGCCAAGCAAGCACGTGACCGCCGTTTCCAGGCAGTACTGCCGCTGCGGGGCAAGATTCTGAATGTCGAGAAAGCCCGACTCGACCGCATGCTGCAGAATGAGGAAATCCGTGCGCTGATCACCGCCCTTGGCACATCGATCGGCGATCAGTACGATCCGGCGAAGCTGCGCTACCACCGCATCATCCTCATGACCGATGCTGACGTCGATGGTGCACACATTCGCACCTTGCTGCTCACGTTCTTCTTCCGTTACCTTGAGGGAATCATCGTCGATGGCCGGCTCTTTATTGCCCAGCCGCCGCTGTACCGGCTGCAGAGTGGGCGCGAAGTGCACTACGTCTACTCGGATGCCGAGCGCGACGCAATTCTCAATCGCAATCCTGAAAAGAAGTGGGAGATCCAGCGATACAAGGGCTTAGGCGAGATGAATCCGGAGCAGCTTTGGGAAACCACCATGGATCCAGCGCGCCGCACCCTCCTGCTCGTTACGATTGAGGACGCCGTTCGCGCCGATGAAACGTTCGACATGCTCATGGGCAGCGCGGTACCACCACGTCGTCGCTTCATTCAGACGCATGCCAAAGAAGTGCGCAATCTTGATATCTAGCGTGACCGAGGTATGCCGGTGCAACACCAACGCCCTAGCGCAATGCTGACCGGGGCACTCCCCATCGTCCTCGACGCCATGGGGGGTGATGCAGCGCCGGATGTGACCGTTCGCGGTGCCCTGCTCGCCGTCAAGCGCGCAGGAATATCGGTGCGTTTAGTTGGACAGCGGCAAGTTATTCAGCCGATGCTCGACCAACTGCCATCCTCTGATCGAGTTGCCCTGGATCTTCTCGATGCGCCCGATGTTATTCGGATGGATGAGGAGCCAATTGCTGCTGTTCGGCGTCCAGGAAACTCGATCCGTGTTGGCATCACCCAACTTCGTGACGGTGCGGGAGCTGCATTCGTCTCGGCTGGTCACTCCGGTGCGATCGTAGCAGCAGCTGTGCTCGAACTTGGCCGGCTTCCGGGCGTTGATCGACCGGCGCTTGCCATCCCGTTTCCAACCGTTGATGGACGTTGGGTACTTGTGCTTGATGCCGGTGCGACCGTCGACCCTCGCCCAGAATGGCTTGTCCACTATGCTTGGCTTGCACAAGCCTATCTTCGTGTTACCCAAGGCATCCAGCACCCACGGATTGGCCTGATTAGCAACGGTGAAGAGCCTGGCAAAGGGAGCCGACTCGTGCGCGAGGTCTACGCCCGGCTTCAGGAGACGCCAGGACTTACCTTTGTTGGAAACATCGAACCCCACCAACTTCCGCAGGGCAAAGTCGACATTGCCCTCTGCGACGGCTTCACCGGCAATATTCTCCTCAAGACGGGAGAAGGGGCCGCCTGGCTCGTGCGCGAAACGGTCCAGCGGGCATTTCGTGCGCACTGGTATACGGCACTGCTCGGTGCGCTCGTACGGCCTGTGCTCCGCCAAGCACTGCAGCGCCTTGATTACCGGGCATATGGTGCGGTCCCGTTGCTTGGTGTTGACGGCCTTGTCTTCATTGCTCACGGTCGCTCTGACGCTGACGCGATTGCCCAAGCAGTGCTGCGCGCGTATCAGGCGGCACACGCTGGACTTTTAGCTGCTTTGCGGACAGCACTCAGCGAACAGGACTCGATGCCGCGGTCAGAGTAACAGACGAGCAAGCCGCATGCGAAAAGCGGCTTGCTCGCGGTGCTCCGTTTCCCTCACGCAGCGGCCAGGGCCTACTTGCCCGAAACGGCGCGCTTCAGTTGCGTACCTGGGCGGAAGCTTGGGCTCTTTCGAGCCGGAATCGTGATCTTCGAGCCAGTCTGCGGGTTGCGGCCTTCTCGCGCGGAGCGCTCGCTGACGCGGAACGTGCCAAAGCCGGCAATGCTCACCTGCTCGCCACGGGCGAGTGCGTCCTGAATCGTTTGAAAGAGTGCGTTGACCACTGGTGTAACCTGGGTTTGTCGCAGCCCAGTCTTCTCCGCAACAACACGGATGAGATCACTCTTTCGCATAGCTACCCCCTTTCCCTTCCTTCATCCTGTCCGGTCAGGCTCGAAGATCACTCTTACTATAGCGCAAATCTGAGATTTCTCAAGTCCCAAGCACCGAACGCTTTTCTTCAGCGTTAATTCAAGCAAAACTGACTGCTGATGGCATCCCGCTAGCGGCGCCGCCGCTGCCGTGCAGCTTCAAACAGCAGAATCGCTCCCGCAATCGCGACATTGAGCGATTCGAGTCCGCCAGCAAGTGGAATCGCCACTGATCCCGTTAAGAGTGGTCGGAGGGCTGACGAGATACCGTGCGCCTCACTGCCGAGAACAAGCACCGTATCGCGTGTCCAGTCGATCGCATCATAGGAGTGGGAACTCTTCACTTCGGCGGCAAGCCGCTGGGCACAGCGGAGTATGCGAGGATCGGGATGGGCAGGGTCAAGTGGCAAGATCGGCAAGCGAAAGTGTGCTCCTGCGGCAGCACGGACAACCTTCGGTGCGAATGGATCGGCGGTTCCTTCAGTCAAGAAGACCGCGTGAACGCCGGCACCGAGCGCTGTACGGAGGATGGTGCCAACGTTGCCTGGATCCTGAATCCGATCAAGGACGAGGAAGAGTGCTGATTGGTCTTTGGGGATTGCGAGGGGCAAGTCCGGCAGCGGGAAGATTGCAACCATGCCCTGTGGAGTGACGGTATCCGTTATCAAGGAGAGGATTGGTGGGGCAACGGCAATGACACGCGTTCCGTGACGTGCAGCTTCGTCGATGAGTGATTGCTCAGGTAAGCTAAGCCGTTCGGGAACGTAGAAAAGGACGCGGGGGGCAATACCCGCAGCGAGCGCATCATAGATAATGCGTGGTCCTTCAACAAGGAATGCCCGCTCACGGTCTCGCATCCGAGGGCGTAGCAGTGAGCGGGCATAGCGTACTACTGGATTGGCTGGACTCGTGATGCGTTCACGCTGCACGCTCAGCCAGGGCGTTCTTCGCAGTAGCAACAAGCTCCGCGAACGCGGCGGTGTCATTCACCGCAAGATCAGCGAGCATCTTGCGGTTGACTTCAATGCCGGCAAGCTTGAGACCGTTGATGAATGTACTGTAGCGCAAGCCGTGTTGCCGAGCCGCCGCGTTGATCCGAATGATCCACAGGCGCCGGAAGTCTCGCTTACGGTTACGGCGGTCACGATACTGATATCGAAGGGCCTTGAGTACCGCCTCATTCGCTTGGCGATAGAGCGTACTTCGTCCGAGCTGATAGCCCTTCGCCATCTCAAGAATCTTCTTATGGCGACGGCGCTTTGTTACTCCACGTTTGACCCGCACCATTGTTTCTGCTCCACTCCCGCTTGTATCACATGACGAGAACCGCTTAGAACGCGTAGGGCAGCAAGCGCTTCACCCGATGCACATCTGATGGTGATACTGGAAGCATGCGGTCGTATGATCGACGCACACGATCACTCTTCTTCAGCCGGTTATGGCCGCGCCACCCACGCATACGCAAGACTTTGCCACCTGCGGTTATCTTAAACCGCTTCGCCGCAGCTTTCTTCGTCTTCATCTTTGGCACGGGCTCTATCCTTTCTCTGTCGTTGTCGCTGGTCGTTCTACCGCCTGACCGACACTCCCGTGAGGCGCAACCACCAAGATCAGGTTTCGCCCCTCAAGGTGAGGCGGCTGCTCAATGACGGCATGTCCCGTCATGGCTTCAACAACTCGCTGGAGGAGTTTTTCACCCAGTTCCTGATGGGCGATCTCACGCCCACGGAACATGACGGTGAAGCGCACCTTTGCACCGTCAGCAAGGAAACCCTGTGCCTGCCGCAGCTTCGTCTGTAGATCGTGGTCATCGATACGTGGTCGCAGGCGGATTTCCTTCACTTCAATAACTTTCTGCCGCTTTCTGGCCTCTCGCTCCCGCCGGCTTTCCTCATACCGGTACTTTCCATAGTCCATGATCCGGCAGACCGGCGGAACAGCGTTTGGCTGCACTTCGACGAGGTCAAGACCGCGCTCACGCGCAATCCGGAGCGCTTCATTTGTTCGGACAACACCGAGGTTTGTACCATTCTCGTCAATCAGGCGAACCTCGGGTACACGGATCCGTTCGTTAACCCGTAGCGGGCGCGACGTACTGATGGAATCCCCCTTCTTCGCGTCCCTACCTCACGCGAAAACAGCCAGGACTTTCCTGGCATAGCGTTCTTATGCTAACATGCTTCCCCGCTCATCGTCAACGATACTCTCGTGCGGAAGACGCTGATAGATTGCGACGTCGCCATCGGCAAAAACACGTTGCCAGCCTGCTTGCTGCAAGGTTTGCTCGAGTGCCGCTGGCTGGACGGTGCCATCGATTGGACAGCCTGGGCCAAGCCCCACGCGCTCAAGTGTGCCAATGTAGATATACGTGACGGGAACGCGGCGAAGCAGTGCGGTTACCGACTGCATACTTGGCATGGTATACACTGCCGTTGCCAGTTGACGGCGTTGGCTCAATTCTTGAAGCTGCGCCGGACTGCCCCGTCGCCACTGATATTCGTGCCCAAACCAACCAGCGACCGTTGGAATACCAGTGGCCATTGAGACACGATTCTGGGGTAAGCCATTCGTTACACCATACGAGCAACCGGGCAGTTCAAGTACGGTGGCATTCGTCGGCGCTGTTCGAGCAAGCCAGTTGATCGCCTTGGCCTCTGATGGCGAAAAGCGTTGGATATAGGCTAACCCATCAATCCCCTGCCAGCGCTCAAAGCCATTTGTCCATTTCCATGCTGACAGCGGAAGATACGTCAAGGTCGCAAGGCAGCCAACAACGACAGCAGCACGTGAAGCCGGGACAAGCCAGCGTCGAATCTGTCCGAGATGCGTCAGAAGTGCAGGCAAGCTGCCGCCAAGAATGAGCGCGTGGATCGCCCAGACCTGGAAATACACTTTGAAGACCGTGTTCATGCGATCGCCAAAGACGTCCTGAAGATAGACCAACTCGACAGCGATAATCAGCCCCCACGCAAGGGCGAGCGCACCGAGAACGAAGCGCGTTGCAGGCTGCCAATCACCAATCCAGGCACTCAATGCAAGCACAACAGCTGGAAGTCCGAAGAGGAACAACGCGGGGAAATGCGTCGCAAAGCTCAGTACTGCAACCACTCCCGCGATGATCGCTGCCAGGAACGGCGAGGGTCGCAGTCGCTCCGGCAACCCGCGGAACGCGACGATGGTCCAGCCCCAGCCGAGGAGGAGAAAGAACCCATGCACAAGTACAAGGCTACTTGCACTACTGCGATTCCAGATAACGATCCCAAACGTTCGGATGATGGTGCCAAGAATGGGAAACTGTGCAAGCGCTGGTGGAAGCACAGATGGATCAGCGCCAAATGACGGAATATAGAGACGCGTGAATGGCAACGCTGCGAGGGCGAGCCCTGCAACCGTGGTGGCATAGGCAAGCGCTCGGTAGACCCAGCCGGCAGTACGCGGGGCCAGCAGAGCAGAAACAGCGAGGAGCGCAAGGCCGGTTGGCATGTCCCAGGAATTCGTGGCGTCGAGCAAGCCGAGCGTGCCCGCCGCCAGGCCGAGTGCCCATGGTTGCTCATAACCTTGAACAAGCGCTACGGCAAGGCCGATCACCAGCAAGAAGAACGGCAGATCAAGCAGGTGAGGGTGAAGGTCACCGAGAACGAACGAGAAGGCAGGAAATTCGTTAATCGTCTGGTGGGGCTGATTGCCAAACGGAAACCCCGTATCAATGATTACGCGAGAAGCGTTCCACCCGATCCCCTCCCACCACGACTGTGACAGCGTCTGGTGCGGACGTGTCAGCAATCGCCATGGCGTAACGAGGTTGCCGAGAAATAAGAGAAAGAGGCAACTGAACGCTCCACCCAACCAGACCGGCCACGCGGATGAGGATGGACCAGCAAGGAAACGAGCGAGATTCGCCCCGACACTCACACTTGCAACGAGGCAAAGGGCAAAGAGTGTCGCAAGCGCGAGCACAAAGGCAATGCCCGGCGGCGCACCAGCCAGCTTAGCGAGGGCGCCCATCATGATATAGCCAAACGTGTAGTAATTTGCTGGCTGTCCAGCAAACCAGGGGTCAGGCAATGGTAAATGATTGGTCCGGATGGCACTGGCCAAGAAAGCCAAATCCATCGGCTTTTCGGTATAGGCGATGTCCGGCTGAAAGCCGCGGAAGCCGAGATAGGCCAGGAATCCGAGCAATGTCAATGCTTCGTAGAGCAATGCCCGGCGCCACTGTGACCGCAAAATCAGGCGCGCAACGGGGCGGAACAATTCCAGTCCCCAACAGAGGGCGGCAACACCGCCGAGCGCCACCCATAGTGTCACTGGCTTGAAAGGGATGGGGAAGAAGCTGGTAAGCCACCACACTGGTCCAAGCATGACGACCAGCCCAACGATGCGCAGCAGACCGAGTCCAGCATCAGGTAAGCGGGACAACGCGCGTGCAGTCAGTGGGTAGGCTGCCCATCCCAACGCCAACAGCACGAGATACCAGAGTATGACCGTCATGAATGCTGACCCGTTTCTCCTATAGCCGGAGGCAAAGTGGGGAAAGGCAAGACTTCCCAAATGATCGTTCCATCACGATCAAAGACCCGGCGTAACACGGTACCTTCAAGCTGCGTGAACGCGTCAATTCCGGCGGCAGAGGCATAAAGCTCTTCTGGCTGGCTTGCTCCAGCCACCGGCGGATCGAGCCGCCAGTGCCGTTCCACGTCGCCAACGATGATGTAGTGCACGCCAAAGCGGCGTAACAGTGCCACTTTGGTCGTAAGGTTCGTCTCCTGATAGATTTGACGGACCAGCACCATTCGTTCGTCGACTTCCGTACTCATCCGTTGCTGGCGTTCATGTCGATCCCAGCCGAGGACATCGGGCAATCCCGTCGCCGCTGAGATGCGTGCGCCATCTCCTCGATAGGGACCAATGCTTGCTTCAAGGACAACGGGATTGCCTTGTGCATGGTCGCGAAGCCACTGAATGGCTTCATAGTCTCCAGTCAAGGAAATCGGTTCCCCCCGACTATTTGGAAAGACTGCGCCATTCATCCAGGCAAACCCATCGAGGCTTCCCCACGGCGTCGTTGGCATCCGCTGGGCAAGACGCTGCGGTGTGCCCAAGAGAGGATAACCGAGCCCAAGCACAATGGCGAGGAGTGCCCCCGCAAAGGACCAGCGAGCAATACCGCGGTCAGGCTCAGTAGCGGTCTGGGACGTATCGTCAGTTGTTGACGACGGCGGAAGATAGACTGCCCCCAGGGCAACGCCCGGCAACGAGCGTTCAGTCCACACCTGGCTCGCGAGCCAGGCAAAGGCCACCCCGCCTGCAACGCTCACGAGCAGCCATGCTTCAAAGTAGAACTTGAAGACCGTGTTCATGCGCTCCCACGGAGAGTTATACAGGTCGTCACGGACAAGCACGAGGTCAGCAAGCAGCGTAATCCAGAGCGCACCAGCTGCAGCGCATAGGGCAAGCAGTGCCGCCCCTTGTCCGCGAAACCGAAGCAGAATGGCGAATGTCACCCCGAGTGCAGGAATAAAGAGCATGCCCGCTGTCGGCCGGATGATGACAACCAATCCTGCACCAACGCTCGTCAACCCAAGAATCAGCCAACTTTCCCAGGTTGCGGGAAGTTCTCCCACCAATTGTTGGAACAACAATGGCATGAGCGCCGCTTCGGCGAGCGTGATGAGGAAGGCTGGCACATTGACGGCAGGGGTCCACTGGGGCCAGAAATGGCTCACCGCAATTGTCAGCGCAACGCCTCCAAAGATTGCAACGACCGGGAAGATCATAGTCAACCAGGGCACATGCTCACGAAGGGTGAGCCAAAGCAGCACTGCCTCGACCAAGACTAAGAGGGCAATGCCGTAATGCGCCAGATACTGGAGTGGCGGTGTACCAAAACGCGTTACCGCTATGCCACTGACCGGTGCAATGAAGTGCGCGTAGAACGGCTGGAACAGCCATCGCGCCAGCACAATGAGCACACCAGCTTCGCAACCTGTTGCCGCAAGCGCGCCAAGCCAGCGCTGCCATCGGCCAGCCACGTGTCGGAGGGGTGCTCCAGCGTAGAGCACCAGGAGGATGGTTGCAAGGGGCAAATCCCACGTATTCGTTACCATAATCGTTCCAGCTGTGAATGCGGCAACACCGCTCAGTACGAGTTGGTCGAGACGTAGCCGGCATATCGGTGCCTCGACAAGAACACGTTGTGCGAGAAGACAAAGCAACAATGCAAGGAAAGGCAGCGCAAGCGCATGCGGATGCAAATCAGCCCAGAGATACGTGAAATACGGGAATTCGGTAATCGCATTCGTGACGACGCGAGAGCTTTGCCAGAAATCGATGGTCAGGCTGTGTTTCTGCACGACCTGGGCAAGGGGGTCCAGATTACCACTGAGTAATCCCAAATAGACGGTTACTGCTCCGGACAGGGCAGCCCAGCGCACCACGTTCGGACGCTGGTACAGGAGCCAACGGCCGAGCGTTGCCCCAAGGCTAAAGAGCGCCCCACCGAGCATGCCGGCGAACGTGGCAACCGTCAGCTGGAACGCAACCTCGGGGCGAATCCCGGTGAGCTTCCATAAGAAGGCGGCGAGATAAAAGCCATAGTAGTAGTAGTTCATCGTGCCATCGGCCAGCCACGGGTCATACGGTGGGAAATGGAGACTTCGAGCGATGGCGAGGGTATAGGCCATTTCCATCGGCTTCTCACCATCGAAGATCGGATGCCAGAGATCAGGATCGAGTGCGCGCAGAAGCAAGAACAGGCCGAAGCATCCCCAAAAGGCGGCAAGGCTGCCCCACCGTAACGGTGAAAGCGTTCGCGTTGGCGCAGGTTGCATGCTGCGTAGAAGCACGCGACTTCCAAGCCCAACCAGGGCGATGGGAAGCAGGAGCCAGGGCATCGAGAAGGGAAGCCAGCCAATTGCAACGGCAATCCACGTAAGATATCCAACGAGCACGAGACTCAGCAGGACGACCAAGCCGTAACCAGCATCGGCAAAAGTACTGAAGAGTTGCACGGCAAAGGGCTGAACAAGCCAGCCGAGCCCACAGACAACGATGACCCACCACAGCACCGCAAGCAGTTGAAACCGGGTGAGGGGTGCAGACCACCCAAGATCATTGGCAACCGGAAGCGTATCCGCTGGCTGGCCAAGACGCACGCGATACGCATCTGGCATAGTCCGCTGAGGATACCAGGGTTGAGACATTGCCCAGGCGAAGCGCTCCTGGAGTTCGGCCGTTGAAAGTTGCTGGACCTTTCGGTAAATCCGTACATGGGGATGGTCGTAGACGCTAAAGCTCTCGTCGGCATCGATGTCGTTAAACTGCAGCGGCCCCAGATGCGGGACAACATGCCCTTCATAGACAAGCTGAAAGCCAAGCTGTCCATTCTCCAAAAGCCGATAGTATTCGCTTGTGACAGGATAGCGCCAGGGCACGCGCGGAATGGAACGTGCCAGGCGATCACTTGACAGAATGATATAGTCAACGTTTTGTAGCTGCTGTGCAATGTAGGCAAACGCTTGATCATTCGGTCGGACATCGTAAAGCGTCAATGTTACCTGGTGATAGGCCGTACCTGGCCATGGATGACCAGGCAACGGGAGTGGAAGGGGATCGTCCCAATGCTCAACTCCGAGCGTGGCGCCAGCTGGAATATTGGCGTCGATCCAGGCAGAAGCTGCGACCCGCGTATTTGGCTCAGTGTAGATGGAAAGAAATGCCACAGCCCAACCAGCTGTCACCACGACCACAGCAGCGGTTATCCCCCAGATCGCGACTGGAGCCCAGCGATGCTTCCAAACGGTCTGCAGCCATCCTGGTAATCCGCTTGCTAGCACCAGCAACGGTGGCACGAGGGGTAACAGATAGCGGAGAAACTTCATCTCCGCAAACATGGTGCTCGCGCTGTAGACGATGATCCAGACGACAAGGATGGCCTCAGCAACGCGGCGTTCGCGTGTGGCACGCCATATGCCGACAGCGAGACCAAGCAGCGATGCAAGTCCAAGCGCTGGGCCGAATCCCCACCGGACAAGCTGCTCGACCTGATAGAACACTGGACGCGTGCCGATGTACTGCAAGGTATAGGGAACGTCAATACGGCCCGTCGCGATTCGCCACTGGGTGATGGCATCCGTGAGATAGGGACGTGGTCGCAGCAGCGCATACGGCTCGAACAGCGCAAAGATGACCAGGGCACCAACCGCTGCAGTAAAACTCCAGTCAAAAAATTTCTGCCACCGATTGCTTGAGGCTCGCCGCGCGGTCGACGCGAGTGCGACGACGATCGGGACAACCAACGGTGCGACGCTGACTTTACAGGCCAGTGCGGCCCCATATGCCATGCCGAGCAAGCCAGCGCGCCACCACGATGGCTTTTCGATGAAGGTAACAGCGAGAAACAAGCTGAGGGCAACGAAGCAGGTTGTCCAGGGATCGGTCACGAAGAAATGGGCTTGTTGAATTGCGATAACACTCAGAGCAGCCAGGAGTCCAGCCAGCATCCCAGCTATCTGCCCATACAGCCGACGGGCAAGCAGCATCGTGAGCAGAACCGTTACGGTATCGACTAGCGCTGAGCTGAACCGGCCAACGTGAGCCAGTTGCACAAGGGATAGCGACGGAATTCCAGTAACCGTCCCCCAAAACCAGCCCATGACCTTGAGTAGGATAAGCGGCAAGGCACCATAGGCATACGACTGTGGGTGCCCATCTGGGCTGTCTGCCCGAGGATTCAGCGGACTTTTCGCTGGATCAAGCAGAACTGTCCACGACTGGTGTGGCAGATGAATGCGGTCATGCGCCACCATCAGAATGAAACGCTCATCAGGATGAAGCAGAAAGCCATCGTCCCAGTTGAGGCCGAAGAGGCGAACGCCAAGTGCCAGCCCACAAAGAGCCAGCGTTGCAAGCCACCAGCCTACCTGTTCACGACGCTGCTTGCTCATCACCGGTGATCCTCGATGGTGCAACTCCTCCGGCGCGCGGTAGACTCTCCGAGAGGATAGCGCATGGTAGACGATGCTGACGAGTTGAGCATGGGAGAGCACCAACAGCAACCAATCCGAACAATGTTCTTCGGCACACCTGATTTCGCCGTGCCAATTTTGCGCGCGCTTGCACAGGATCCGCGCTTCAGCGTTGTCCTTGTTGTTACCCAGCCCGATCGGCCGTCAGGTCGTGGTCGAACAATGACGCCACCACCAGTAAAACAGCTTGCCGATGCGCTGGGCCTGCCGGTTTTCCAGCCCCGAACGCTCCGTCACGCTGACGTCCAAGCGACACTCGCTGCTGCTCAACCTGATCTTGCTGTCGTTGCAGCCTACGGACTCCTTTTGCCACGACCCGTGCTTGATCTTCCACCTCATGGGTGTGTCAACGTTCACCCCTCCTTGCTCCCACGGTATCGCGGTGCAACACCAATTCAGGCTGCTTTGCTCAACGGCGACAGCGAAACAGGCATAACGCTGCTGCTGATGACAGAGCGGCTTGATGCAGGGCCAATTCTTGCTCAGTGGGTTCTTCCAATTCAGCCCGATGACACAGCTGGAACCCTTCACGATCGACTCGCGGCATTCGCAGCAGACCACGTTCCGGATGCGCTTGTCGCGTGGGTAACAGGGAAGCTTATTCCGCGTGAGCAAGATGAACGGCTTGCAAGCTACACCCGTCCACTGACGAAAGAGGATGGGTGCATCAACTGGACGCGTCCAGCCGTTGAGATTGATCGGATGGTTCGGGCATTCTCCCCGTGGCCCCGTGCCTGGACGCAGGTTGAACAAAGCCGGCTGATCATCTTGCGCGTTGCGCTGGCAGCGGACCATCCGTCACTTGCACCGGGGGAACTCTGGCCGGCAGCTGCGGGACTGCTCGTTGGCACTGGGAGCACCCCCATCGTCCTTCTCGAGGTGATTCCTGAAGGCCGGGCTGCGATGTCAGGGCTTGCCTGGTGGCGTGGCGCCCGACTGCCACCGGGAACACGCTTTGCCGCCTGCGAGAAAGGTCAAACCGATGGCAGCCGTTTCCCCCGAAACGCTTGAAACGTTGGCAGCACAGCAACGCGCGCTTGCCCAACGCGTCCTCGAATGCCCGCTGCCGAAACCGCCCCAGTGGCTTGCCGGCGCTGATGTCCATCTCCTAGGTAATCAGGCGGTTGCGGTTGTTGTCATACTCGACGCCGCGACACTTGCCGTGCACGACGTTTGCACCGCCACAGTCGACATAACGTTTCCGTACGTTCCTGGATTTCTTTCGTTTCGCGAAGCGCCGGCGGTGCTCGCCGCGCTTGCCAAGCTTTCGCAGCCGCCAGAGTTACTCTTCATTGATGGTCAAGGCAAAGCGCACCCACGCCGATGTGGGCTGGCCTGCCATATTGGCGTAACCTGCGATCTTCCCACGATTGGTGTGGCGAAATCCAAGCTATGCGGCGTTTACCATGAGCTCGGGAACGATGCTGGCGCCACCGCGCCTCTCATTGATCACGGAGAAGTTGTCGGCATGGCAGTGCGCACACGCACGGGTGTCGCACCCGTTTTCGTTTCCGTTGGTCACCGCATCACGTTAGGCGAAGCCGTCGACTGGGTGCTGCGCACCGCTCGCTACCGCATCCCAGAACCGACACGTCAAGCGCATCGGTACGCGCAACAAGCCGTTGCTGCATTCCGCGCTCAGTCGCCATAGCCCTTCCCTTTCCAGGATTCCTTTTTGCGGATAAGCACACTTATGCGCAATGAGGGCAAACCGCACGACGACAAGACTCTGCTCGCTGTTCCGCGGCGAACGGGTCACCAACTGGGCACCCACGCTTGGGAATACGCGTAATACGACGCGATTCCTTCGTCTGGTGAGCGGTGATCAACCCGATAGTGCACGAATGCTCGCCACACGCGGCAATGCTGTGCTCGGTTGCGGGCACGATGCACACAGCGATATCGCACATCACCCGCGATACACAATGTTGACAGCGACACGATGGGACAATATGGAACGTGGGCGTTCGCATTACAGCGCAAGCCGTTATACTACGCACGGGAACAGGGAATGACTGAAAGGATGTGTTATCCGTGGAGGTGGCCGCAAAACCGGCAATCCGTGGAGCAGCAAGTATTGTGCGTGCACTTGAGGCCCACGGTGTCCGCTATGTCTTCAGCATCCCCGGTGTGCATACACTTTCTCTCTACCGCGCCCTCGATGACAGCGCAGTCATACAAACCGTGCTGCCACGCCACGAACAAGGAGCTGGCTACATGGCCGATGGGTACGCGCGCGTCTCGGAGGGCGTTGGTGTCGCCGTGACCATTACCGGACCAGGCGTCACCAATATCTTGACGCCAATTGCGCAGGCTTTTGCCGACAGCTCACGCGTCTTTCTCATTGCCACGAATCTTGAGCGTCCATTTCTCAATCGACTGGAAGGCAACTTGCACGAGCTGACTGATCAGCTCGCGGTTGTCAGGCCTGTCGTCAAGTGGGCATATCGCGCAATGACGGCAGACGAACTCGCACCGGCAATTGCCGAAGGGTTTCGGCAGCTTTGGACAGGCCGACCACGCCCAGTGTACCTCGAAGTCCCGCTTGATCTTCTCGATGAAGCAACAGCGCTGGCAGTTGAACCAGCCACGCCACCTCCTCCAAGCGAGCCTGCCCCGCACCTGATCGAACACGCTGCACAGCTGCTGCGCAACGCCAAGCGCGTCCTTGTCTTTGCAGGCGGCGGCGCCGTCTCCCGACGGGTTGCCCCGCTCCTGAAAGAGTTTGTCGAGGCTATTGGTGCGGTTGTCCTCACTTCGCTCATGGGCAAAGGGGCATTGCCGGAGGATCATCCACAGGTTGCCGGCGCCTTTGGCTACCGATGGTCACCAGACAATCCCGTTGTTACCCTCATGGAGCGTTCCGACCTTACCATCGTCATCGGCAGCGGGCTTGGTGTGCGCACTACAGCCAATGGCACAATGCCACTCCCAACACCGCTCATTCACATTGACATCGATGAGCACGAATTCGGCAAGCGCTACCAACCGGATGTCGCGCTGGCAGCTGATGCTGCCGTTACGCTCAGCGCACTGCTCGCTGCAGTCCACGCGGGAGCTCGTCCACGTGAGGGGTGGACACCTGAAGAGATTGCGCCTGTCAAGCACGCTCTGCGAACTCCCCCAGATGAGCGTACAGCACGGTATGTGCCGTACCTTGAAGCAGTCCGTGCAGCCCTCCCGCGTGAGGCGATTATCGTCAACGATATGACCATGCTTTGCTATGAAGGCGTACGGTTCCTTCCTGTCTATGAACCTCGCAGCTATCTCTTCCCACGCGGTTTCGGTACCCTCGGCTCTTCGCTGCCCACTGCAATCGGCGCCAAGCTTGCGCGTCCTGATGTACCGGTCGTTTCGCTGAACGGAGACGGCGGTTTTCAGTTCACACTCGAAGAGCTCGGTGTCTTAGCGCATTATCGTTTCCCGGTCATCGTGGTGATTTTCAATGACAGCACGCATACAGCTGTGAAAGTCGCGATGCACCGGGCTTATCCTGGGCATTATCGTGATGTCGATTTAGTCAACCCAGATTATGTCAAGCTTGCAGCGGCATATGGACTGACCGCTGTCCGCGTCGCGTCTCCGAGCGAGCTTGAAGTCACGCTGCGACACGCCGTGGAGGCTAACGAGCCGATGGTCATTGATGTCCCAATTGCACTCGAGCGGTATGCATGACCATGCACGGAATGGTGCATCCACAACGCTCTCGGCTACTCAGCGACCTTGGAGTACCACATGGCATAACGACGCGGACTACGGTCCTGCCCGACGATGGCGACGTGAGTTTTGTTACGGCGCCAGCATCAGCACGGGCAAATCGTCAAGCGTGGTGGCGTGCGCTGGGACTCCCGCTTGAGCGAACAGTTTGCGCACAGCAAGTCCATGGCAATGCAATTGCCTGTGTCGATGAACGGGATGCTGGCCGCGGAGCATGGTGCTATGAGGAGGCAATTTCTGGCGTCGACGGGCTGATTGTTACAGCACCTGGAATTCCTGTCGCCGTGTTCTGTGCTGACTGCCTTCCGATCTTGCTCTATGCTCCGCAACGGCCCATTGCCGCGGCAATCCATGCTGGATGGCGCGGGACAACGCAGGGCGTGGTTGTACGTGCGCTTGAGATGCTGATGACACGGTATACTGTGCAGCCACGTGACCTTGTGGCTGTCCTGGGCCCCGCGATTGGCTCATGCTGCTACGCGGTCGGCGAAGAGGTCATCACGGCTTGGCGTGCCCTCGGATTAGCCAACTGGGAAGCAGCTGTGGAGTGGCAAGATGGCCACTGGCGTTTTGATCTCAGACAGGCAGCGCAACTGGTTCTTCAAGCGTATGGCGTCCCTGCCGAGCAGATTGAGTGTGTTGGTGGTTGCACCGCGTGCCACCCGGACCTCTGGTTTTCCCATCGCCGGCCAGTCGGACACGAGGGGCGTTTTGCTGCGGTGATCATGATCCCAACCATGACCGAATGAGAGACAAGGGGTTAGGTAGATGCAGATTATTTGCCTCGGCAGTGGCAGCAGCGGCAACGCGTTTTTCATTCGCCAAGGGACGACAGCGATTTTGCTTGACGCGGGGCTCCCGAGCACAACGGTGCGGCGGCACCTTCGTGCCTGTGGTATAAGCATGCAGGCAGTTCAGGCGATCGTACTCTCACATGAGCACCATGATCATGTTCGCGGCTTAGCTGGACTGCTTGAGGACGATCCCCGCCCAATCATCGCCACGCGTGGGACATGGCAGGCCCTGAACCCGGGAACCGGCTTGCACTGGGTGCTACTTCAGCCCGGCGTCCCTCTAACCCTTGGGGACATTGTCCTTCATCCCATTCCCGTTACACACGATGCAGCAGAACCGGTGGGATTTCTCATTGAAGATGCGACCACACGCATTGCACTCTTCACTGACCTCGGTAACGTGACCACAGAAGTTGTTACGGCATTGCGCTCTGCTCACCTCCTCGTGCTCGAAGCCAACTACGATACGGAACTACTCCGCCGCGGCCCCTACCCGCCCTGGCTCAAAGCGCGTATCAGTAGTCCGCTAGGTCATCTCAGCAACGAGAGCTGTGCTCAGGCCCTCCGCCGCGCAGTCCATGCCCCACACCAAGAGATCTGGTTGGCGCATCTCTCAGAGCAGAACAACGCGCCGGAGATTGCTGAACGGTGCGTCCGCACTGCGCTTGGCGCAATACCGAATCCCATTCGGGCACTCCCGCGTCGCGGTCAACCAGTAGTCTGGGATTCAAGTACGCAGCCAGTTCAGCTCTCACTCCGCTTCAGCTGACACGCCATTCGCCTGTCGTTGCTGCAGCCGGTACAACCGCGCGTAGTAGCCATTCTGGGCGAGTAATTCTTCGTGGCGGCCACTCTCCACGATCCGGCCTTCATGCAAGACGATAATCCGTGAAGCATGCCGGACTGTCGAGAGACGATGGGCAATGATCAACGCTGTGCGACCAGCCAGCAGGAGACGAAGCGCTCGTTGGACAAGCAATTCGGTTTCCGTATCAACGTGCGCAGTCGCCTCATCAAGAATGACGATGCGCGGGTCAGCGAGCAGCACGCGTGCAATCGTGATCAGCTGGCGCTGTCCAACTGAGAGCCCTCCACCATGTTCGTAGAGCACTGTGTCGTACCCTTGGGGGAGGCGAGCGATCATGGCATCGAGGCCAATTGCCTTACAGACGGCGACGACACGGTCAAACGGAACATTGGGATTACCGTAGGTCAAGTTCTCGAGTACAGTGCCAGCGAAGAGAAACGTATCTTGTAACACGAGGCCGATCTGGCGACGCAGCGATGCCAGCGTCACATCGCGGACATCGTACCCGTCAATGCAGATAGCCCCACTCCACACGTCATAGAAGCGAGGTAACAACGCCGCGATCGTCGTTTTGCCAGCGCCAGTCTCTCCCACTAACGCCACCGTTTCGCCAGGTGCAATGGCAAAGGTAATGTCGTGCAGGACTTCTTGCCGCCCATACCCGAAGGAGACATGATCGTAGCTCACTTCACCACGAATCGGCGGCAGCTCTTTTGCGTCTGGGCGCTCTTCAACATCCGGACCGACCCGGAGAAGCTCAAAGATGCGCTCTGCGCCTGTCGAAGCTGATTGCAAGGTATCAAAGCGCATGCCGAGCGTCTGAATCGGGTCATACAGGCGCGAGACATACGCGGCGAAGGTCACGAGCTCGCCAATGGTAAATGCCTGGCCGCCGAGGACGAGCCAGCCACCAACGCCGACGATCAAGGCGGTTGCCACGCCTTGCATTGCCTGCACCGCTGGAAAGAGCATCGAGGAGAGACGAGCAGCACGCAGGCTCTCCTCAAGATAGTCCGCGTTGATCGCTCGGAGTTTCGCAAGCTGGCGTGGCTCTTGCACAAACGCCTGGATCACCCGAATGCCGTTAATTGTCTCGGCGATGTGCGCATTGAATCGGGCCACAACGAGTCGCACTGCCCGATAGGCCACGACGGCGCGACGCTGCCAGAGGACGGTGCCAATGGCGAGGACTGGCAGTGTGGCGAAGGCTACCAGCGCGAGACGCCAATTCGTCACAGTCATGACCACAATGATGCCAACAAGCGTGAGGAGATCACTGATCACGCCAATCAAGCCATCGCTGAAGAGATCGTTGATCACACTCACATCGTTCTGGAGCCGTGACATGACAGCGCCGATACCCCGCTGATCAAGAAAGCGGAGGCTGATGCGTTGCAGGTGAGCAAATAACTCGAGTCGCAGGTCATACACCAGTTGCTGGCCAACCGCTTGCGTGAAATACAGTTGCCCGATATTGGCTACGAAACGGCCAGCGAGCACGCCAACCAGCAAGAGTGCTGCGGCATTGAGCCCACGGCTCCCGCCCAGGCCAAAGAAACTCCGCTGAGCACGAACAATATCAATACCGAGTCCAAACAGATACGGGACGAGGAGATCAGCAAGCGCGCTGAGGAGCATGAGGCATGCGGCGAGGAGCACCATGTGCCGGTAGCGAAACAGTCGGGCAGTGAGCTGAAGAATCGCTTGCCGGTTCGTTGGCGTTATCCGCGACGCGGCTGTGTCTGCTGCCACTGGAGTGCCTCTCCCGCCCAATCAACACCCTCGCCAATCACGTCCTGCTCTGCCTGCTGCGTGAAGTACAGACGCGCATAGAGACCGCCACGTGCTAAGAGCTCAGCATGTGTGCCACGTTCAACAATCCGCCCGTGATCCATGACAAAAATGATGTCAGCATGCTCGAGCGTTGAAAGTCGGTGGGCGATAATGAACGCCGTTCTGCCTTGCAGGACAGTAGCAATCGCCGCCTGGATCGCACTGTCGGTTTCCGCGTCAACGCTCGACGTTGCCTCATCGAGAATCAGAATGCGCGGATTCATCAAAATGGCGCGGGCTAAGGCAATGCGCTGCTTTTGTCCACCCGAGAGCGATACCCCGCGTTCACCAACCAGCGAGTCATAGCCGTCCGGCAGGGCCATGATGAAATCATGCGCCTGGGCAAGCCGTGCTGCCTCAATGATTTCTTCCTCAGTCGCATCAGGGCGGCCAAAGGCAATGTTCTCACGAATGCTCATGGCAAAGAGCAACGGCTCTTGCTGCACAACTGCGATCGCGCGTCGAAGCGAAGCGAGGTCATACTCGCGCACGTCGACGCCGTCGATCAAGACAGCACCCTCAGAGGGATCGTACAGGCGAGGGATGAGGGCGGTGACCGTCGTCTTCCCAGAGCCAGTTGGACCAACAAGGGCGACATGAGCGCCAGGGGGCACCGCAAAGTCGACATCGAGCAAGCTTGGCGGCCCTTGCTGATCATAGTGGAACACGACATGGCGGAACTCAACTGCCCCACGAATGTGGCTCGCATCTTTGCCATTGGCCGGGCTTTGAATCGTTGGTGCAGTATCGAGGACTTCGAAAATCCGTCGTCCTGCGGCAATCGCCCGTGCGACGTTACTGACAATCGAGCCGAGCAGTCGTACTGGTTGCACGGTTAAGAGTGCAAAGAAATAGAAAGCCGTGAGTTTGCCAACAGTTAAGCGCCCAGCTAAGACCTCATGGCCGCCGTACCAGAGCAGCAAGGCTGTGCCACTACTGCCAAGCAGTGCAGCGAGGGCAGTGTAGCCAGCCGACCACCAGGCAACCCGAAGCGACAGGCGTTGCAAGCTATCGAGCTCGTGGGCAAAACGATCAATCTCCCAGTTTTCGCGAGCAAAAGCACGGACAACACGAACGCCCGCCAGGTTTTCCTGCAACTTCGTTGTGACAACGCCAAACTGTTGCTGCACTGCGAGATACAAATGCCGCATTGTAGCGCTAAACACGCCGGTCGCAAGTGCAAGGAACGGAACGAACCCGAGGGTTAACGCAGCGAGTCGCGCATCCATCGAAAAGAGCACGATGGCAATCGCCGTCAGTGTTGCACCACTTTGCAGAATGACCCGGGGACTGAACCAGAAGAAGCGGCGAATCGCACTGATATCTTCCGTCAGTCGTGCCATGAGCTGGCCGGTGTATGTCACATCGAAAAAGCTGGGAGAGAGGTAGAGCAAGTGAGCATACAGCTCTTCCCGCAGCCTTGCTGCGATCCGCTCAGCGAGTGCTTGAAACGCGTAACTGCGCGAATACGTGAGTGCCCCTTGCGCCAGACCGGCGAGCAAAATTGCCACAGTCGCAATTGCCAGAATCGCTGGCTGATGTTTGGCAATGCCCGTATCAATCGCCCAGGCGGTCAGTTGCGGCGCAGTGAGTTGGGCGGCAATTGCAGCGAGGAGGAAGAGATACCCAGTACAAAGCGTCTTCCAATATGGCTTCAGATACCCCAGCAGACGGAACAGGACAGCCATTGAACCCCGAAGCTGGCCCCCTTCCTGCTCACAGTATGACACGGGTGACACGGAAAGAGAACAGGCGCGAACGAAATCAAGAGATTGACGACTCTCCCATCTGTTCGTAAAATGAGTACGTACAATAACCGTGCGGGATACCGCAGAGGGGGTCAAGTGGAAAACGAGGGACTGGACTACCAGCGCGTTATTGACGAGGCCCTCCAATTACTTTACTCGCAGTACTACCGCCTGATGTCACGATTGTATCCGGCGGCTGCACAGCATCTGACGCTCGAACAACTCCGCGATGGGCCGCTGGGGCAAATTCTGCAGCGCCTGGCTCTCGTGGCCCAAGGGCGGGCACAGGATTCACGGGAACGCATTCTCGACAATATCGAGCTGGTACTCCAAGTGCTTTTCTGGGCTCCAGGAGCACAGGATTACACTGTCCCACGCAGTTTCTGGGAAACAAACCTCGGCCGTTTGCTTTCACAAGCAAAGTTTCGAGCGTACGAGCCGGCCGAACTGCTCAGCATTGGCCGTGCTGCGCAAGAACTCGGCGTTACGCGCCCGACCATTTACCGCTGGATGGACGAGCGCAAGCTCAAGTATGTCCGCGATGAGATGTCGGGCCGGACGTTCGTTGTTCGCGAAGACGTCGAGCAACTGCGTCGGCAGCAAGAACAGCAGGAAGGTGTTGCCTAGGCCCGATCAACGCTTCTCATCGGGTACTGATCACCAGGACGGTTCATACAGGTCGGCAAGCGTCCCCGATAGTTCAGCGACGAGGTCGCTGGCAACGAGGCTGAGTGTTCCATGCCGGCTAATCGCTCGCTGTGCGGCAGCGTTGCCCACCCACACCGCTGCCGCTGCTGCTTTGTCTGGTTCGAGTCCTTGGCAATAGAGTCCTGCGGTAATCCCCGCTAAGACATCGCCCGTTCCTGCCGTGGCAAGCGCTGGCAAGACCTGTGGCGCAAGGAGCAGCCGACCATCAGGGCAGGCAACGGTCGCATGGCCATACTTGAAGAGCACATGCTGCCCAAAGCGCTGTGCGGCCTCGCGCGCGTGCTGCCAGGGATCGCCGAGCAGCGTGGCAGTGTCGGTCTGAAGAAGCCGGGCTAATTCCCCAGGATGTGGCGTCAAGATCAACTGTGCCTGTCGAAGCGATTCCCACCACTGCGGTTGTGTCGAAAGCCAGTTTAGGCCGTCTGCATCGATGACGGTCTGTCCAGTAAACGGTTCGATGGAGGAGCGAGTCGTCGAGGCTGAAACGCCAAAGCCGATGGGTCGAGTAGCGCCGCGAAGTCCGAAGAGATGGGCTAGAAACTCGCCGACCGGTGGCTCCTGTCCCAACCCTGGGCCAACAAGCAGGACACGATACTTTGACAAATCCTGGCGCACGAGGTCAGCCATTCGCGCCCCTGCCCCAACTTCGCCTTCTGGCAAGGGAATATAGGTCACTTCAGGCAATGCTGGTGCGATCGCCGGAATCAGTGAACGCAGCACAGCTAACGTTACAACACCCGCGCCAGCCCGCGCGGCTGCACTCGCTGCCAAGCGCGGCGCACCGTAAAATGTCGGGGCACCACTGACAACTAAAACCGAACCAACGCGCCATTTATGGGTATCAGCCTCGCGGCGTGGAAGCCAGGCGCGGACATCCTCCTCAGTAACGAGCCACGGCCCGGCACCGTCCGCTGGCGGTTCGGGCAGTCCGATCTCCTCCAAGACAAGCTCCCCGGCGTAGCGCAGCGCTGGTGCACGGTACAAGCCAATTTTGGGCAAACCAAGCATAACCGTAACGTCGGCACGGAAGGCGTGTTCGCTGGCCGCCCCGCTCTCTGCATCAACGCCAGAGGGCACGTCAACAGCGACAAGTGGCACACCGCGTGCCTGGCGTGCACGGTAAGCCGACGAAAATGCGGCGGCAACTGGCTCTGGCAGATCCGGCTTTCCACCGATGCCGAATACGGCATCAAGGATGACATCAGCCGTCGCGATCGCAGCATCAAGTTGGTCGTCAGCAACCCAGTGAAACTGTCGCGTTTGCTCGGGTTCGGCAGGAATATCGCCAGGCTCAGTGCGACGCCATCCCCAAACCAGCGCATGCCAGCCATGTTTGACGAGGGTTGCAGCTGCCACGAGCCCATCGCCGCCATTGTTCCCGGGTCCTGCTAGAACGAGGACAGTTCCCGGCGTCGCACGCTTCCATCGAGCGAGGACAACGGAGGCCACCGCCTCACCGGCGCGACGCATCAACGTAGCCAGACTCACACCGGCACGAACAGCCGCAGCTTCAGCTTCACGTATCTCTGCAACAGTGCAGAGCTTACGCATTGTTCTGCTCCCCTTCACTCAGCGCTGCCTGCCGAGTTACAGCAACAACCGCAATGGCGAAAGCACGTGCATGCGTCAGCGAGATCGCAACATGCCGGAGACCAAGCTGCGCCGCTCGCGCGCGGGCTGTGCCGTGGAGAACGACGATGGGCTTTCCCCGGCGGTTACTGAGAATCTCAATATCGCGCCAGCGCACCCCGCGAACGCCCGTACCCAGTGCCTTCATCACGGCTTCTTTGGCTGCGAACCGCGCGGCAAGCTCGGCAATGCGCCCCCGATAGCGTTCACGTTCCTGGGGGGTGTAAATCCGATTGAGAAAACGGTCGCCAAACCGCGTTATGGCACGGTGGATCCGCTCAATCTCAATGGCATCAACGCCAACCTCAACTGGGCCGGTGGCATCAGGGTCCCAAATTGGCTCATACTCCACGCCCCACCCCCACATAGGTAAAGCCAAGGCGCCGTGCTTCAGCCGGATCATAAATATTGCGGCCATCCAACAACACCGGCTGGCGCATTAGTGTTCGAACACGCGCAAGATCGGCTTGCTTAAACTCGTTCCATGGTGTGGCAATGAGCAGTGCGTCGGCATCGATGACCGCCTCATACGCGTCTGAGACGTATGATGCCTCAGGAACGACCGCCGCAGCATGGGGCATCGCTGCCGGGTCATACGCACGCACTTCTGCTCCGCGCTGGAGTAGCATGCGCAAGATATCAATGGCCGGCGATTCCCGGATATCGTCGGTATCTTGTTTGAAGGCAAGCCCCCAAAGCGCAATTCGTTTGCCGTGCAAGTCGCCGAGTAACTCTTGTAGCTTGCGAACAAAGCGGCGGCGCTGGTCCTGGTTAATTTCGAGCACAGCGTGCAACAACTGCGGATGACAGCCAGCTTGTTCAGCCATGGACATGAGTGCACGCACATCCTTTGGGAAGCAGCTACCGCCAAATCCGATGCCCGCTTCGAGGAAGAGTGGGCCGATCCGGGGGTCGTAACCCATTCCCTTTGCAACAACCGTCACGTCAGCGCCAAGTTGCTCACAGATCTGCGCGATCTCATTAATGAAGCTAATTCGGGTAGCCAGAATCGCATTCGAAGCATATTTGATCATCTCTGCACTGCGCCGATCAGTGATGAGGATCGGAGCCTGAAGGACACGGTACAAGTCAGCAACACGTTCCGCTGCCTGGCGATCCTCTGCACCAAGCACAATGCGGCTCGGGTGAAACACGTCGTAGACCGCTGAGCCTTCGCGTAGGAACTCCGGGTTGCTCACTACAGCGAAGGTAGCATCGGCGGGCTTGACTTGCTCAATCAGCGCAGTCACGAGATCGCCAGATCCAATTGGCATTGTGCTTTTGTTGACGACAATCGTGTGGCCTCGCAGGTTTTGGCCAATTGACAGCGCAGCAGCACGAACAGCCCGCATATCGGCATCGCCATCAAGCGTTGACGGTGTGCCGACGCAGATGAAGACGAACTCGGCTTCTGGCACGGCCTCCTCATAGCGCGTGGTAAAGCGCAAGCGGCCGGTCTCGCGATTCCGTCGAATCAGTTCATCGAGGCCGGGCTCGTAGATTGGGATACCGCCACGTTGCAACCGAGCGACTTTATCCGCATCGATATCAACACCGACGACCTGATTGCCAAGATCTGCGAAGGCTGCTCCGTAGACCAGGCCAACATAGCCAAGACCAATAATCGCGATTGATGCCATTGTCCCCCATCTCCCAGCCCATGCCGCGGCAGGTGGCAGCACCATACCGCTGCCTATCCTACACGCCACAGCCTAGGTTCGCCGGATTTCAAATGCTCGCTGGGCGCCTGTCGCCTCGCCCCAGGTGCATTCAACGCGCTCAACCCATGCGCCCGGAGGCCCACTGTGCAGGGCATGACGGAGTTGCTCAAGTGCGCTGCGTGGTCCTTCAGCATAGACTTCAACCGAGCGGCCGTCTGGCCGATTCCGTACCCACCCTACGAGCCCAAGCTCTCGCGCACGGTCCTGGACGAAGAAGCGGAAGCCAACCCCCTGCACACGGCCGAAGACGAGACAGTGTAAAGAAGCCTGCTCGTGCTCAGCCATGGCGCTCCTCCCTCCCAGCTCCATCTCGATACGCGTCGAGGAATGCTCGTCTTGCCGTCTGAAAACAGCCTCGCTGGATCGATGTCCGAATTTCCTGCATGATGCGTTGCATGAAGCGCAAGTTATGGATTGACGCCAGCCGGAGACCAAGCAACTCCCGAGCACGAAAGAGATGATGGAGGTATGCCGCGCTGAAGTGCTGACAGGTGACGCAGTCACAGGTGGGATCGACGGGGTCAAACTGGAAACGGAAGCGCGCGCTGGTGATATCAATGCGGCCCTGACGCGTAAACAGCGAGCCATGACGAGCAAGGCGCGTTGGGTGAACGCAATCGAAGAGGTCAATACCGAGCGCGACAGCATTCCAAAGATCTTCCGGATCACCAACTCCCATCAGGTATCGTGGTCGATCGTGCGGCAGCGACGGTGCTAACGCTTCGAGGAGTTCGAACATGAGTGGTTTCGGCTCGCCAACACTCAGCCCGCCAACGGCGATCCCATCAACTGGTAGGCTTGCGACAAATGCGAGGCTTTCGTGACGTAGTTGGATGTCGAAGCCACCTTGGGCAATGCCGAAAAGCAAAGGACGCTGGAGCACAGCCTGCTCACACGTCCGTTCGTGGAAGTAATGCACTGCGCGTTGCAACCAGCGGTGTGTGCGTTCCATGGCCTCACGTTGCCGTTGGCTTTCGGTGTAACCGACAACGTCGTCGAGCGGCATCAGGATGTCACTCCCAAAGCGCAGTTGAAGCTCAACAGCGAATTCAGGCGTTAATTCGTGCATACTGCCATCGATATGAGAGCGAAATGTGACGCCTGCTTCGGTAATGCGCCGCAGCGGAGCGAGGCTGTAGACTTGAAAGCCACCTGAATCGGTGAGGAAAACGCCCTGCCAGCCAGTGAAACGGTGGAGCCCACCAGCTGCTTCGATCACCTCGACGCCCGGACGGAGCATGAGATGATAGGTGTTGGCCAAAACAATCTCGGCCCCTGTTTGTCGCACTTCATCAGGAGTCAGCGATTTGACCGTTGCCTGGGTGCCAACTGGCATGAACGTGGGTGTTTGCACAGCGCCACGACGGGTCAGCAGCTGACCCGTCCGCGCATAGCTTTGTGGATCGACACTCGTCACGAGAAAATGCACGGCTCCACAATCCTCCACAGTGCTCTCCCAGATTGGCCGCGTACTGGAACGGCAGCACGATACACTCACTGTGGCAATCATGGCATATCAATGGCTCTATCGCGGTCTTGAATGGCTCTACTCGCGCGGCGCACGGTTGTACGATCCGCTGGTCTGGCTGCTCTTCGGTTCAGCCTGGCGTGAATGGCAGACGTGTGCCCTTGACGACATTGCTGGCGAGTGTGTCCTTGAGCTTGGTTGTGGAACAGGAGCCCTCTCCGCGCTCCTGCAGCCGCGAGCACGCCTGGTTATCGGCATTGATCGCTCGCGGGCAATGCTCCGTCAAGCTAAAAAGAAGCATACGATGGTCGTTTATCTCTGTGCAGACGCGCGTGCGCTTCCCCTCCGCAGTGGAACATGCAGTGCAATCTTCTGTACCTTCCCTTCGGGATATATCCTTGACCCCGAAACTGCGAACGAGATTGCCCGTGTCTTATCCCCAGGAGGCAACATCGTTGTCGTTGTCGCCGCAAAGCTTACGAGCTGGCACCCTCGATACTGGCCAATACGACTCCTGCAGCGCGTGCTTCAGGCTTCGCCAGCGACGCTCCTTCACATGCCAGCGCTTCTCAATCATCCCATGCTCCAGGGAGCATGGCAGCACCGCACGACACCAACAGGGATCGTGTACGTGTGGATTGGCACACGCATTCCCGATCATGTTCTCGGCTAAATATGCCATTACCCTTCGTGATCGCGCGGGGCGACTAAGCGGTCGAGAACGGCAAGATCAGCGAGGGGATCCTGCTTCGTCGGCTCAGGCGGCAGTTCTGCAGGCGCAGCAGGTAGCGCCGCAATACCACTCTCCGGAGCAGTTGTGGTTACTGTGCCGTCCGTTGCGGTGTGTGCTGGTGAGAAGCCAGTCACAGTACTGGTCACTGCAGTCACCGGTTCAGTTAAGACTGCGCGCGCTGACTGCCCGACATCCAATACCGTATCCTTCACTTCGGCCGCGCTGGCCTGAAGTTCTTGCAGGCTTGACTGAAAGTCAGCCGTTAGCTCCTGGGTGGCAGCGCGGAAGTCGCGAACAGCCCGGCCGATTGCCGCGGCAATTTCTGGCATTTTTTCTGGGCCAAAGAGGATGAGTGCAACGATGAGAATGAGGACCAGTTCTGGAATTCCTATCCCAAAAATATTCATCGCCAAACTCCATACCGGACGCACAGCGTTTCGCCTTGCTAGTATAGCCTACCCTCCGCGGTGAGCGTAGGACGATGATGCACTGGCTTCGTCACGACACGAACCGCCCCATTTTCCTTGACGCCCGACTGCTCGCGTACCGTCCTGGCGGTATTCAACGTTATGTCGAGCAATTAGCTGCTGCGCTCGCGCGGGTTGCCCCATCGTTGCCACTGCGCCTCATCCAAAATCGGCCGGTGGCAAATCTTCCGTGGCCAACGGTTCGCGTACTGACGCCGCCGCACCACCGCTTTGAACGACGGACCCTTGCGCTTGAGTTATCACTGCGGCGTCCTGCGCTCGTCCATAGCGTCGACTTTATTCCGCCCGCACTTCCCTCATGCATCAGCAGCGTTGTCACCGTGCACGATCTCGCTTTTCTTGACCACCCGTCGCTGCTTGATGCAAATGCCCGACGTTACTATGGGCAGTTTTTGGCTGCACTGCCCCGCGCCGATGCCATCATTGCCGTCTCGCAGACAACGGCCGAGCGACTCCGCCAGCTCTTTCCGACCTTACGCGCTCGCATCGCCGTAACCTATCTCGGTGTTTCGCCAGTTCAACCCCTTTCGCCAGCGCGTGCCTGGGAGTACCTTGCCGAACAGCTTGGGCGCATGACTGTCCAGCGCCTTCGGGAGCGGCAGTGGGTCCTCGCCGTAGGCACAATCGAACCGCGCAAGCGGTATCAGCTCCTCTGTCACGCTGTTGCCCAGCTTTGGCAAGAAGACCCAGCTGCTGCGCCCTACCTGGTGATCATCGGCCAATTGGGATGGCAGGCCGATAAGGAACTTGCTGCCATCCATGAAGGTATGCGGCAAGGGTGGCTCTACTGGATCACCGACGCTGATGATCGACTGCGCGACGCATGCTTTACGTTAGCAACGGTGTTGGCTATCCCGTCACTCGATGAGGGATTCTCGTTGCCAGCGCTCGAAGCGATGGCGGCTGGCCTTCCAGTCGTTGCAGCTGCCCGCGGGGCGTTGCCAGAAATCCTTGACAATGCTGGCATCCTCATACCGGCAGACGACCCCGCAAGCTGGGCCAAGGCGTTGCGGGACGTGTTGCACAATGAGGCAGTACAAAATCGACTTCGTGTTCTTGGGAAAGCACGTGCACAACAGTTTTCCTGGGATGAGACGGCAAAGCAAACTGTGGCGGTGTATAAGGAGGTACTTCGAGCATGCCAGACACGCCAACGTGGGCCATCGTTGGCCTAGGAAATCCCGGCCCTGAATATGCAGCAACGCGCCATAACATCGGCTTTCAGGTTGTCGACGCGCTGGCAACGCTCTATCAGGCTCCGCTATGGGATATTCGATTCGAGGCAGCAATCACGTCGGTGACGGACCAAGACGGTGGACGCATCGTACTAGCGAAACCGCTGACGTACATGAACGCAAGCGGAAGAGCAGTTCAGCAACTGCTTCGCTGGTACCGCCTGCCACTTGAGCGGCTTCTCGTCATCCATGATGACCTCGATCTTCCTTTCGGCACGCTCCGTCTACGGCATAATGGCTCAAGTGGTGGTCATCATGGTGTCGAATCCATCATACAAGCCGTTGGCGCTGGATTCGACCGTTTGCGCATCGGGATCGGTCGTCCGCCGCGGCATGATGCGACACGCTATGTGCTCGAGGCTTTTACGGCTGACGAGAGAGCAGTACTTCCCAGTATCATCGAGCAAGCTGCCGCCGCAGCACAATGCTGGCGGCGCGAAGGACTGACGGCAGCGATGAACCGGTTCAATCGTGCGGTTGTTGCCACCCAAGGACGTCACTGAGCGTAATTCGTCCTTGCAATAGAATACGGTTGCTGGTATGAGGGTAGAGGAGCGAGGCAGATGAGCGAAGCACAAGCGAATGGACAGCAGGCTGAGGAGCGTGGGTATCTGCTCCTGCTTGTCGGCGATGAGCGCCGGACATCAGATGCAGCGCTTGGGATTGCCCTCCGTGGTGCCGGGCATAACTTGCGCGTCCATATCATCGAGTTTCTAAAAACTGGACGGGAGCGCGGAGAAGTTGCCGCCGTCTCCTTCCTCACCGGTGTCACGCTCTCACAATACGGCCTGGTTGGAGTTGGTACCCGGCTTGAGGACGTGCCGAAGCCAGGTATCTCGCCAGAACGCCTCGAATTTGCACTTCGCGAAGCGCGCCAGCACGTTCTGCAGCGAGTTACAAACATCTTGATTCTTGACGGCCTGCTGACACTTGTCGCGGAGGGGGCGGTAAGCGATGAAGCTATCCTCGACCTCGTTCGGCATGCTGCTCCATGGACAGATATTGTGCTGACTGGCCGGGCGGCAACGCCGGCGCTCGAAGAAGCAGCTGATACTGTCACCGTCATGCAGACGATCAAAACGCGTGAAGGCGAAGGGGTCCTCCGCCGCGGTATCCATTACTAAGTGTTCTTTCTTGGCTGCACCGTTGTGTGGGAGCAGAATCCATGACGAGCACGCCTTCGTCTTCAGCCGCACGCTCTTCACCAACCCGCCCGATTCGGGTGCTGATCGCCAAACCCGGGTTGGATGGCCATGATCGTGGCGCCAAAGTGCTCGCGCGAGCGCTCCGTGATGCAGGAATGGAAGTCATTTATACCGGCCTCTTCCAAACCCCTGAGATGATTGCGCGCGCAGCGGTTGATGAAGATGTTGACGTCGTTGGACTGAGCATCCTCTCAGGCGCCCACAATCAGATCTTCCCGGAAATCATGCGGGCGCTTCGCGAAGCCGGTGCAACTGATGTGCTCGTCATTGCGGGTGGGATTATCCCGAGCGAGGATATTCCTTTCCTGCAGTCGCTTGGCGTTGCAGCAGTTTTTGGTCCAGGCACTCCGCTGACAGAAATTATCCGGTTTATCGAGGAACACGTGCCACGCGAGGAGCGACTGCATGAGTGACGATCTGCTTGCGCGGCTTCGTGCGGGCGATCGCCGAGCACTCGCGCGCGCCCTCACGCTCGTCGAAAACCGGGCAGCTGAGGGTGAAGCGCTTGAGGCTGCCCTGTGGCATACATGCGGACATGCCTATCTCGTCGGTATTACTGGCCCTCCCGGAGCTGGCAAAAGCACACTGATTGCTGCCTTGGCCGAATTTCTGCGCTCACAGGGGGCAACGGTAGCCGTGCTCGCCGTTGACCCGACGAGTCCACGGAGTGGCGGTGCGCTCCTCGGCGATCGCATCCGTATGCTTGAGCAGAGTATTGACGAAGGTCTGTTCATCCGAAGCGTTGCAAGCCGTGGTCGCGCGCGAGGGCTTGCTCCGGCCTTAATGGGTATGGCCCTTCTTCTCGACGCTTTCGGCTTTGATGTGATCTTCATTGAAACGGTTGGCGCCGGGCAGGACGACAGCGCGATCGCAGAAATGGTTGATATCACGCTACTCGTTCTTGTTCCCGGCTTGGGTGATAGTGTGCAACTGCTGAAGGCAGGGGTATTGGAGATCGCTCAGGGATATGTCGTTAACAAGACGGACACCCCCGGCGCACCGGCGCTCGCCCGCGAACTCCGCGCAGCACAACGACTCGCCACTCCCCATGCACCGGAACGACCAGTCTTTCTGACAACAGCAACGACCGGCGAGGGAATCGCAGAACTTGGGCGCTTCCTGCTCGACAACCGACAGGCGCTGCTCGCAACCGACCTGAAACAACGACGCCAGCAGCGTCTGCTCGCGGAAGCACAGTACCGGGCAACTGAGGCATTTGCCAAGGCGTTGCAGCACGCTCTCACAGAGCTACCAACGGAGTTCCTCGCGCGCTCCCCACGTGAGATCGCAGCATTCCTCACGCAACGCGCTGCGACGTTTCTCCAGGGTGCAGACGCGCCTGAACCAGACACTACGAGTTCGTAGACGCAGTCAGCACAGCAGCAATCAGTGGCTCGATTGGTTGCGCACCGACGGGCTGACCTTCCCAGCGGAACCAGGCGAGAAACTCGACGTTGCCATCTGCGCCAGTAATCGGAGAGCGCGTCAGCCCCTGAAGCGCAAAGCCAAGTGCAGCAGCAGCATGCAGCACTTGCTCGAGTACTTCGCGGTGTACCGCCGGATCACGAACAATCCCACCCTTCCCCACTTTACCTCGACCGGCCTCAAACTGTGGTTTCACCAGTGCGACAACCTGCCCGGCTGGTCGCAAGACGCGGCCAGCTGCAGGCAATACCAGCCGTAGCGAAATAAATGACACGTCGATCGTCACGAGGTCAATCGGTTCAGGGAGAGAGGACAGGTACCGGACATTCGTCCGCTCCATCACAATTACACGTGGATCGTGACGCAGCCGATAGTGCAGCTGGCCGTAGCCGACGTCGAGGGCGTACACACGGGCAGCACCGCGCTGTAACAGGGCATCAGTGAAACCGCCAGTCGAGGCCCCGAAATCAGCGCAGACCAGGCCACGAACATCGATGTGGAAGACGGTTAAGGCATAATCGAGCTTCTCACCACCACGGCTAACAAACCGCGGCGGCTCGAGAACAGTCAACTCGGCCTCGGGTCGTAAGAGCGTCCCAGGCTTATCGATCACCTCCTGGCCGAGTCGCACACGGCCAGCGAGAATCAAGCTGCGGGCTTGACTGCGCGTCTCGGCTAATCCACGCTGGACGAGGAGTTCATCGGCTCGAATACGTGGTGACCGCTGTCGCTCAGACATCGTTCCGTACACGCGCTGTAAAGCGGGCATGCTGAAGGTGGCATAACGCGATAGCCAGGGCATCAGCCGCATCATCCGGGCGCGGGATATCAGGAAGGCCAAGGAGAATTCGCGTCATTTCTTGCATCTGGCGCTTTTCAGCACGACCGTAACCGACAATGGCTTGCTTGATTTCAGCTGGCTTGTATTCGAAGACCGGAACCTGATGTTGGGCACTCACTAACAGGGCAATACCACGGGCTTGCCCAACAGCGAGCGCCGTCGTGACGTTACGGGCAAAGAAAAGCTGCTCGAGTGCGAGGGCCTGAGGTCGATACTGCGTGAACAGCATGTCAAGTTCCTGATAGAGAGTAAGCAGTCGTTGTTCCATCGGCTGGTGTGGCGCTGTCTCGACCACGCCATAGGCCAGTGCCGCAAGGCGTTCACCATCCTGGATGATGCCATACCCTAAGCGGGCTGTTCCCGGGTCAATCCCGATGACGATCGGCAACACGACACGCGTCGAGTTCATTTCAAAACAATGCCGTTTCCGTACTGCCACAACCGTAGCATGGCCGATCATACCCTTCCACTTGCAAGCGTAGCAGCTTCGGGTTATACTTTCATAATAGTGGAGAGCTTCCGAGCGTATGGATGTATGGTGCGGCTTGGCACGAAATATGATGATGTGGCAACACACTCTACCATGATACTATGACATGCTGCCCTGCGCGCTTGCGCAGGGCGCATTTGTATGGGCGAGGCAACGTGCGTTTGGGCAAGGGGTGTGCGGAAAAGGGGAGTAACGATGGATTCAGCGGAGTCCAGCCTGATCCGGCGCGGTAAGGATCGCGGCTATATCAGCCCCGATGAAATTCTGTCGGTCTTCCCACATGCTGAAGACGATGTTGCCGCTGTTGACGAGTTCTACCTCACCCTTGAAGAACAAGGAATCGAAGTCGCCGAGGATGATTTCATTGACCGAGCCCCGGCGACAACGACGGGACATCCCACATTCCTTGGGCGGCGCATCTCCAGCACGCGAACCGAACAGGATGACGCAATCAGCGTCAGCGATACCGTTCGCCTCTACCTTCAAGAAATCGGCGAAACCGCACTCCTCACCGCCGAGGAAGAGGTTTGGCTTGCCAAGCGGATGGAGCGGGGCAAGGTTGCTGAAGCACGCCTCGCCCGCGGCGACTATGCCACCGAAGAGGAACGCCAAGCCCTGCTCGCCGATAAGGAAGACGGTGAACAAGCGCGCGCACACCTCATCCAAGCGAATCTGCGCCTTGTGGTGAGTGTGGCGAAGAAATACGTCGGCCGTGGATTGTCGTTCCTCGACCTGATTCAAGAAGGCAACATCGGCTTGATGAAGGCAACAGACAAATTTGACTATAAGCGCGGCTATAAGTTCTCAACATACGCCACCTGGTGGATCCGGCAAGCGATTACGCGCGCGATTGCCGACCAGAGCCGTACAATCCGCCTTCCTGTGCATGTTGGTGAAACGCTGAACCGCGTCAAGAAGATGTCGCACCGCTTGCAACAGATTCTCGAGCGCGAGCCAACCCAACTCGAAGTGGCCCGCGCCCTCGATATGCCCGAAGAGAAGATTCGCCAAGTTCTCGAAGCAGCCCGACTGCCGATTTCGCTCGAAGCGCCGATCGGACAAGACGGTGATGCCTTCCTTGGCGACTTCATCGAAGACGAGTCCATGCCCAGTCCACTCGAACTCGCGTCCCAACAGTTACTCCGCCGGCAAATCGAAGAGGCATTGAGTCGCCTCTCAGAGCGAGAGCGCCGAATCATCGCCCTTCGTTTTGGTCTTGAGGACGGTCAATTTCGCACTCTTGAGGAAGTTGGCCGCGAATTTGGGATCACGCGCGAGCGGATTCGGCAAATCGAGGCCAAGGCTCTTCGCAAGCTGCGGCACCCGAGCTATAGTCGGGCATTACGCGGCTATCTCGAATAGAGACACGCTACACGACGGCAGCCCAGGACAAGCACTCGTGAAATCCTGGGCTGCCGTCGTGCTGTTTACCCTTTCCTGCGTTTACGCCAGGTTAGTGGAGCAAAATGCGACAACGCATCAGCCGTCGTAGCGGCTCAACACAAGTGCAGCGTTATGCCCCCCAAAGCCGAAGGCGTTGTTAAGCACGTGGCGTAAGGTCGCCGGCCGAGGGCCTTCGGTCACATAGTCAAGATCACACTGCGGATCAGGGACACGCCAGTGCCAGGTCGGTGGAATCACTTGATGGTGTAAGGCGAGGACGCAGAACGCAGCTTCAAGCGCACCAGCAGCGCCAAGAAGATGGCCAGTCAACGCCTTGGTTGAGCTCACCGGCGGCGTGCGATCGCCAAACACCCGCTTAATTGCGAGGGTCTCAGCGGCATCATTGAGCGGTGTACTCGTGCCGTGGGCATTGACATAGTCAATATCAGAAGGTGCAAGCCGGGCACTGGCAAGAGCGCGTTGCATTGCCCGCACAGCCCCGGCACCATCCGCACATGGCTGGACGATATGGTAGGCATCTGCCGTCGCTCCGTAGCCTGTGACCTCCGCGAGGATCGGTGCACCGCGCGAAAGCGCATGATCGAGTCGCTCCAAGACGAAGACTGCTGCGCCTTCGGCAATGACAAACCCATCGCGTGTTGCATCGAATGGCCGACTTGCCGTCTGCGGCTCATCATTTCGCGTTGATAATGCCTGCAGCGCTGCAAAGCCAGCAATAACAGAACGGGTCAATGGTGCCTCAGTTCCACCGGCGAGCATCACGAGAGCGTCACCACGACGAATCGCTTCGGCCGCCTCACCAATAGCGTGCGCCCCACTCGCGCATGCAGAGAGTGTTGCAAAGTTCAGGCCCGTTGCTCCGGCTACAATCGAGACATACCCAGCGGCCATATCAGGCAGGAACATCGGAATCAAAAACGGGCTAACGCGGCGCGGACCACGCTCGATGAGCGTCACCACTTCCCGCTCAAACGTCTCTACGCCGCCAAGCGCGCTTCCAAGAATCACGCCAGTCTGTTCGGCTACTGACGAAGGCAGGGGAGAAAGACCGGCTTGTTCAAGCGCTTGCCGCGCAGCAGCGACGGCGAATTGAATGAAGCGATCGGTCCGCCGTGCCTCTTTCGGCTCAAGCCAACAGAAAGGATCAAAATCCCGCACTTCCCCAGCGATTTGACTTGGCAAGCCCTCAGCTGGCACACGGGTCAGCGGGCCGATGCCGCTTCGTCCCGTGCAGAGCGCATCCCAGACAGCGTCGAGCGTCTGCCCAATTGGCGAGATGACGCCGATTCCCGTAATGACAACGCGAAAGTCCGGGCTAGTGGTGCTGTTGGAGCTGACCACGGACGTCCTCCCAGTTCACTGCGCGCGGCGGCTTCTCGCCACGAAGCACGGCGAGAATATTTTGCGCAGCGAGTTCTGCCATACGGGCCCGTGTCACTTCGCTCGCACTTGCAATGTGCGGCGTAACGAGGACGTTCGGGCACTGCAACAGCGGATGGTTCGGCGGCAGTGGCTCGGGATCCGTCACGTCGAGAGCAGCTCCCCAAATTTGACGTTCTTGCAGTGCTCGGACAAGCGCGTTGGTATCAACGATGGGGCCACGAGCAGTATTGATCAACACTGCCGTAGGCTTCATCATGCTTAGCTCGGGAGCGCTAATCAAATGGCGCGTCTCCGGCGTTAATGGCACGTGAAGACTGACAAAATCACTCTGCTGTAGCAGTATGTCAAGCGAAACATATTGCGCGCCCGTCTCATGCTCTGCTGCCGGTTGCGGATCGCGGTCGGTATAGAGGACCGTCATGTTGAAACCGCGCGCCCGCCGGGCAACCGCTTGCCCGATCCGGCCAAAGCCGACGATTCCAAGCGTGGCACCGGAGACATCGTGACCAAGGAACCCAAGTGGCTCCCACGTGCGCCACTCTCCCCGCAACACTGCTTCGGTAGCCGGCTTGAGTTGCCGGGCAACGGCCAGCATCAACGCGAAGGCAAAATCAGCCGTTGTGTCGGTCAGGACATCGGGGGTGGTACAGACAACAACACCACGCTCGGTGCAGGCAGCAACATCGATATTGTCATAGCCGACAGCCATGTTGCTGATAACGCGTACCGTTGGAAGCGCATCTAAGAGTGCCCCGTCGATGTGCTCAGTGAGGAGCGTTAACAGCGCGTCGACACCCTGGGCAAATGCGATGAGCTGCTCACGCGTTGGAGGAAACGACTCCGGCCAAATATAGACGTCGGCACCAGCATCGATTAACGTACGGATCCCAACCTCGGGAATTCTTCGCGTTACTGCGACGCGCATTGCCACTCCTTTCCTCTGCATGGATTCTAGAGCCTGGCAGGCACACGGACAACGGAACGACCAGACAACGGCAGAATCATGCACTATCCTTGGATGAAGCAGGGAGTGGCAGGTGAGGGGAAGAGTCGGGCATGGCGCGTGCAGGATCACGGCAGACCGGAACGCAACGTGACCACCAGGCACAGTCCGAGCGGCCAGCGGATTCGTCAGCGCTTGTCCCGTCGAGGAGGCAGTATCTCGAACTGAAGCAACAATACCCTCATGCGATCCTCCTCTACCGCCTCGGTGATTTCTATGAAGCCTTCGATGATGATGCGCACATCGTTGCTCGTGACGCGCGGATCACGCTGACGTCACGAAGCTTCGGCCGCAATGGCCGCGTGCCAATGGCTGGAATCCCGCACCATGCCTTGAATTACTACCTCTCACGGCTCCTCGCAGCCGGGCACACCGTTGCTATTGCCGAGCAGTTGAGTGAGCCCGGACGAGGACTTGTTGAGCGAGCAGTCACACGCGTCTTGACACCCGGGACGGTCGCTGAGACTGCCCTACTCCCTTCAACAGAAAATCGCTATCTTGCGGCCATTGCCCCACTTGGTGACCGCATTGGCCTTGCCTGGGTGGATGTCAGCACCGGCGAATTCACCACGCTTGAATTGAACGGACCGAGCCGAGCTGACCTCCTCCGCGACGAACTCGCGCGCCTCAATCCAGCTGAATGCCTTCTTCCGGATACTGCCGAGACGATGGACGGGATCATCGGCCACATCACACGCTTACCGCACTGGCACTTTGCTCCTAAGCGCGCTGCCGCAATACTGTGCGAGCATTTTCACACGCAGGCTCTCACGCCCTTTGGCTGTGCGGAATTACCGGGGGCAATTGGCGCAGCGGGCGCTATTCTTGTGTATCTGCAACAAACCAATCCAGCCCTCCTGGCCATGCTCACCAGTCTGCGGACTGAGTCCCTCGGTCGCACGGTATGGGTTGATGCAGCAACACGCCGCAACCTGGAACTGACACGAAGCCTTCACACTGGTGGGACACGCGGCAGCCTGCTGAGCGTGCTTGACCACACGAAGACAGCGATGGGCGCACGCACACTCCGGCGCATCGTGAGCCAGCCGCTGCGCGACCTTGCGGAACTCCAGCGACGGCAAGGGATCATCGCCGCGTTGGTTGCGGCAACGCGGGTGCGGCATCACCTCGGGCATATCCTTGCGTCAGTTGGGGATCTCGAGCGCTTGATCAGTCGGGTGACCCAGGGTCTTGCGACTGCTCGTGACCTTCTCCAGCTCAAAAGCGCGCTCGAGGGTGTTGAAGCACTGCTCGGCCATCTCCAGGCCGCTCAGGCACCAGCACTGCGCTCGTTCGCTGAGAACATACCGTCCTGCGCTGACCTCGCGGTTATGATTGAAGCTGCAATCATCGAGGACGCTGAGGGCGTACGGATCCGGCCGGGATTCAGCCCTGCCCTTGATCAGGCCCGGGAGGCTATTCGCGAAACACGTCAATGGCTGGCTTCGCTCGAGCAACAGGAGCGTGAGCGGACAGGCATTCGCTCCCTGAAGGTCGGATATAACAAAGTCTTTGGCTACTACATCGAAGTAACACGCCCGAACCTGCCGAATGTCCCGCCAGATTACATTCGGAAACAGACGGTGGCGAATGGCGAGCGTTTCATCACCGCAGCGCTAAAGGAAGCAGAAGCACGCATCCTATCGGCGGAAGGAGAAATTGAGGCGCTCGAGCGCGCAGCATTGACCGACCTCTGTCACACGCTCACTAGTCATGCTGACCGTCTGCTACAAACAGCGCGCCGGGTTGCCGAACTCGACGCATTCATAGCAATGGCAGAAGCAGCAGTGCGCTACAACTGGGTCGCCCCGATACTGGATGAAAGCGACTGCATCGAAATTGTCCAAGGAAGGCATCCTGTCGTCGAAGCGACGATGACCCATCAGCCCTTTATCCCGAACGACTGCATGATAGGCGGAGATGGTCCGCGGATTTTGCTTGTTACAGGACCGAATATGGGAGGCAAAAGCACGTACCTTCGCCAAGTCGCATTGATTGTCTGGTTAGCGCAGATCGGCTCGTTCGTCCCGGCAGAACGAGCGCGCATCGGTCTTGTCGATCGGATTTTCAGCCGTATCGGGGCGCACGATGACCTGGCAGGCGGGCAGAGCACATTCATGGTTGAGATGGTGGAAACCGCGACTATCCTGCACCAGGCAACCCGAAAAAGCCTCGTGATTCTCGACGAAATTGGGCGTGGCACAAGCACCTACGATGGTCTTGCTATTGCACGGGCCGTGCTGGAGGACCTTCACGATCGCATTGGCGCGCGCACGCTTTTTGCGACCCACTACCTCGAACTCACGGCACTCAGCGAAACCTTCCCTGGTATCGCCAATGCCCATGTTGAAGTGCTTGAACGCGATGGCCGCGTGATCTTTTTCTACACCGTTCGCCCCGGTCCAGCGGATCGTGCTTATGGAATTCATGTCGCACGGCTTGCTGGATTGCCGCCTTGGGTCGCTGATCGCGCTGAAGCGGTGCTTGCAGAACTCACCAATACACGGCCTGTAGCAATGCCGGCACCACCCCAGGAAGAGCATATTCCGGCATCGCCCTGGGAAGCCGGCAATCTGCGGGGGCCGTACCAGCTGCCGCTTGCTGGGTTTCCGCCTCCACCTGTAGCATGCCAGGCCGTCGCACACGAGCTTGCCGCCCTCGATCTTTCAAGCATGACGCCGCGCGAAGCCTTAACCTGGCTCTTCGCGCAACAAGCCAGGCTACGCGGTCATGCAACTCATCAGGTGGGCCAGTAGTGTCCGAGTCACAGCGCGTTGCCCGACGTCCGATCCGAGTCCTGCCTCCAGCACTGGCAAGCCGTATTGCCGCTGGAGAAGTGATCGAGCGCCCAGCGTCTGTTGTCAAAGAGCTCATTGAAAACGCAATCGACGCTGCAGCTCGCAGTATTCGTCTTGAGATCACAGAGGCTGGGTTTGGACGCATTCAGGTGATCGATGATGGCATCGGCATTCCACCTGACGAACTGCCACTAGCCTGTGAGCGGCATGCGACGAGCAAACTGCTTGACGATGACCTGCGTTGCATTCAAACCCTTGGCTTCCGCGGTGAGGCATTGCCCAGCATTGCCGCAGTTGCTGAGTTGACGCTTCTGAGCGCAACAGCGGAGTCCCGGATCGGACGACGCCTCACGCTGCGCAATGGCACGATCGTACGCGATGAACCAGTCGCTCATCCGCCGGGGACGACCGTTATTGTAAAACATCTTTTTGCAAATGTTCCGGTTCGGCTCGCTGCTGCCAAACAGAAGCACGTCGAAGCCGCACAAATTGTCCAGACAGTGCGCCGGCTGGCCATCGCTGCGCCGCACATCCGCTTCACGGTACTACTCGACGGACGCCACGTGCTGCAGACCAGTGGCTCAGGCGATCTGGTGACGGTCATGAGTGAAGTTTACGGTTTGCCGCCTGAATCATTACAGAGCATTGAAACGGTGGAATTTGCCGAAGCGAAGATCACCGGCGTGATCGCGGATCCAAGCATCACCCGTCCAGGACGGAGCCATCTTCACATTCTCGTCAACGAGCGCTGGACGCAGCCCCGTGGAGTGTTGAACACGATCGAAGCTGCCTACCGCCCGTTACTGCCGCGAGGCCGTCATCCCATTCTCGCGCTCGCCCTTACCCTTCCGCCTGAGCAGGTTGACGTCAACATCCACCCGGCGAAGCTTGAGGTGCGGCTCCACCACGAATCACAAATCGCGAAAATTGCTGCTGAGGTGATCCGCACGACCTTAGGGAGAAAGGCCCGAACATTTCAGCTCGCTGCCGCGGCCGTCACTGACCCACTCGTGTCACACACTCAGGTTGCTGAGGACCAGCCCTCATACGACAACCGGCTCGTCGTTACCCCGAACCTTCCCCCGCTGCACATTCTTGGGCAAGTCCAGCACCGGCTAATCCTGGCGGAGGGACCTGACGGGCTCTACCTCATCGACCAACACCGAGCTCACGAGCGCGTCCTCTACGAGCGGCTCAAAGCAGCAACGCACGATGCCCCAGACACACTTGTCGAGTTGGCCGAACCGATGATTCTTGAACTGACGCCAAGCCAAGCCGCCAAACTCAGCAACTGGCTCGACGCATTAGCAGCACTCGGATTCCACTGTGAGACGTTTGGGCGTCACACGTTTCTGCTGCGAACGACGCCGTACTTGCCAGGCGTTGTCACTGAAGCGCGGCACGCTGGAGGGTTCCCCGCGGTCGGCCAGCGCGACGCACTGATCCCTGCGCTCCTCGAAGCCATTGACGATGTCGCAGCAGAGGACAGCGAAAGCTGGCGTGATCGGCTCTCCATCCGTCTCGCCTGCCGAACAGCAGTACGCCGCGGTCAGCCGCTTGACCTTCCGGGATTATGCGCTCTGGTTCAGGCGCTTGGCGAGACGTCTACGCCTGCCGTCTGCCCGCATGGCTCGCCGATCCTCCTCCGGATTGACGGACAGGCACTCGCGCGACAATTCAACTGGTGACAGCACGAGAGCCGAGCGAGATGCAGTGTGGATCAGAGACGCGCTGCCTTACTCCTAAGTACTCATCAGCGAGCACGGAAGGTTCCCCCATGCCGTCAGCACCAGGTTGAAGAAAGCAGCTGAGAAAATGCGAAGGGTAAAGAGGAAACAGCATCGGGCAGACAAGGCAGCGCACGTGAGAACGTGAAAGGGGGTAAAGAAAAGCTCCCCGAGCAGGATTCGAACCTGCAACCTTGCGGTTAACAGCCGCCTGCTCTACCGTTGAGCTATCGGGGAACGTTCTTGCATTGTCGCGGATAAGAATATGCCACACTGTCCCCTGCGGCGTCAAGACACTGCACTGCCGATCCCCGATGGAACATTCTCTTCACGAGACGACAACGCCTGATCCAGAGCGTCATGCTGCACCAGCGACTGATCCAGTGCCGATAACACCTGGCCACGAAGCAGCGCAAGCGCAGGATCGCTGCGGCTCCGCGGGCGTGGCAGCGGAATCGGGAAGACCGCATGGACTCCAGCTGGTCGGCCTGCCAACAGGACAACACGGTCAGCAAGGTAGACTGCCTCATCAACATCGTGGGTAACGAGCACGACGGTAAAGGCGTAGCGTTGCCAAAGGTCAAGCACGTAATCTTGGAGACGCAAGCGTGTTAGCGCATCAACTGCACTAAAGGGCTCATCGAGCAGCAGGAGTGACGGAGCAGTCACCAGCGCACGAGCAAGCGCCACCCGTTGTGCCATGCCGCCCGAAAGCTGCCGGGGCCACGCCGAGAACGACTCTGGTGGCAGACCAACCGTCTCAAGCGCCGCCACGGCCTGGCGACGGCGTTCGTCAGCTGTCTTCCCCGGAGCAACAAGCGCAACGTTCTGCCAGACCCGCAGCCACGGCAATAGCCGCGGCTCTTGAAAGACAATAGCGGTTTGTGGTGCTACAGCACCAACTGCTGCATCGTGTGAGAACTGCACAGAGCCTTCCGAAGGAGCCACCATCTGGGCAAGCAATCGCAACAGCGTTGTCTTACCAATTCCGCTTGCCCCGACAACCGCCAGAAACTCCCCCGGCGCTGCTTCAAGACTGACATCCTGAAGGACGGGCTGGCCCTGAAACGCTACGCTGACGTGTGTTACGGTAAAGGCCGCTCCTGGCATTAGGAACCTTCCTCCTGTCCGGCAGTCGCAACCGTCTCACGCCATTGCAAAAGCGCGTGCTCAACCGCCCCAAGGAGTGCGTCGCTGAACCGTCCAAGGATGGCGAAGAGCAAGAGGGCAACGATGACCCGATCGGGTCGCATTGTTGACTGTCCCTCAACGAGCAAAAAGCCAAGGCCCGTGCTGGCAGCAAGCAACTCCGCGGCAACGACAAACATCCAGCCAAGGCTTAACCCCGAACGCAGGCCTGTCAGAATCCCTGGTAGTGCCCCGGGCAGCAGAATCGTTCGCAGAATCTTCCATCGCCCCAGCCGATATACATACCCCACTTCAACAAGACGCCAATCGACACCGCCGACACCAGCCAATGTGTTGAAATACACTGGTAAAAAGACTCCAAGCGCGATGAGCAAGACACGCGCCCGTTCGCCGATTCCAAACCAGAGGAGAAAGAGCGGTACCCATGCCAGCGACGGTACTGCTCGAACGCCTTGTATTGTTGGATCAACAGCTCGCCGAATCGTTTTTGACATGCCGGCAAGCATCCCGAGGGCAACGCCGAAGACAGCGCCGAGGATATAGCCGACAGCCAGTCGTTGCAGTGTTGCCTGCATATGCCGAGCGAGTTCGCCATGGATGACGAGATCGATGAACGTCCGGAGAATCGTCGTTGGTAAGGGCAATTGGTAAGGCTGAATCCAGCCGGACGTAACGGCAACCCACCAGAGGACCAATCCACCAAGCGGGATGAGCCACGGCAAAAGCCAGTGTCCAACCTTTTGCCATCTCACCTGTGCTCGAGGAGTGCGAGAGGCGGCCGTGAGCCGCTGTTGACGGCTCACGGCTCGTACCGAGACCATCATTGCCCTCCTTTCGCCTGAGCAAGCGCACGTTGCGCAACGCTTGGCTCAAGGAGCGTGGCGAGTGCGCGGTCAAGGTCAGCTCCGGCCTGCACAAGATTCTCCTTGCGGATAAGCGGCAAAATCTGCGCGAGCACTTGGCGCTGGGTATCACCGGGAGTGGGATCGGGGAAGGCCGTTCGCTCCGTGAGCACTTTGCGGGCAATGTCAAGATTTAGCTTTGCCTCATCAGCGAGGATCTGAGCAAGATCCTCTTGATGGGCGAGCGCCCATTGACGACCGCGCTCGTAGAGGACAAGCACGCGTTCAACAACGTCAGGATGCGCGTTGAGAAACGACTCCAAGACATTGAGCGTCCCATAGGTATTCCAGTCGCGATGGCGGAAGAAAAGGCGAGCGCCAGCCGTCAGTTCAGCATGTGCCATATGCGGATCGAGGCCGGCCCACGCATCAACGTCGCCGCGCAGGAGCGCTTGCTCACCATCCGGATGTTGGAGTTGCACAATCGTGAGATCCTGCGATGAGAGTCCGACACTATCGAGCGAGCGCAGGAGGAAGAACCACGGATCGGTGCCGCGCGTCGCTGCAACTTTCTTGCCCTTGAGGTCGCTTGGCGAACTGAACGCCCCATCACGGCGCTCAACCAGAGCTGTCCATTCCGGCTGAGCATAAATCCAGACGGTTTTGAGTGGAACACCGTTTGCCCGCGCAAGCAGCGCCGCACTCCCACCGGTCGAACCAAAATGTACGGTGCCGCTTGCCGTAAATTCATTGGCTTTATTGCTTCCAAGGCTCAAGACCCACTCAACACGCGTGCCATCGCGACTGAACTCCTGCTCAACCCAGCCTTGGCGCTTCAAGACAAGACTAACGGGGTTATAGTAGGCATAGTCCAAGCGCAAGACGTCAAGCTTGGACGACGTCTTGACGGCTGGCGTTGACAGGGAGCCCGTTTGGGCTACCGTCGGCGTGCTCGCACGGGTGAGAGGCGTCGGCGTGAGCTGAGATGAGTTGGCAGCCCCTCCACAACTGGCAAGGATGCCGGTTGCACCAACGCCAAGAACGGCGTGCAGGAACGTTCGCCGTGTCAGCTTCCTTTCAGGAACCATCGGTGTGTTGACCCCTTCCTCGTTTCGCCTATGCCAGTGCGACGTGCCGCACATGGCAGAGACACGCCACGTACCAACTACAGGCGTTCGACACAGACAATGGCGCGTTTAGCGCAGGATCCGAGAAAATTCACCGCGCGACGCGGGCACTAGTTAGGAGGAAGGGGTACACTCACAAATTCGGGGCCAGAAGGAATAGACCCCGACCATTGAGGCGCATGGGGGAACAGGACTGCACATCCGGCTCACATGGGAGAAGCGGCACACGTGTTGGCGCATTCCTCCTCACTCCCAGGTGCCACCGTCATCAGTCCAACGATAGCGAAGGGGCCGCATGGCGTCAAGGCTGCTAGAAGCTGCCGCCGGCTGAGCCGCTGCCAGCTGAAGCACCGCCGGAGACTCCACCCCCGGCACCGCTACTTCCCGCTGGGGAGAAACTCGAGTGCCAGGTGACCCAGTACGGGTAGAAGCCAGGGGAGAAGCCGTCGTCGCCTGGCGCTGGACGCAAAAACCAGGCGGGAGAATATCCGTGCTTGCTCGCCTCCTGCAGGCGCTTATTCAACCCGTGTGTCGCATTAAGCGCAACAGCATAGGGAAGAGCCTCATCAAGATCGATGTCAATCTCTGGATGACGCCAAGCGCGAAGTAAGCCCATACGGTAGGCCCGCCAGGGTACGGCAGCTACCTCGCCGAGCGTGCTTATCTCTGGCATTGCTACAGCAAGAACAAAGGCGACCACACTCGGAATGACAATGAGGAGAGCAACAGCGAGATTCAGAAAGATTCCCCACGGCTGACCGATAAAGAGGAACACCAATGCAACAACGCTGAGAAGCGTTTCGAGCATGACGCCCGCGAGCAACCAATGACGTCGACGGGAAGCTGTCGGATCAAACCACCGTCGCGATAACAATTCATCGCGGAGAAGTGTACGGAATTGGCCGATGTTAAGAAGAAGCCGACGTATCCGATCACGAGTGACAACGCCATCGCTAGCTTCGCGCTCAAGCATCTTCCAGACTTCTTGCTCAAATGGCGCCGTGGAGACCTTCCTCTTGTTGCGTAAACGGATCTGCACACCGTGCGAAGGCTGCGAAGCATCCACTGGCTCAACAGCCAGTGCACCGCGACGCGCAAGATCGAGGATTGTTGCTTCAAACAGCTGCCGTGTGTGTATTCGCCCGGCCACGAGTGCACCGGCAAGAGCAGGCGGCAAATTGTCAGGACGTTGCACCGTTGGGGTCGGCAAGCGTGACTGGCGCGGGGAATGGAGGAGGGTCCAGAGCGCAAGAGCAGCACTCGTAGCACAACTCAGCACACTCAATGGAACAGCAAAGCGAGAGGCGAATTGTTCCAGTCGACCTGGTGGTTCTGGCCCAGCTGCGAGATCAGCCGCAACCGCTTGCAAGCCAACAGCGATCCCGTTGGCGAGATCGCCAGACTGCAACGTGCCGCGCATCGAGGTAGCGATGCGATTGAGACGGCTTTGCGAAAGCATTCGCCGATCAACGAGTGTCTTTCCAGCGATGATTGCAAATTGCCCGTGCTTCGGATCATTCGGTTCAAGGTTGAGGAAAAGAACGATGCCATCGCGGGCATTCGGCTTCGACTCGATATCCCACGCGTCCATGAGTGCCCGACCGTCACGGACGGTATCGTCATACGTGGCGTGCTTTCGCTGGAGGTAGACAACGATGGGAACGCCCGCTTGTTCGACTGTCCGAGCCTGCGCTTCAAGGGCTGCCACCGCTGCTGAATCAAGCACACCAGCGCGGTCATAGACATGCTGACCAGGGATCGGGGTCCCAAAATCGGCAGCATGCACCACTGCCATCGCGTTGAGCAAGAGCATCAGCAGCCACAAGCCAACGCCGACAGCCATTCCTGCGCGAAACCCAAGACGTCGCAGCACGTGTATCATGCGTCCCATGTCCTTGCACTGCATCATGCACGGCATGCCGCTGGCCGGCTACATCACCGGATACGGTATTGCACTGGTGACACGCCCAGACGAGCAAAAGGCCTATCAGCCCGAACACCATGGTACACTGCGACCACAGAGGAGCGCGAGCAAGCGTGGATGTGAGCGAATCAATCGACCGGGGAGGAAGCAAATGCTGATCATCACACGGCAAGATCTTGCCGAACTCGTCCCGATGCGCGTTGCCATTGCATTGATGAAGCAGGTCTTTATTGAGCTTTCAGCTGGCTGCGTCACAGTACCGCTACGGGTGCCGATTGAGGTGCCAGAAGCTGAGGGGACAACGCTGATCATGCCGGCGTATGTTCCAGCGGTAAGCGGCCTCGGATTGAAAGTCGTCTCAGTCTTTCCGCGTAACCGTGAGCAGGGGCTGCCAACGATTCACGCCGCCGTCCTTGCCGTTGACCCAACGACGGGCGCACCATCGGCTTTGCTCGATGGCACCTACCTCACTGCGTTGCGCACCGGTGCGGCCTCTGGTGCTGCGACCGACCTGCTCGCCCGGCCAGACAGTCGCATCCTCCTCTGTATCGGCGCTGGTGCCCAAGGACCGACACAAGCGTGGGCAGTCTGTTCAGTCCGGCCGATCGAGCGCATTTACGTCTATGACCGACAACCTGCAGCCGCAGCAAGCTTCGCTGAGCGTTTCCATCGGCTTGCTCCAGAGATTCAGGCCGAAGTGATTGCAGTAACGGATCTCCCGGCCGCTGTCCGCGAGGCTGATGTCATCTGCACAGCGACAACATCACGGGAGCCGGTCTTCGACGACGCTGATCTGAAGCCCGGTGTGCATATCAACGCAATCGGGGCGTTCACTCCAGAAATGCAGGAAATTCCCATCGCAACAGTACAGCGAGCCTACGTTGTGGTCGATCACGTCGAAGCAGCACTCGCTGAGGCCGGAGATCTCCTCAAGGCGCTGCACGCTGGTGCCATCACCCCCGAGCACATTCGCGTCGAACTTGGCCACGTCGCTGCGCAGCAAGCGCCTGGGCGCCAATCAGCTGACCAGGTGACGCTCTTTAAGTCCGTTGGCAATGCTGTGCAGGATGTCATTGTTGCTGCACATGCCGTGCGCGCAGCCCAAGAGCGTGGACGCGGGCTTGAAGTCGACTTAAGCCGGTAGGCGACGCGGCCTGCGGCAAGAGCAGCCAGCGCTGCGGTGTGGCTAGTCAGCGCTGGCTGCAGCAAGCTCCGCCGGCTCGCCAATCGGACAGACACCGGCTGGGCACCGCTTTTCGCGGATATGGGCCTCAAACTCTTCGGGGAACGCCCGAAGCATGCCGAGCGCTGGCATTGGTGCAACTTGCCCAAGGCCACAGAGTGACAGCTCGATGATGTGCTTGCTGGTCTCCTTGATGAGGTCGATATCCTCCGGCCGACCCTCGCCGTAGCGAATGCGGTCAAGGATTTCGAGCAGCGCGGGGTTGCCCAGCCGGCACGGATTGCACTTTGCACACGACTCATAGCGACTGAACGCGACCAGGAAGCGTGCGAAGTCGACCGCACAGATCCGGTCGTCGAAGACGACGAAGCCTCCAGAGCCGAGCATCACCCCCGCTTTGTCAAGCGAGTCGAAATCGACGCCGACATCTAACTCGTCTTCGCGCAACGGGCCAGACGAAACCCCGCCCATCTGAATGCCCTTAAAGCGATAGCCTTCGCGCATCCCACCATAGACGTCAAAAATCAGCTCACGAAGCGAGAGGCCCATTTCAATTTCGGCAACCCCAAGGCGGACAAGAGGGCCTTGCATCGTTACGAGTTTCGTGCCCGGGCTGTTCTCAGGCCCGATGCTGGCATACCACTTGCCACCGTTCCGAATGATGCCAGGCACATTGGCAAAGGTTTCGGTGTTGTTGAGCACCGTCGGGCGCTTCCAGAGACCTTCCTCAACAGAGCGCGGTGGCTTTGTGCGTGGCTGTCCACGGTAGCCCATGATGGCATACATCAAGGCTGAACCTTCGCCACAAATGTACGCACCACCACCGGTTCGAACCCGGACATGGCAGCTAAAGCCTGTGCCAAGAATGTTGTCGCCAAGTAGGCCAAGCGCATAGGCTTCTTCAACAGCATGCTGAAAGCGCTTGAGGGCAAGTGCGTGTTCGCCGCCGATGTAGTTGTAGCCATACGGGGTTTCGAGCGCATAGCAGCCGATGATCAAGCCTTCAAGCACAAGATGCGGGTTCGATTCGAGCAAGCGCCGGTCCTTGTACACGTTGAACTCGCCCTCGTGGCTATTGACCACGACGTACTTGGGCCAGGCCTGAGTTCGGCGGCCGCTCTCCCACTTGATACCAGCGGGGAAGCCCGCGCCGCCGCGACCACGCAGGTTCGCAGCCTTGACTTCGGCCACAACCTCTTCCGGCGTCATTTCAAAAAGCGCCTTGCGCAAGGCTTGATAGCCACCGCGGGCGATGTAGTCACTGATGGATTCAGGGTCAATGACCCCAGCATCAGCGAAGAGTAGCCGACGCTGCTTGGCTAAAAACGGATGCGCGTGAAGCGGTGGGATGCCGTCGAAGCCTTGCTCCCCGCGGACCCCCAACGCCCACTCCGGCTTCAGATTCCCCTGGCGCAGCGCGTGGACAAGCTCGGGAACACGCTCGGTCGTAATCTGCGCATAGACAATCGGTGGAGCGCCAGGCACCCGCACTTCAACATACGGCTCAGCGAAGCACCACCCAGCACAGCCGACACGGCGGAGGACATGGGGAATGCCCTCTTGAGCAAGGATGAGCGAGAGATGGCGATAGGTTTCCTCAGCACCCTTGGCAATGCTACATTCGCTGATTCCAACAGAAACGACCCACTGGTCGCCATTCCAGAGAGACTCCCAGCGAGCCTGCTCGCGCGCAACGTACTCGTCAAACGCCTGACGGCTACTCAGTCGCTCCATGTGTCTGCTCCTCAGCCACGCCATCAGCCCGTAGAGCCTCCAGCGCGTCACGTAATTTCTCCGGGGTCAGATGGCCCCAATAGTGATGGTGATCAACCTGGATAACCGGCGCGAGGTCACACACACCCAAACAACCGTTAAAAATATGGAGGGTCAGCTTCCCATCGGGGCTGACACCATGATCGGTCAGTTGATACTGTTCCCGTAAGAGCTCGATCAGCTTCGGTGCGCCCATGACATAGCACGCAGCGCCGCCACAGAGCCAGAGGAAATGCTCGCCGGGAGGCGTTGTGCGGAAGTCAGCGTAAAACGTCAAGAGGCCATAGACGCGATTGATCGTCGTGCCGAGGTGATCGGCAATGCACTGGGCAGCCTCCGGCGGTACCCACCCGTAGAGCGCTTGCGCTTCCTGACAAGCCATGACGATGAGTTCTTGGGCTTCCTGGCTATCGCGAGGGCGAAATTTCTCTTCAAGGACGGCTCGCAAGGGGGCGAGATCGATCGCCTGGGACTTGCTCGTCTGCGATTCCACAGTATCTCTCCCGCATGCTCTGCCAGCACATCTTCCTCATGCCGAGTATAACACCGAGGCTCGGTTCACCAGCGTGACGACATGGTTGGCCGGAGAAGGTTGCGAGGGAGGCTATACTTTGGCGAGAGAATGGATCGCCAGCATGTGGTGGTACGAAAAGCTCGTCGAAGACCGGATCAAGCAAGCGCAAGAAGAGGGTGCATTTCGCAACCTGCCTGGAGAAGGTAAACCGCTGCCACGCGATGATGAGCCGCAGAATGAGTTCTGGGCGGCCCATCGGCTCTTGCGTAAGAACGGCGTGTTGCCGGACTGGCTTCAGCTGCGTAAGGAAATCTGGGAAGAAAAGCGGATCGTTTGGGAAGCCTACGACGAGTATTGGGAAGCAGCAGCACGGCTTGACCCGAATGATCCGGGCCATGCAGCTATTCTTCGCCGGCTCGAGCGGCGGTTCAGCGAGCTTGCCCGCTTGCTGAACAAGAAGATCGATTTGCACAACCTGCGTTGCCCGTCAATGGAGCACGAGCTTATTCGCATTCCCGAGGATTTAATCGCGCGTGAGCGGGCTCGACGCGCCACTCACCGTGGTTCAACGTGAAGCAGTCGCCGCACCCGTTCAACCAGCGCATCAGGAGCACACACACATCGGCCACAGGTGCCAACGCGAGCGAGCACGGCAGCCGTCTGGCGAACCTCGTCGCGGCACGCAGGACATTGCGCAAGGTGTGCCTCGACTTCGGCCTGCATCGGCGGTTCAAGTTCCCCGTCAAGATACGGGTAGAGCCATTGCGCACGATCGCGACAGCTCACCATCTCCCTACTCCCCGCAGCACCCACACGGCTGCGCAGCGGCGGGCGCCAGCACGTCTTGAAGACGCCGGCGGGCACGATGGAGACGTGACATCACGGTTCCGATTGGGATCTTGAGAATATCCGCGATCTCGCGATAGCGAAACCCTTCAACATCAGCAAGCCAGACGACTTGCCGGAATTCAAGCGGGAGTGCATCAATAGCATGCAGCACCTCTTCGACCGCAAGCTGATCGAGCACGGCTTGCTCGGGCTGTTCTTCCGGCAAGCGCTGCTGGAAATCGGCGCGTTGCTGATGCAGCGTGAAATCACTCATCGTATCCAAGGACGTCGCTACCGGTTGGCGTTGTCGGCGTCGGTAGTGATTGATAAAGGTATTCATCAAGATGCGAAACAACCACGCGCGCAAGTTTGTTCCTGGCTCGAATTGATCAAGCGCGCCAAGAGCACGGACATAGGTTTCCTGCACCAGATCTTCGGCGTCGGCGGCATTGTGTGTCAGTCGGACTGCAGTGCGATAGAGCGCATCAAGATACTGTACCGCCTCTTCCTTCAGGCGTTCCTCCACGGGCGGCACTCCTTCTCTCTGTTCCATCGGTAACGCTAGGGTACTGCGCGTGAAGAACAGCGGAGAGCAGGATCAGCGGTAGCCAAACAGCCGCTGGAAGTCACCATCGAAGTGCTCGAGGAATTCACGAATCGCCCGAACATCGTCCTCCGTCACCGGCTCAGCATGATGTTCAGGGCGATAGAGTGCCCGCCGGCGGCGGTTCAGTTCGGCAGCTGCATCCTGCTCACCGACCATTGCCGCAACGAGGCTTTGTGCCCCACAGTTTGGACACGACAGCCGAAACGCCCACATGAACGGCGTGCGACCGATCAGCGTCAGGTGCTCCGCCGCAAACGGCTGACCACAGTGAGAGCAGTGGTCCACCATGCTGAGTACGAGTGCGCGGACGTCCTCAAACTCTGGGCTCATCCTGATCCATCCACAATAGGCAACGAGTCACTCCAACCGCTACTTCTTATCGAGATCGTCAAGGTCGAGCGAGTTAATGAATTCACGGAAGACCGAAAGGTCGGCGTCAAACGAGCTTCCTTCTTCGATCCGCTCGGCCTCGGGCGGTTCTGGCTCTGCCTCAGCTTCTTCATCAGCTTCAAGCTGGACGCCAGCCCGCTCCATCACGCTCTCGTCGACGTAGATCGGCACCTTTGCGCGCACGGCAAGCGCAATGGCATCGCTCGGCCGGCTGTCGATCTCAATGCGTCGACCATTGAGGGCAATGACGATGCGCGCGTAGAAGACATCTTGCGCAAGGTCAGTGACAGCAACTTCGGTGATCTCGCCGCCCATCTCAGCAATGACCGTGCGCAGGAGGTCATACGGCAGCGGGCGAGCAGACGTGACACCTTGAATGGCCATTGCGATCGCTTCAGCCTCAAAGGGGCCAATCCAGATCGGAAGATGGCGGTCACCGCCGACCTCGCGCAAGAGCACGACACGATGTTGGGTGACAAGGCTTACTCGAATGCTTTCGACGACCGTCTCAATCATGTTCTCAGCCTTCCCTCCGCGTGCTCGGGTGCCATATGGGTTAGTGCCGGCCCGCGGCGCTGTCCTGGCATCCTCTGCTCATTCACGATTGTACAACCGGGCCAAGGCTTCCGCTACTGGAACGCATAGGCTGGGTGCGAGAGCACTTTGATCTCATCCGGCGGCCAATAGGTGATCCACGCCTTGCCGACAATAGAAGACATCGGCACAGCACCGAAGATGCGTGAGTCGCTGCTGTTGTTGCGGTTGTCGCCAAGGACGAAGACGTAACCAGGCGGCACAACATAGTCCTGATCGAGCGTAACACCACGCCAGAGTGTTGGGACATCGAGGTATGGCTCAATCAGCCGCTGGCCGTTGATGTAGACTGCGCCGTCATGAATGGCGATATGCTCACCTGGCAGGCCAATGATCCGCTTGACGTAGGGCTCACTGCTGTTGCCCGGAGGATAAAAGACGATGATGTCGCCCCGTTGCGGCGGCCCAAAGGGATACCATTCTCCATCGACGTCTTGCCCAATACTCGGAATCCAGCCGAAGAGGTGCTGGAGCGAGATGTGCATATAGGCTCGGCGATTTACGATCAGCATCTCGCCGTTATGGAGCGTGGGCTCCATACTGCTACCATCGACGCGATAGTTCAGGATCACTTCCCGAATCGCGACAAAGAGGACAAGCGCTAAGACGACCGTCTCGAGGATATCCCAGAGGACAAGACGCCGACCGGTTGGTCGGGTAAGCGGTTGTTCTGCAGACTGGGTTGCTTGGGTTGGATGCTCAACTGAAGCCGTCACTCCATGCAATTCATCCACGCGTTCCGTCTCCGAACCCTGTATGAACGCTCCCCGCTGCCGATTATACCCCCGGGACATCTATAATCGGCCACGGGCAGACTGCGTGAACAAAGCAAACGGGGGAACTGTGGGCGAGCATCAGGAATATCCACACGGCACTATTCTGGCTGGACGCTACGAACTGCTCCAGCCGATCGGTCAAGGAGGAATGAGCACGGTCTATTTGGCACGCGACCTCCACTTTCCTCACGTTGAGCGACGATGTGCTATTAAAGCGCTTGTCTCCCATAATGCCCATCCCCGGACACGAGCACTCCAACGCGCTGCCTTTGAACGTGAAGCGGCGTTGCTTGCTACACTGCGTCACCCTGCTATCCCCCAGGTCTTCGACTTTTTCACGATCGACGACGTGTCCTATCTCGTCCTAGAATACGTCGAGGGAGAAAATTTGGAGCACTATGTTGCTCGCCTGCCCGGACTGCCCTCCGAAGCGCAGCTGATCGACTGGGCGCTTCAGCTGTTGGATGTCTTATCATACTTGCATAACCAGAAGCCGGAACCCATCATCTTCCGCGACTTAAAGCCCTCCAACATCATGCGCCGGCCAGATGGCTCCCTCTGTCTCATCGACTTTGGCATTGCACGTATCTTCCAGCCGCAGCATCGCGGCACGATGATCGGCACCGAAGGCTATGCTCCACCGGAGCAATACCGTGGTATCGTCGATCCGCGTGCCGACCTCTATGCCCTGGGGGCAACTCTCTATCATTTGGCGACGCGGATCGATCCACGCGACGAGCCACCGTTTTCGCTGGTGTACCGGCCACCGCGGCAAATCAACCCCAACCTGAGTGAACAGTTCGAGGCGGTTATTCTCCGCGCGTTGGCCTATCGCCCAGAAGAGCGTTTCCCCTCAGCCGCAGCAATGGCCGACGCGATCCGCGCATGCCGCACGCCAGCAGTCACTCCATCAGCACCTATTAAGGCTTCTCACTCCCAAGACATGCAGCCTTCCGTATGTGAAGAGGAGCAACCGGACACACGGGTGCTCTGGACAGTGGCGACCGGGGATGAAGTCCGCGGCAGTGCCCGTATTGCCCAGGACACGGTTTTCATCGGCTCATACGATCGCTGTCTCTATGCCATCGCGCTTGAGAGTGGCCACGTGCTCTGGCGCTACCGCGCTGGCCGGGGAATCGTCTCGCGCCCGGTCATCAGTCATGACACAGTCATTGTCGGAGCAGAAGACGGCAACGTGTATGCGCTTGACTGCCAGACCGGAGCCTTGCGCTGGCGCTACTTGACGCCGCTGCCGATCCGTTCGTCACCAGCGCTCGCTGCGGATACGGGCGTCGTCATTATTGGTGGCGATGACGGCATGTGTTACGCCCTCGATGCGCTGACGGGGACATTGCTCTGGCGACGGCATACGCGCGGGCCAATCCGCGCCAGCCCCCTGCTTGCACAATCGCGCGTTCTTGCGGCGAGTGAAGATCGCACGGTCTATGCCTGGTCACTGACAAGTGGTGAGGAATGCTGGCGTTGTCAACTTGATGCACCAATTCTGGCGAGTCCAACCCTTGCTGCGGACCTTGTGCTGGTCGCCACACTTGGTGGCAAACTGTGGGCAATCGTCTTGGAGACTGGTGCAGTCCATTGGCAGATTACGCTTGGCCCACCGATTGTCGCGACGCCTTTGGTCTGGGGCGAGACGGTTATCGTAGGCGTGAGCGATGGTACGCTCTGGGCCGGCCATATTGGAGATGGCACTTTCCTCTGGCAGGCTAAGCTTGGATCACAAATCACCGGAGCGCCAAATGCGGACGACGTCCTCGGCTACGTTGGTACCGTTGATGGTCGGTTCGTTGCATTTACTGCCGATGGAAGCATTCGCTGGACGTACGAGGTCAATGCGCCAATCGTGAGTCGGCCAGCAATTGCTCCCCACGCCGTCATCTTCGGGGCATTCGATGGGCGGGTTTATGCCCTCCGGCGCTGAGACCGAGCATTACCAGCAGCAGAGGAAAGGAGAAGGTGGATGGGGTACCGGGTTGTCGTTCATATTTACAATGAGGATCCATTCGTTGCCGAAATCGACGCGTTGCCGAATCCCCAAGACCAGTTCTTAGTCTTGCGCAACCCACGGCGACGCGACGGCAAGTCGCTCAGCTTCGTCACCCCGGGAGCGACCCATTTCCTCTACCCCTGGACACGCATCGCCTTTGTCGAGATCCTGGACGGCGAGGCACCAACAAACGATCGGCTCATCACCTTCTTCCGTGATGAGCCGTGACCGTCTGCCGAGACAAATCTGACGCACAGAAGGCAGCTGAACGCGGTACTATGAAATGTCCTTGTGTGCAGCGTCCTGCTGCTGGCTCGCCAGCTCCTCTTCGTGGGTAGCGCGGCGGAACTCACGAATGCTGCGGCCAAGCGCACTCCCGATCTCGGGCAACTTGCCAGCACCAAAGATAATGAGCACGATAAGCAGGATCAGCAGCAGCTCTTGCCAGCCCAACGATCCAAACATTGATGAATACTCCCCTCAACTCATGGCCTCGCGCTGGCCTAGCGCAAGTATACTCGCGCCAGCGACGTCCGACACTACTTCGGTGCAACCAGGTACCAATGGATCACTTCACGGAGCCGATCGCTTGGGGAAACCAGCGGTGTGGCATCAACGCCGCCAATCGTGTCACTCACCACAAAGGGAAGGCGGGGATAGTAAAGGATCACCGCTGGCACTTGCTCCGCAAAGACACGCTGGAATTCAGCATAGAGCGCCTTGCGGTCCGCTTCAGCGGCTGTTGTGCGCGCTTGCTGAAGCAACGTATCGACTGCCTGGTTACGAAAGCCACTGATATTGGCCCCACTATCGACCTGGCTTGAACTCCACAGGGTGAAGCTATCAGGATCACCCTGTCGGGCATACCACCCATAGATTGCAGCGGTAAACTGCCGGTTGAGCAGGGTTTGTTCAAGTGCGGCCGGCGAAAGCGCTTGCACGGTCACCTGCATGTGCAACTGTCCAAGGGCACTCGCCACCGCCTGCGCTGCCGCGAGCCGCTGCGGATCATCGCTGTTGACGAGCAAGGTGAAGCGGAATGGCGTTCCATTGCGTTGGAGCACACCATTCTGATCCTGCCAGCCGGCTTCATTCAGTAATTGTCGCGCACGATCGAGATTGACAGTAGCCGGCTGCGGTGCATACGCCCAGAGCGAGGCCGGTACTGGGCTGCTCCCAGGTTCGGCAAGCTGATGCAGGGCATCCTGGACGAGATGTTGGCGATCGATTGCCAGGGCAATCGCTTGCCGAACACGCACATCAGCAAAGAGCTGATCGCGCAGGTTAAAGAAGAGCGCGGTGTAGCCCGGCACAAGTGGGGCATAGATGCGGGCATGGGAGCCAAGTGCCCCTGGCCGCAGGAGGAGGTCAATTGGCGGCGTACCAATCCCCTGAATGGCGCCGCTCGCAAAGGCTTGAGCGAGCGCCGGCACATCCGGATAGGCGCGGATGATAACCTGGTCGAGATATGGCTTCTCACCATAGTAGCCGTCGTAGCGCGCGAGCGTTACGGTCCCTCGCTCAGCGTCGAACTGCACCAGGCGATAGGGGCCGGTGCCAATTGGCGAAGTGCTGAAACTGTCGGTTGGAAGATCACGCGGCAAGACACCTGCCAGCCGATGGGCCGGCAGGATCGGGATTGAGAGGTAATTCAAGAAGGGTGAAAACGGTGCAGGCAGTGTGAAGCGCACCTCTGTTGGAGAAGAACTTGAGACAACGACGCTGCGCCAAAAGTGAGAGAGGGTTGGATCGCCGGGGAAGTCAGGTGCCTGGAGTAAGCGAATCGTGTAGAGCACATCACTGGCGGTGAACGGCGTGCCGTCGTGCCAGGTAACGTCAGCGCGGAGAGTCAGCGTGTAGGTTCGGCCGTCATCACTGAGCTTCCAGCTCGTCGCAAGGCTCGGTATCGGCTGACCACTTGCATCAAGGCCGACCAGCGGGTCAAAGAGGATCGCTGCGATATCACGCTCGATTTGCATGGTGGCGAAGAACGGATTCAGGGTCTGGGGTTTCGAGAGGGTTCCCTCAGTATAGGTACCGCCTGGACGGGGCGGGAGCGTTGCGGTTGGGCTCGGCGTCGGGCTCGGATTCAGCTGGGCCGCTGAGCCGTGGGACGAGAGCAGGTATCGCCCAAGACCAACACTCAGCGCTAGCAACACCAGGACTGTTGTGACAGCCCAGCTGGTTCGCCAGCTTCTGCGCACGCGAACAGAACCCTACCTCACGACAACTGCTTGCTTACCTCGACAACACCAGTTGTGCAACGAGCGCCAGAACAACAAAGATGGCCGCGACCACGATCGTCAACTGGAAGAGCAAGCGCTCAACCCCACGGCGAGTATGGTAAATGGCCGACGGATCGCCACCAAATGCCCCACTGAACGCAGAGCCCTTGCTCTGCAACAAGATGACCAGAATCAAGAGAATGGAAACTAAGATGAGCGCGATATAGAGTGCTGTCTCCATCGAACGTTACGCCTCCATCGTTGCCTGATCAGCCGCTTGCTGGTAGAGCGCTTCGGCGGCCTGCACAATCGCGCTGAATTGTTCCACATCCAGGCTTGCCCCGCCGACAAGCGCCCCATCAATCGCCGGCATTGCGAGAAATCCTGCCGCATTCGTCGCGTTGACGCTGCCGCCGTAGAGGACGCGCAGCGCAGCTCCATCAGTGCCGAGTTCGGCAACAACGGCACGAATCAACTGGGCCATGGCTTCAGCGTCAGCAGGCGTCGCAGGGACACCGGTCCCAATAGCCCAGACTGGCTCATAGGCGATGACGAGACGAGCAAGCCGATCCGGCGTCAAGCCATCTAGGGCCGCCCGAAGCTGTTGTGTCACAACCTCACCGGCTTGGCCGGCTTCACGCTGCGCAAGCTGCTCACCGACACAAAGAATCGGCGTCATGCCGTGGTCAAAGACGAGGCGAAGCTTGGCCGCGATTGCTGCGTCGTCTTCATGCAGGAGTAGTCGGCGTTCGCTGTGGCCAACGATCACGTAGCGGCAAAATGGTGCAAGCATATGCGCCGAGACTTCGCCAGTGAGCGGGCCATCCTCACGCGCGGCACAGTTTTGCGCGCCAAGCGCGATTGCTGAGCCCTCCAGCACCTTGCTGACTGGCACAAGCCAGATGAACGGTGGGTGAATCGCAACGTCGACTGCGAGAGATGCAGGAATCCGCTCAACGCACCCGCGAGCAAGCGCGAGCGCTTCCTCATAGCTGGTGTGCATCTTCCAGTTTCCAGCAATGAGCGGACGTCGCCCAGGCCTCATGCGTCGTGCTCCATCAAGACCTGAATGCCGGGAAGTTGCTTTCCCTCGAGAAACTCGAGCGTTGCGCCACCGCCGGTTGAGAGGTGATCAACGCTGTCGGCAAGGCCCAGTTCTTGGAGCGCGGCTGCGGAATCACCGCCGCCAACGACCGTGTACCCCTGACAGGCCGCAATCGCTTGGGCTACGCCACGGGTTCCTTCGCGGAAGGCCGGGTTTTCGTAGACACCGAGCGGGCCATTCCAGACGACGAGTGCAGCTGGCTGGATGACTGCAGCGAAGGCCGCAACCGTCTCTGGACCAATATCGAAGATGGCGGCATCGGCCGGCACCGCGTCGACCGAAACAACGGCGCGATGCGCACTGTCATCAAGGCTCGGGGCAACGACGACATCGCGCGGCAAGAGCAGCTGGACGCCACGGGCAGCGGCCTGCTCGCGCAGCGACGAGGCTGTGTCGAGGTGATCATCTTCGACCAGTGACCGACCGACCTGGTATCCAGCAGCTTTCAAGAACGTGTTTGCCATGCCACCGCCAAGCAAGATCGCATCGGCACGTTGGAGCAGTTGCTTGATCACCCCAATCTTGTCAGAGATCTTAGCTCCACCAAGGACGACGACGAAGGGATGATCGTTCGCTTCAAGGACGCGGCTCAGCGCAGTGACTTCGCGCTCCAGAAGGAACCCGGCTGCTGACGGGAGCCGTTGGGCAACACCAACGACCGAGGCATGAGCGCGGTGGGCTGCACCAAAGGCATCGTTGACGTAGCAGTCGGCGAGGGCAGCTAATTCCGCAGCGAACTCAGGGTCATTCTGTTCTTCGCGCGGATCAAACCGCAGGTTTTCCAGCAGTCCCACGTCGCCATCGCCAAGCTCACGGGCCAGCGCATGCGCTTCAGGACCAACGATGTCGTGCGCATACCGTACTGACACGCCCAGCAGCTGACTCAGACGCTCAGCAACTGGCGCGAGACGCAACCGTTCATCGACCTTGCCCTTGGGACGGCCAAGGTGCGAGCAGGCAATGACGCGAGCGCCCTGGTCACGCAGCCACTGGATTGTCGGGAGCGTCGCGCGGATGCGCGTATCATCGGCCACATGACCATCCTGGAGTGGGACGTTGAAATCAGCCCGGAGCAGGACGCGCCGGCCCTGGACGGGCAGATCGCGAAGTGTTCGGAGTCTCACGAGCCCTCTCCCTCCCCGTCGGTGCCTATGCTTCCTCGCCCTGCTCGTAGCAGCCGATCATCATGTAGTAGGCCAGATCGGCCACGCGACAGGAGTAGCCCCACTCGTTGTCATACCACGAAACGACCTTCGCCAACGTCCCATCGATAACCATGGTGGAGAGGCCATCGACGATCGTCGAGTGCGGGTCCATGCGGAAATCGCTCGACACCAGCGGTTCTTCCGTGTAATCAAGGATGCCCTCAAGTTCGCCCTCGGCAGCTTCGCGGAACGCCGCGTTGATCTCATCGACCGTTGTCGCGCGCTCGAGTTCGGCCACGAAGTCAATGATTGACACCGTTGGTGTCGGCACGCGCAAGGCAAAGCCGTCGAACTTCCCCTTGAGCTCAGGAATGACCAGGGCAACAGCACGTGCAGCACCGGTCGTCGTCGGGACGATGTTGAGCCCGGCAGCACGCGCGCGGCGCAGGTCACGGTGAGGGGCATCGAGCAAGCGCTGATCACTGGTGTAGGCGTGCACCGTCGTCATAATGCCACGGACGATGCCGAAGCGCTCGTGCAATACTTTCGCGACCGGCGCCAGGGCATTTGTCGTGCAGGACGCGTTGGAGACGATATGGTGACGCTCGGGATCGTACTGCTCGTGATTGACGCCGATCACAATCGTGATGTCCTCGTTCTTGGCTGGAGCCGTGATGATCACCTTCTTTGCGCCAGCGTCGAGGTGGGCGCGCGCTTTGGCCGCGTCGGTGAAGAGTCCTGTTGATTCGATGACGAGTTCGACGCCAAGGTCGCGCCACGGGAGATTCGCTGGATCGCGCTCGGAGAGCACCCGAATCGTCATGCCATCAATATCAAGGCCATTCTCCGTTACCTCGACATCACGATCGTAGATGCCATATGTTGAGTCGTACTTCAGAAGATGCGCAAGGACATCAGGGGTCGTAATGTCGTTGATGGCGACAACCTCAAAATCCTCATCGTAGATATCAAGGAGCACTTTCAAGACCTGGCGGCCGATGCGGCCAAACCCGTTAATCCCTACGCGTACTGCCATTGTCGCTCCACCCTTCCACTCCCATCATTGACACAACAGCTTCGGGGACTGCCGCACCGTTTGCGGCAATCGGGGCACTCACGAGCTCCTGCTCAGCCACTCCCCGACGCCCTGTTCGCAAGGCCTGCCGTGCAATGTCCAGCACGGCAGCGCTGAGCTTCGCTGGATCGTGGCGGACGGGAAGTTCTGTATTGACGAGGTCACGTAAGACAACGTCAACCTTGCCCTTGAGTTGATCAAGGCCATCAAGGCTCACCGCCATGACACCGAGGTTCGGGTCAAGCTTGCGCGCTGGCTCGAAATTGCTGTTCGCCAGCACATAGTCGACGCACGGGCCACCAGCGTGCTGGAAGAGCGCGGCCACATGGTCGATGACGCGGAAGCCATCAGTTTCACCACGCTGCGTGGTCACGTTGCAGACGTAGATTTTCACAGCTGGCGCGTAGCGAATGGCATGAGCAAGACCGCGCACCAGCACGTTGGGAATCACTGACGTAAAGAGGCTGCCGGGTCCAAGGACGATCACATCAGCTGACAAAATCGCCGCAAGCGCCGGCTCATACGGATCAGGATGCTCAGGATCAAGGAAGATTCGGTGGATTTTTCCACGGGCCTGCGTAATCTGCGATTCGCCGCGCACAATGCGCCCGTCGGCCATCTCGGCACAAACGGTAATGTTCTCCAGCGTCGAGGGCAGCACCTGGCCACGAACAGCGAGCACCTTCGAGGACTCGCGGATGGCGCGCTCGAAGCTGCCCGTCACCTGGGTCATCGCGGCGATAAAGAGATTCCCGAAGCTATGCCCATCAAGCGAGGAGCCGACATCGGGGAAGCGATATTGAAAGAGTTCGCTCATCAGTGGCTCGGCGTCGGCCAGTGCAACAAGGCAATTGCGAATATCGCCAGGCGGTGGCATGTTGAAGTCCGTGCGCAGCCGCCCAGAGCTGCCGCCATCATCACCCATGGTGACAATCGCAGTAATCGCGACATTGTGCGTTTTCAAACCGCGGAGGAGCGTTGAGAGGCCAGTGCCACCGCCGATCGCGACAACATGAAACTCCGGCGGCGTATTGCCAAAACGGTGGGCCTGGATAATCTCCGCCAACCCCTGACCGTCTTTCCGCTGGTCGAGAAACGGCGCAAGGAGCGAGCGACTGAGCTGGAAAATCCCGAAAACGACCAGCGAGCTACCGACGCTCAACATGAGCAACTCGCGATACGGGTGTGGAATGAACTGGAGCGTGACCGCTTGGACAAAACCAGAGATCCGCTGCGGAAAGTCGTAATTGCGATAGACCCAGGCTAAGCCCATAGCCAGGGCTAAGCTGGTCATCACCAGCCCAAGCATGAGGAGGAGCAACCATCGCTTGACGTACATCCCCGGCCGAAGCCACGCGAGGAGCTTCATCCCTACCCCCGCCACCAATCCCACCGCAGTCAGGGCTAGTATAACGCCCCCTGCCCGCCCCAACCACTCCGTACAGCGCAGCGCAGGTTTGGTATACTCTTAATGAATGGATCTGCCCTGTGCGAAGTGGGCAGCTTGCCCACTTTAATTTTTGCCTCAGCCAGCAGAACGGCACAGGTGAGATCACGCCAAAGACAAGGAGGGACACCGCGATGAAGAGCGATTTGTACACTGCCATCGCACAGATCGCTGCCGAGCGCGGCATCCCGCGCGAAGCGGTCATGGAATCCGTCCAGCAAGCGCTTCGCACGGTGTACAAGAAGATGACGGGCTCTGACGAAGAAGTCGAAGTGTTCATTGACGTGAACACTGGCAAAATTCACATTCTCGCGCCCAAGCGCGTCGTTGAACGCGTCACGGATCCTGCCCGCGAGATCACGGTCGAGGAAGCGCGCAAGGTCGACCCGAAGGCGGTCGTCGGCGATATCGTCAAGCTCGAGCGGACACCAAACAACTTCGGGCGGATCGCCGCGCAGACCGCGAAGCAGGTGATCATGCAGCGGATCCGCGACTACGAGCGCGAGATGATCTACAAGGAATACCATGACCGGATCGGCGAAGTGCTCACGGGCATCGTACACCGGGCTGATCCGCGTGCCGTCATTATCGACCTCGGCAAGGCCGAGGCAATTATGCCGGCACGGGAGCAAATTCCAAACGAGCGGTATCGCCCCGGCCAGCGCATTAAGGTGTACTTGCTTGATATCAACAAGGATCCACGCGGGCCGCAACTCGTCGTCTCACGCACGCATCCGAACTTAATCAAGCGGCTGCTCGAGCTCGAAGTGCCAGAAATCTTCAGTGGCGCGGTCGAGGTCATGGCGATCGCCCGTGAACCCGGCCAGCGCTCGAAGGTCGCCGTGGCGGCACGGCAGGAGAAGGTCGACCCAGTGGGCGCGTGCGTGGGCGTCCGCGGCGTGCGCATTCAAAACATCGTCACCGAGCTTTCCGGCGAAAAAATCGACGTCATCGAGTGGTCGCCGGACATCCGGACGTTTATTGCCAATGCGCTCAGTCCAGCCAAGCCGATCAGCGTCATTTTGAACGAGGCCGAAAAGGTGGCGCGGGTGATTGTCCCGCCGGAGCAGATGTCGCAGGCCATTGGCAAGGACGGGCAGAATGCCCGGCTGGCCTATAAGCTCACCGGCTGGCGGATTGACGTGAAAGATCGTGACTCGGTGGCCGAGGAGGGCATTTTTGCCGAAGCGGCCAGCTACCGGATGCCCGAGATGCCGCCGCAAGACTTCATGGTCTTTGGTCGCCAGCCACGCCTCGTGCGGGCTGACGGCACGATCAGCGTTCGCGAGCGTGAGTTTGGCCCGCTGCCGAGCGACCTCATTATGAAGAGCGTCGACGTCGAGTTGGTCAACGGCGTTGTCAACGTCTACTACGACCGAGAGTTGCGGGCACGGTACGACTTTGAGACGGGGCGAGCGCTACCCTTGACGGAAGAAACCGCCTCGACCGCATCCTAACCCATGCGGCCAGGCAGAAAGGAGCGCCAGCCGATGCCGGAACCGACGAAGCGGCGAAAGCAGCCACGACTGAAGCACATTCCGTTGCGCACGTGCGTGGTGTGCCATACCAAGGATGCCAAGCGCACGTTCGTGCGCATTGTGCGCACACCGGAGGGTACATTGGCCATCGACCCAACGGGCAAGCGGAATGGCCGCGGAGCCTATCTCTGCCGGCGGTTTCGCTGCTGGGAGCTTGCTGCCCAGACTGATGCCCTCGACCGGGCGTTGCGCACGACCGTGCCGCCGGAGTTCCGGGCTGAGCTGCTGCGCTACGCAGACCTGCACATTCGCCGGGACGATACCCCTGACCTTGCAACAACCTCACCGGCGTACTCTGACGCTGAGCTAAAGGAGGCGACCAATGAGCCAGAAAACCAAGCGTGACCGCAACCATGCCAGGCAACACCGGGCAGCAGCGCCAGCGGCAAAGCCGAGCGCGACCGCGACCTTGAATGGCCCGGTCGTCCTCGACAGTGTCATGACGGTCGGCGCATTCGCCGAGGCAATCGGCGTGAGCGTTGTCGACGTCATCAAAGCATTAATGCGTCGCGGCGTTCTGGCCGGTATTAACCAGCAGATCGACTACGAGACGGCGGCTGCAGTAGCCGCCGAATTCGGCATTGAGACTGAAGAGCGCACGCCAGAGACCGGCCAAGGCGTCGAAGCGCTCGAGGCGGAGCTCAAGGCAGAAGCACAGGACCCAGAAGCACAGCCACGCCCGCCCGTCGTGACCGTGATGGGGCATGTCGATCACGGGAAGACGAAGCTGCTTGACGCCATCCGGCATACCAACGTGGCGGAGGGCGAAGCGGGGGGGATTACCCAGCACATCGGCGCGTACCAGGTCGAGGTGCAGGGACGGAAAATTACCTTCCTGGATACGCCAGGGCACGAGGCCTTCACGGCGATGCGGGCACGCGGGGCCCAGGTCACAGATATCGCCGTGCTCGTCGTTGCAGCCGATGATGGCGTGATGCCGCAGACGCGCGAGGCGATCAGCCATGCGAAGGCTGCGAACGTGCCGATCATCGTTGCGATTAACAAGATTGACCTGCCGACAGCAAACCCGATGCGGGTGAAGCAGCAACTGGCCGAAATCGGAGTGATTCCGGAAGAGTTTGGCGGCGATGTCCCGGTTGTCGAGGTTTCCGCAAAGCAGCGCCTCGGCATCGAAGACCTGCTGGAGATGATCCTGCTCGTCGCTGACCTGATGGAGCTAAAGGCAAACCCCAATAAGCCGGCAATCGGCGTAATCATCGAGGCGAAAGTTGATCCCAACCGTGGGCCGGTGGCGACCGTGCTCGTGCAATCAGGCACGTTGCAGCTCCGCGACATCGTCGTCGTCGGCGGCACGTGGGGACGCATCCGTGCAATGTTCGATGACCGCGGACGGCGCGTCCGGCGCGCTGGCCCCTCGACACCCGTCGAGATCCTGGGGTTACTCGATCTGCCCGAAGCAGGCGACCGGCTTCAAGTCGTGCCGGACGAGAAGACCGCGCGCGAACTCGCTGAAGAGCACGCGCGACAGCGCCGCGCCGAAAGCGTGACGCTGCGCGCTGTTCGCCTGGATGAACTGGCGACGCGACTCAAGGAGGGCGAAACCCGTGAGTTGCGCCTTGTGCTGAAGGCTGACGTGCAAGGCTCGCTCGAGGCGATTCAGAACGCGCTCGCGAAGCTGAGCGACGATGTGCCGGACGTCGGCGTGACGATTCTCCACAGTGGCGTTGGAGCAATCTCCGAATCCGACGTGAAGCTTGCGGCAACGGCCGGCGCGGTGGTGATCGGCTTCAACGTGCGGCCGGACGTCGCCGCACGGCGCGCCGCTGACGAGACCGGCGTTGATATCCGGTATTACAACGTCATCTATCACTTGCTCGATGATGTCAAAGCGGCGCTGACTGGTCTGCTTGCTCCAGAGCAGCAAGAAGTGACCGATGGCTACGCTGAAGTGCGCGAGACGTTCCGGCTCCCCAACCGCACAGTCGTCGCTGGGCTCTATGTCGTCAGTGGCAAAGCGCTCCGCTCTTCACGCGTTCGCGTCTTACGCAACGGCGTTGTCATCCACGAAGGCACGATCGCCTCGCTGCGGCGGTTCAAGGACGACGTGCGTGAAGTCGCTGCTGGCTACGAATGCGGGATGGTGATTGACGGGTTTAATGAGGTTCAGGTTGGCGATCAGATCGAGTTCTATCATGTTGAAGAAGTGCGGCGCTCGAGCGATGGAGCGGCCAAGCGCGAAGGGCAGCGCTAGCTCATCCGCTGGGTGCACCAGTGTCCAGCTGGTACACCGGATGTCGTAAGGAGGCGAAGCGATGAGCGCCTATCGACAACAGCGCATTGCCGAATTCTTACGCGATGAAATTAGTGAGATTATCCGGCGCGAGATGCGGGATCCTCGACTCGGGTTCATCAGCATTACCCGAGTCGAGGTCAGCCCTGACCTGCGATATGCCAAAGTCTTCACCTCAGTCTTTGGCAGTCCTGAAGAACAAGAGGCGGCGATTACGGCGCTCAACGGCGCGAGCGGCTTCATCCGGCGGCTGCTCAAGCCGCGCATGCACACTCGTCACATCCCAGAGCTGCGCTTCCGGCTCGATCGTTCAATGGAGTATGCCGAGCAGGTCGCCCGCGCGTTGAACGCGCTGCATGGCCAGCTACACCCGGAGGAGGCGACAACACCGAACGCAGAGGACGAGCACGGCAATGCCTGATCTGATCGCGCCATTCTCACGCGAAAACGCGCAGCGTGCATGGCAGCTGCTGGCGCACAGCGCGGGTGTGCTCATTGCTACCCACGCGAACCCCGACGCAGACGCTGTCGCCTCGACGCTGGCGCTACACCTGGTGCTGCGTCAGCACGGGGTGCAGACGATACCAACCATTGGCGATGGGCGCTTGCCGCCAGCGCTTGCCTTCCTCCCCGACAGTAGCGAACTTGCCGTGCTTTCGCCGACAGAAGACAGCACACCACCCGCTGACTGCATCGCCCTCGTTGATTGCGCCGATCCGTCACGCCTTGGCCCGCTCTATCGCGCTGCTCCGCAATGGTTCGATGGTCGCGTTCCGCTCATCAACATCGACCACCACGTCACCAACACACGGTTTGGACTCGTGAACCTGGTCGATCCAGAGGCTGCGGCGACGACCGAAGTCCTCGCGGAGTGGCTCATCCTCCTTGAGGAGCCGATCACACCACCACTGGCAACGTGCTTGCTCAGCGGCATCTACGGCGACACGCTCAGCTTGCAAACATCCAGCACGCGGCCACAGACGCTCCGGCTCGTGGCAACGTTGCTTGAACGCGGCGCGGACCTGGAGCGCGTCGTTGCCGCGTTATTCCGCAGCAAGCCCTACTCAACAGTTCGGCTGTGGGGCTTGGCCTTGAGCCGGGCACAGCTACGGCCGCCGATTATCTGGACAGAAATTACGCCGGAGATGCTGGCCGAGAGCGGTGCGACGCCGGCCGAGGGAGAGGGCATCGTCAATTTCTTGCTCGGCGTCGATCAGACGCTCGTCGCCGTGATGTTCTACCAGCAACCTGAGAACTGGCGCGTAAGCATCCGCTCGGCGAGCGAGCAGATCGATGTCGCAGCCATCGCCGCCCAATTCGGCGGAGGTGGACACAGCCGAGCCGCTGGATGCCGCCTTCCCCCTGGGCCAGCGTCGCGTGACGCGTTCCTCGAGGCAGTCGCCATGGCCGTTGCTGATCAGTTGCAGCGCACGGGAAGTCCCTATGCCATCGCTGAGCGGCCTGCTGATCCTTGATAAGCCGCGCGGCTGGACATCACACGACGCCGTGGCCTGGCTCCGGCGCCGGGTGAAGACGCGCCAGGTCGGGCATGCCGGGACGCTCGACCCAGCGGCCGAAGGCGTCTTAGTCGTTGCGGTCGGCAGTGCAACGCGGCTCTTGCCGTACCTGCAAGAAGCCGACAAGCAATATGTCGCGCACGTTGTGCTGGGCGTCGAAACGACGACGGACGATCTCGAGGGCGAGATCACCGCGATCACGGAGGCAACGCCTCCGAGCCAAGCTGACGTCGAGGCGACGCTGCAGCGGTTCCAGGGAGAGATTGTGCAGGTTCCGCCGCGGTTTTCGGCCATCAAAGTCGACGGCACGCCGCTCTATCGGCGAGCCCGCGCAGGACAGGACGTGTCTGCACCACCGCGCCGGGTAACGATCAGCAGACTGTCGTTGCTTTTCTATCACTACCCCGACCTGGTGGTTGTCGTCGACTGCAGCAAAGGCACATATGTGCGCTCACTGGCGCGCGACATTGGCGCAGCGCTTGGGACGGGGGGATACCTCCACGGTCTCGTTCGTACCCGCGTCGGCCGGTTTACGCTGGCGCAAGCGTGGACGATCGATGAACTCGAGGCTGGGTTATCGCCGGAGACCTGGAGCCTCTTTGCGCTGCCACCAGAAGATGCCCTCAGCGCTGGCCCGGCGCTCATCCTGTCGGAGCAGGACGAGGCAGCATGGTATCATGGGTCGCCGGTGCGGCTTTCGGCACCCGCTGTGCCCGATCTGCTTGCCCGGGTCTATACCCACGATGGTTACTGGGCCGGCCTGGCCCGACCAGCGAGCACGGGACGGTGGCGCCCCGTTCTTGTAACGGGACAGTGAAACGAGCGGAGCAACAGGCGCATGACGGAGCAAGTCCTCAGCGAGCTGAGCGCCCTGAATGGTCGGCGCTTTGTCCTGACGATCGGCAACTTCGATGGCGTGCACCGCGGTCACCAGTACTTGCTGGAACGCCTGGTGACTGCGGCGCGAGAAGCGCAGGCCGCAAGCGTCGCCTTGACGTTTGACCCGCTCCCCGGCGAGGTGCTTCGCCCTGAGGCAGCACCGCCCCGCCTCTGCACGACGGAGCAACGGGTCAACGTGATTCTCAGCTGCGGCGTCGATCTCGTCGTCGTCGAGCCATTCACCCGTGAATTCGCCCAACAGGAGCCAGAAGCGTTCGTCGACCACCTCTGCGCGCTTGGGCTGGCTGGATTCGTCGTGGGCGACGATTTCCATTTTGGACACAATCGCCGTGGTACGCCAGCATTGTTGCAACAGCTGAGTGAACGCTATGGCTTTCGCGTCACCATTGTCTCGCGCATCACCACCGACCATACGCCACTGAGCAGCACGGCAATCCGCCAGGCCATCGCGGCCGGCGACGTGGCAACAGCCGCGGCCTTGCTCGGCCGGCCGTACGTGCTCTCAGGCACCGTCGTTGAAGGGCGACGGCGTGGGCGGCTCCTCGGCTTTCCAACAGCCAACCTCGCGCTCCCAGCACGCCTGGCCGTACCGGCTGACGGGATCTATGCCGCACGCGTCGCCATTGATACCGATCCAACATTGCTCGACGCCTTGGTCTACATCGGCGTGCGACCGACGTTCCACGAAGAAATGCGCACCATCGAGGTCTACCTCCTCGACCGCGATATCGTGCTCTATGGGAAGACCGTGCACGTGCTCTTCGTCGAGCGACTCCGTGGCGACCAGGCTTTTGAGAGCGTCGATGCACTCATTGAGCAGATGCAGCGGGACGAGCAAGCTGGCCGGGCTGCGCTCGCCGCACTGCCTGCCGATTGGCCGCCACCATTGACGTGGACGCTGCTGAACCAGCCGAAAGGGGTGAAGCATCGCCCATGAACACGATGCCACGCCACAACCGTGAAGCCGCGGTCGATCGCTTGCTCACGCGCGGCGTTGTCGATGTCATTGCACGTGACAGCCTGCGCCGCAAACTGCTTGGCGATCGGCCAATCCGCGTCAAGTACGGCGTCGATCCAAGCCGACCGGATATCCACCTCGGGCATTATGTGTGCTTCCGCAAGCTCCGCGAGTTCCAGGAGCTTGGCCATCACGTTGTGGTGATTGTCGGCGATTGGACAGCGCGGATCGGTGACCCATCCGGTCGTTCGTCACAGCGCACGATGCTGAGCGAAGAGGAAGTGCGCGCTAACGCCCAGACCTACCTTGATCAATTCTTCAAAGTTGTCGACGTGAGCCGAACAGAGATTACCTGGCAGAGTCGCTGGTTCGACCGGTTCACGCTCGCCGACGTCATCCACCTGACGGCGAAATACACGGTAGCCAAGATGCTCGACCGCGACGATTTTGCGCGCCGCTACGCTGAAGGCTCGCCGATCGCCATCACCGAACTGCTCTACCCGCTGCTGCAGGCATACGACTCGGTAGCAATCCAGGCCGATGTGGAAATCGGTGGCACAGACCAGACCTTCAACCTGCTTGTCGGCCGCGACATCCAGCGCGAATACGGCCAAGAGCCACAGGACATCCTGACAGTCCCCCTGCTCGTCGGCACCGATGGCACGCTGAAGATGAGCAAGAGTTATGGCAACTACATCGGCGTGACCGAGCCGCCTGAGGAGATGTTCGGTAAACTGATGTCGATCCCTGACCACCTCATCGGCGACTACCTGCGGCTGCTGACTGACATTCCTGAGGAGCGTATTGACGCCTGGCTAGCAGGCATGGAACGCGGGGAAATCAACCCGCGTGACGTCAAAGAGCAGCTGGCACTGACTGTCGTCCGTGACCTGCATAGTCCGGAAGCGGCCGAGCAAGCCCGGGAGCACTTCGACCGCCTCTTCCGCCGTCATGAGCTTCCCGAGACGCTGCCAGACGTGCTGGTCGACCCCGAGCAACGGCTGGTGACGCTGCTAGTGCAGGCTGGCATGGCAGGCAGCAACAACGAGGCGCGGCGGCTGATCCAGCAGGGTGGTGTGCGGCTGGACGGGCAACGCGTCGACGATCCCGAACACATCGTCCAACTCACCCGGCCAGTCGTCCTCCAGGTCGGCAAGCGGCGCTTTGCCCGACTCGTGCCACGCGAAGCAGCGACCACCTAAACGACAGCGAGTGCGTCGCACCGAACCGGAGCTCGCCGGCGCGCGGAACCGCCTGCACGCTGAGGCTGACCCAGCAGGGCGCCAAGCCGGTCTCGTCGGTCAGTTGCATCATGGCTATCACGCTACTCAGCGTCGTCCACTGTTAGGCGAGCCTACCTGCGTTCAAGCTGTGCCCCCGGTGGAAGATGTGCTGCAAGCTCCTGCACAACGCCCTCAGGATCGCTGCCAGGCGGCAGACGGAGCACAAGGCGCACCGTCGCGCCAGCCGCTGGCGCGGCCCCAGCCTCGCGCAGATCGCGTCGTAAGACCTGGCCATGGTAGGCAAGCACCATGAGGGCAACAAGCATGATTCCCAAGGCCGGCGCGCTGCTCGTCAGGGCAACCGCTGCGCTCTCAGCGCCGAGCAGCCAGCTCAGCAGGCGCGCAAGCACCGACGCAGCTGACCCGAGCAGCGCAAGGACACTCACGCCGAGCGTCGCGTAGAGATAGGCCCGGCGACTCAGGCTACTCCGCTCTCCGGATGGATCGCGGGCCCAGCTTGCAAGGATCGCGCGCCAGAAGACGAGCCAGGCGCCGCTGCCGGAGCCCGCCACTGCCAGACCGAAAGCCAAATCACGTCGCCAACTCCCAACCGGCTGGCTGACAAGCAGCGCGAAGAGTGCATCGACCAGCAGACTCACCATGCGGCTGAGCCCGAGTCCAGCAAAGAGCAAGGCAACAAACGCCGACCCGTAGCGCAGCACGCGACCGGCATTCGTGAACCAGTCTGTGCCGGCCGGCTGAAGAGTGGCGTTCACCGCCGCCTCATGGCGCAGCACTGCACGGTGGTACCACCAGACCAGCAAGGCCGGTAGCAGCCAGGTAAGCGGCTGCAGTATCTGCCGAGTCCGAGCAACGGTGTCGCCATCCGAAACACCCACGATCCAGCCCAACGCGACCTGGAGCACAACCGTGAGCGCGGCAAGCAGCGTTGCGAGGCTGGCAAAGACGACGACGGTGAGATAGCCCCAGTGGATGGCCGAACGCCGTTGGTCAGCTGGCGCTGCGTCGAGTGTGCCCTGGAGCACTGCCGGCCAGTGCAGCCCCCACGCCACGAGCCCACTGACGGAAAGCGCAAGCGCGCGTGACACAGCGGTGTGCAACGACCCGACGAGCACGGTCGCCGGGAGAACGGCATCGAGCGCGGCACGCAGGAGCAACGCGACGCCGACCACCAGCAAGGTCAGCCCAGTGCCCGTTGCGCTATACCAGTAGAGTTGCGGGATCCACGCTGCAGCCCCCCGCCGCTCGGCTAACTGGCAGTCGATGCGGAGCCACCGGCGATGGAACCACCACACGCCACCGCTGACGAGGAGTGCCGGCACGCCGTCCTGCACAAGCGGCGCAACGTCACTGACACCCTCCGCACCGAGCATGGCACGCAGGAGCGCAGCGAGCACGGCGACGGCACTCCGGATCCAGGTTGAGAAGGTCACGGCTAACACAACGGCCTGGTACAAGGCTCGGACAACTGACCGCCGCTCTGCAGGCTCACGCGCGCTGATGCGTTCGATCCAGCTCCAGTGCAGTGCCCACACCGGCAGGCCGACGAGCACCAGGGCAAGGCTGACGCCAAGCTGTTGGCGCCAAACGGTGCCGCCAGCGAAGAGCACGACGCCTGTCGCAGCATCCCACACCGCGAGCACGAGTTGCCGCAGGAGCAGGACAGCACCAGTCGCCCAGACAGCCAGGCTCACGCCAGCAACGACAGAGAGGTAGAGGCGACGGACATGTCCCATGTTTCCTCCCGCCGCTCAGAAGAAGAACGCCAGTTCATCGATCTTCCAGGCATCATCTTCACGAACGAGCCTGAGGGTACGGGTAGAGCTTACCGGCCCGCCGCTCACGTTCGGGAACGGAAAACCGATGTCGACCTGTGGTGAACTCCGCTCAATGAGGAGCGTCACCGTAGCATGATCAGCACGGCGCTCGACTGAACCAAGGCGAATCCGGGATTCGCGGAGAGACTGACGAGCCATGTGCAGCATGTCCTCAACCCGAAAAAACGGATCGCGCTCGCGGCGTTCAAGCTCGCTTCGCGCATCCGTCGACAGCAGAGCGAGCACGCGCTCGCGCTCGGCCGAGCGGAGCGCTTCCAGGTAGGCCAGCACGGTTGCCTCGGGTGAATCTGAGGGAAACGGAGGCGGAGGCTGTCGCTCAGCAAGCAGCACGACGACGATCGTGGCGGCCGCGAGCACAAGGAGCGCCAGCCCTGTCAGCACAACGAGGCGATTCGCATGCGTCATGTCGACTCTCACACTGATCGTTCCGTTCCGGCAGGCAAGCACAGAAAGGGGAATACACGCGGGGTGCAGAGCCCTCCTCCTTGAGGACGGCCCGTGCCGTGTGCAGACTCGGTAAAGGCGCCCGGCTGGGAGAGCTCCGCCTCATGTACGGCAAGGATACACGGCCACGATATACCGGAACAATCCCGCAGCGTGGCATAGCTGGCCGGAAACGGGAACGCCGGCACAGCGACGAGCCAGAGCAGGGCAGGCAAGAGCTGAGCCAGCCACAGCTCCAGACGATCGAGCGAGCAGCAATGGGAACGGGAACTGCGTCACTGGGGCACTCGCAGGACGCCCCCGCTATTCACGGGGAGTAGCGAGGCGTCACATGGCGGAGCAGGGGGCAGGGACGTGCACGATGACGGCGATTCTGCTATACTATGGGGTGCAAATGACGGATCGGGGTGTGGCGCAGTTGGTAGCGCGCGGCGTTTGGGACGCTGAGGTCGGAGGTTCGAGTCCTCTCACCCCGACCGGTTTTGTTGCGGGAGTAACTCAGTTGGCAGAGTGCCGGCCTTCCAAGCCGGTTGTCGCGGGTTCGAATCCCGTCTCCCGCTCTGCATCTCGCCTCATGACTATCCTCCTTTCTGCTGTCAGTTGACAGCAGAAACGGCCGGGTATCGCGAGGCCGGGAGCCTCGTTGCCCCGCTTTACTCTACAGCCACGCGCGCGTTTACCCCACAGCTACGCTCGCGCCTCTGCCGTGAGCGCCAAACCGCCGGGATTGCCGTACTGTTCCCACGCCAACGGAGCCCCCTCGTTAGATCACAGGCAAGACGGTCGAGCCCGAGGGCGAGTACTGCTCCCGCTCCGACGGAGCCCTCATTCGACGACCGGAACGAGACGGTTCTGGAGGAGAAGGCGCACTGGCACCATCCAGCAAGCTGAACGTCGCCCCCCGCGACAGGGAACCCTGACCGTATGCAGCACGCGGCGGCATCGTGTGGGAATGGACGACGCACGCCGCATGCCCACCGTTGCTGCTTGAGGACGTCACCACCCAGTCCCTCGCCAGGACAGCGAGGCAGCGAGCAACCACGAACAACGCAGCACGCCTCACCGCAACACAGTGGGCGCGAGCAGTATCCACTGCGGCGACGTTGCTGCAGGAGCAGGCGGGTGACTGTTCTGGCTCCAGAAGACGTTTCCGCCAGAGCTGTCCAGCCTGAGGGTGGAGTGCAATGCGCGACGCGTTCTGGTTCCAGGAAACGCTTACGCTAGAGCGGAAGGCTCATCCTGTGAGAAACAGGCAGGGGTCTGCGTGGAATACACAGCGGGGTGGTTTATCCGCCCCTCTGACTCGCGTCCCTGGCGTGGGTATGCTACGATCGCTGCCAAGAATTTTCCATGGGGAGTCAGGACTGGGCGTGGGTACCGTGCCATGACAACGGAGATCGCGCTTGCCCCAACTGATGATGAACTCGTGTACCGCTTCTCACACGGTGACGACAACGCGTTCGTCACGCTCTATGAACGGTATGTCGACCGGATCTATGACTTTACGGCCCGGCTGCTCGGCGACCGCGAGGCAGCGGCTGATGCGACCCAGGAGACATTCCTCAAAGCCCTGACGGCGTTGCGCGAGCGCCCACCGCAGGGTGGCGTGCGTCCATGGCTCTTCACGATTGCCCGGAACGTGGCGATCGACCAGCTGCGCCGCCGGCGGACAACGCCGCTGTCGGCGCTGCGCACGCCGGAGGGAGACGAGTGGCAACCGGCCCAGCTGAGCAGCGGGGCTGGTGATGACCCTGAGGCTGCTGCGTCGCAAGCTGAGCTCGCGGCCCTCGTCTGGCAGGCAGCCCGTGGGCTGAACCCGGCTGACTATGCCTTGCTCGATCTCAGCGTGCGGCAAGGCCTTTCGCCCGAGGAAATCGCGCAGGCAACCGGCGCAAGCCGCGGCAGCATCCACACGCGCCTGAGCCGCCTTCGCGACGCCCTTGAGGAGAGTCTCACCACGCTCATCCTGGCCAAGCGTGGACGCGCCGACTGCCCCGCCCTTGCGTCCTTGCTGGCCGGCTACACCCTTCCGGCTGACTTAACGCCAGCATTGCGGCGAGCCGTTGCGCGTCATGCCAACCAGTGCGAGGTTTGCCAGCGTAACCGCCGCCGCTACGCGACCGCAGTTGAACTCCTCCCGGCGCTTGTGCCCATTGTGCCAAGTCCAGCCTTGCGAGAGACACTGCGCGAGCGGGTCACGCAGGCAATGCGGCCCGCAACTGCGCCAGCAACACCATCCTCGGCGCCGTCTCGCGCCGGTCACTGGTTGACCAGCACGGCGTTGGGGAAAGTCGTGATCGGGACGGTTGCCCTCGTCGCCTTGACCGCGCTCGGCGTGGCTGGAGCGCTCTGGGGCACCGTTGACGTTTCCCTCCAGACTGCTAACTGTCCGCCGCTTGAGTTGCGCTTTGGCGGGGCTGGTGATCTTGTAGCGCGAGCAACCGGGTTACCAACCGTGCTGGAGCCAGGTCAGCCGGTGCACTGGCACCTGCCGCTTGGCACACTGCGTACGACGGTAACGCCGGCTGCAGCCGACCTGGCCATCGACGGGGTACCCGTCCAGATCCGCATTGACGTCGATCTTGCGCAGGTCCTGTGGGACGGGCAGGAATTGCTCGGCCAGGGGACGCGCCACCTGCCCCTGGCGCGCGGTTCGACGCATACATTGACGCTCGTTTGCCGATAACACGTGTAAGGAATCACGCAGCTCACGCGTTGTATCGGGAGAACGGGATGCGCACCGCACGGTGACGCACCCGGAGCCGCAAGACCGCTGATCGTTGCCGACGGTGCTCGTGTCTGGGTGCGTCATGAAAGGAGTGGGACGTGCGAATCCTGTTTTCTCCTCGACCGTTTTGGCTGATTGCGCTGCTCGTGAGTGCACTTGTGCTGGCAGCGTGTAGCGGCTGGCTTGCTGGGCAGCCAGCATCCCCGACGCCATCGCCGACCCCGACGATCCCCTTACCAACTCCCGGGGCAAGCAGTGGCAACACGTGGTGCCCGGCTGGAACAGTCCAGGTGGCACAAGGTGTCGGCAACGGCCAAGCGCTGACTCCGCGCCCTGCCTTGCTCACGACCCTCGGTAACCCGTCATACTACAGCCAGATCAACCTGAGCGTTATGTCAGGATCGACCTGGTATCTCCATACCTTCACCGTCAGTGCACCTACGACGCCACTCGCCGGTATCCTGCACATCTCGGCACGCCCTCCAGCCTCCCCAGCGTCACAGGACGATCGAACCAAGCTGTACAGTGGGGCAACGCCGACGCAACTCGGGCAGTTTCAGTTCGGCACGAGCGGGAGCACGGCAGGCGTCATGCCCAATGCCTGGACGCCGAGCAATTATCCGAACTTTGTCCCCTTCTCCTACGTGTTCAGCGCATCGCAGCTCAGCACGATCCTCGCTGCAGGCGTGCTGGACGTCGCGATCGGCGATGATACCCAGGTGCAACTGATCCAGCTTCTGCTGTGCCTTCCCGCGCCAACACCGACCCCGACACTGACGCCGACTGCAACACCAACGCCCAAACCGCCCCTCACCGCTGTGCCAGCGACAGTGACCGGGCCGACAACCGCCCTCGACACCGAGCCGACGCCAACCCCGACCCCGATCAAGAAGGGGACGGTGGTCAGTGGCGGCCTGACCCCCGTGCCGTTGCCGAGTCCAACGCCGACCCCGACGATCGTGAAGCAGCCAACGGTGATCGTGGGTGTCACCGTCGTCCCCGTTGCCACCCCCACACCAACGCCGATGCCGACGGCTACGCCAACGGTCGCCCCGACAGCAACGCCGCAGCCAACACCAACGCCGCAGCCGACGGCCACGCCCACCAGCGGATGCGACCTCGTGGTCGATAAGCTCATGCAGCCGACCACGCAACCAGGACTCTACGCGGTGATCATTGTGGTGCACAACGCTGGTTCAGGGCCCTGCCCCGTTGGCACCCAGATCAGTGACAACCCGACGCCGCCCGGATCAATGACGTTCGGTGGGCCACTCGTCTTCACCCCAGCGGGAGCAGCATCCGACTGGTCATGCAGTGGCAATAGCTGCACGGCAGTGAATCCGCTGCCTGCTGGGTACAGCGTGACCATCAGCTTCTCGGCGACGGTGACCCAGAAGCCCGCACGGAACTGTGCGCAGGGCATCGTGCCACAGAATGCTGACCTGAACCCGAAGAACAACCTGCAGTGCGTCACCGTGCAGTAGCAGAGCGGAAGTCCAACTGCTCCGGTGTCGCTCGACGTGTGCAGAAGCTCGATGTGTGTCGAAGGAGGATAGCGTGATGCAAGCTCGCGTTCGCCCGACCATCGTCTCGAGCATGTTGCTTGCGCTTGTGCTCATACTTGCGGCGTGCAAGGGGAACCTGACCCCAGTCGCGACCGCAGTGCTCCCCACAAAAGTTCCGCAGACGCCGATTTCGTTGACCCCCGGCAACCCAGGAACCGGAACGGCCTTTCAGTGTCCGGCTCCTGGCATGGTGAAGACGTATACGGCGGGTGCAGATGATCAGTTCGCTGCGAGCCCTGACCCTGCCCCATCGCCCCGCCCAGCGTTCGTGAGCGCGGTGGGTAATCCGCCGCAAACAGGGTTCGATGGCACCGTACCGAACCAGCATCTCCTGCATTCGTTCACCGGCTTACCAAGCGGCGGGCTCATCGTGGCAGCGCAACTCGAAACACGCGTGAAGCCGCTGAGTGGTGAGCCAGAGAACGACGGTCTGGCCCTCTCTAGCGGGGCAACCCCAGCCCTCGTCTATCAGACGCGCATCGGCACAGCCGGCAGCATCACTGGGCTGCTCCCAAACCCGTGGAATTCATCGAACTACCCCACACCGCAGCTGCTCACCGTGACGCTCAATCCAAGCGTGGTCGCAGCGATGAACAGCTCTGGTGTTCTCGACGTCCAGATCGAGGACGACACGAGCGTCGACTACCTCACGCTCCGGCTGTGCCTGCATGAGCAGCTGCCGACACCGACCGGGTCAACCGGGGGCGGACCGATGCCCGCGACGGCTGTTCCCGTCACGGTCGTGCCCGCGACGGCGGTACCGGCAACAGTAGTGCCACCGACGCCCATCCCGACAAAGGGGCCCAATCCGACAGCACCAGTTGGCACGCCGCCTCCATCGACACACTGCGACCTGCAAATCACCAAGACGATCGATTCTACAAGCACACCTGGCGTCTTTGTGATCACCGTCACTGTGACGAACGTTGGCTCGGGGCAATGTCCATCGGGTGAAACGGTCAATGACCCACAGCCAACCGGCATGGCCTATGCCTCAGCCCCCAGCGTGACGGAATCGGGCGGCACCGCCGGGTGGAGCTGCACGCCAACCTGGCAATGCATGGCAGCCAATCCGCTCCCACCAGGCTATAGCGCGACTTTCACCCTGACGGCGCAGGCCAAGCCAGGGACGCAGAACTGCGCGACGGTGTCTGATGTTGCTGACAATACCCCACAGAACAATCACGCCTGCGCGACCGTACCAGCCGGGCAACCACCGGCAACCCCAACGATCGCGCCGACGCCGACGCAGCAGGCAGTGTTCTGCCAGTATCGCTTAGCCAAGCAGGTGGTCCTGACAGATGGCGGCAATCCTGCCAAGCCAACACAGTCCGGGCACCCAGCCAAGGTGACTATCACCCTCACCAATGCTGGGCCGGCTGGCTGCACCACCCCGTGGACAACGCTCACTATCAGCGACAGCCAGCCGAGCGGCATGACGTTCAGCGGGCCGTTTAGCGCCAGCCTGAGCGGCTGGTCCTGCAGCTTCAGCGGGGGGCAGGTGCTCTGCAACGGGCCAGCGCTGGCGCCTGGGCAGAGCGTCACCGTGACGTTCAATGCCACCGTCACTGGTCAATTGGGCAGCGCTGACGTGCGCAATTGCGCCGGGGCGAAGCCCATGCAGATCGAAGCCTGCACCGTGCCGGAAATCCCCTAACGCGCGCCTTCCTGCCCGCGTCCAGGGCGGCGCATTGCAGTCGCCCTGGACGTGTCCCTGCCCGTTTGCCGCAACACGCGCCAGCCCTGGCCGCCTTCCGTCACTCTCGCTGGCCTCAGCCGGCACAACGACACAGCCGGGCACGGCAGACGGTCGCGCACCGGCCGCTCAGCTATAGACCAGGTCACGCCACAGTCAACACCATGCTATGCAACGCGAGCAGGAACAGTCAGCTGGCGGCGACGGCCGGGCCCTCAGCTTCATGGCTGGCAAGGCCACACCGCCATGTGCTAGGGCACGCCGGCTGGAACGTGCGGCCAGAGGCTTACTCGGCCGCGATCATGACCTCGGTCGACTTGATGATGGCCACGACCGCCATGCCCGGCGCCAGACCAAGCTGCTCGGCCGACTCGCGGGTAATGACCGACACCAGCTCCTGCCCGTTGCCGATGTCGAGCACGACCTCGCTTACGACCGTCCCGTGCTTGACCGCCTTGACCGTTCCGCGAAGCTGGTTGCGTGCGCTGATCCGCATGGTTCCCCCTTCCCGTAGCTCTCTACCATTGCCTCGTCACGCCTCAGGATACCATGTCGCTGCTGCCCTTACCGGCGAATTTGTGAACAGACCGACAATTCCTGCTGATCCGTTCATATCTTTTGGTGTCAGCAAATCCCTTGACACAATCGAAGCATTGCAGTATCCTCTCCTGCCATGGAAGGAGGCGCGATGGTGCCGATGACACCACTCATCACTGAAGTCTTAACCCTCGCCCGGGCACTGGCACGGGTGGCTGGGCCACGCGCGCTGCCGAAGCTGGCCGCGCTCGACCTCACCATGGCGCAATTGAAGCTGCTGATCCTCCTGGCAGGCATCGGCCAGGCGACGGTCAGTGAGCTGGCGAGCCGCCTGCAGGTGAGCGCGCCGACGGCAAGCCACCTGGTCGACAAGCTCGTGCAGGCAGGGCTTGCCCAGCGGACGGAAGATCCGCACGACCGACGGCGAACGATCGTGACGCTGACACGCGAGGGCGAAGAGTTGCATCACCAGTTGCGCGACTGGGCGCATGGTGAGCAGTTCCGGCTCTGGCTCGAGCAGCTCACGGCGGAGGAGCTGGAGGCGCTGGCAACCGGCTTGCGGGCGTTGGTTCGCGTCGCGGGCGTAGATGTGAATCAGATCGCATGTGCACAGCAGGAGATAGTGACTCCGGTTGTGGATCCGATTGCTCAGGCGTCGGCATAGGAAGGGAAGGAGGGATCGACTCGTGGCACAGGCAGTTGCACCGACGTCACGCCAGGCGGCTGGCGCGGCCCCGGTGCAATCACTGCGAGCAAGCGTCAGCCGAGAACGGCTCATCCTGATCATCGCGGGTGTGCTGCTCGGCATGCTGCTTAGCTCACTGGATCAAACCGTCGTCGGCACGGCGATGCCGCGTATTATCGCCGAGCTGAACGGGTTAAACCATTACTCGTGGGTCTTTACCGCCTACATGCTCGCCTCGACCGTTTCCATTCCGATTTACGGCAAGCTGTCGGATATTTACGGCCGACGCATCTTCTTCCTCGGGGGCATGATCATCTTCATGCTGGGGTCAGCGTTGTGCGGCCAGGCCCACAGCATGACCCAGCTGATCCTCTTCCGCGGGCTGCAGGGCCTGGGCGCCGGCGCAATGATGCCGATCGCGATCGCAATCATCGGCGACATCTTCCCGCCCGCTGAACGCGGCAAGTGGCAGGGACTGACGATGGCCGTCTTCGGCCTGTCGACCATCGTCGGGCCGTCGCTCGGTGGCTGGCTGACCGACCACTGGGGCTGGCGGTGGGTCTTCTACGTCAACATGCCGGTGGGCGTGCTGGCCGTCATCACCGCCGGCATCGCGCTCCCTGGCCAGGTGCGGCGCATTGAGCACACGATCGACGTGCTTGGGGCCATTACCCTCATCGCTGGCGCGGTGCCGCTGCTCCTCGGCTTCTCCTGGGCCGGAACCGAATACCCGTGGGGCTCGTGGCAGGTGCTGACCTGCTTCGCCATCGCGGTCGTCATGCTCAGCCTCTGCCTGTTCGTCGTCGAGCCCCGCGCGGCTGAGCCGATCATCACCCCGCGGCTCTTCCTGAATCGCATCTTCGCGATTAGCACGCTTGCGTCCTTCCTGGTCAGCGCGGGAATGTTCGGCGCGATTATGTACATCCCGCTCTTCCTGCAGGCTGTCGTCGGCAAGTCGGCGACGAACTCAGGCACGCTGCTGACGCCGATGATGCTCGGCTTCATGGTGAGCAGCATCGTCGGTGGGCAAATCCTGGCCCGCACTGGGAAGTACAAGATCCTGGCGCTGGCTGGGCTGGCGATCGCGACCGTTGGCAACATCCTGCTCTGGCGGATGCCGGTCGACGCGACCGCGGGCATGGTCATCCGCAACATGATCGTGGTCGGTCTCGGCATCGGCGTGCTGATGAGCCTCTTCACGATCGTTGTCCAGAACGCGTTCCCGTTGCAGAAGCTCGGTGAAGTGACGGCGAACCTGCAGTTCTTCCGCTCGATCGGCGGCACGATCGGCGTGGCCGTGCTCGGCACGCTGATGACCAACCGCTTCCAGCACGAGATCAACAACCGGCTGCCAGCGGCCCTCAAGACGATGATCCCCGCCGACCGGCTGCACCTGCTGACGCAGAATCCGCAGGCGCTCCAGTCGCCAGAAGCGGCGCGGCAAATCCAGCAGGCGTTTGCGGCGTTTGGCCCGCAGGGGCTGCAGCTCTACACCCAGTTCATGCAGGCGCTGCGCGAAAGCCTCTCGGTCGCCATCACCAGCCTGTTCCTGATCAGCGCGATCGCGATGGTGCTGAGCTTCGTCACGACGCTCTTCCTGCCGGAGATTCCGCTGCGGCGGACGCACGGCGCAAGCACTGCTGGGCTCGGCGAAGGCGGGGTGCCAGCTGACGGCATGTCCGCCGAGGCGCCGGCGGTTCCGGCACGGCGGGACGGGCGCGCCGCTGCACTGCTCGGGCTGACGCTGGCCCTGATCGCACGTGAAGCCAAGCAGCCGAACCCCGACCCTGACTTGGTTGAGGCACTTGCCACGCTCGCTGATGGCCAGCTGCCGCCGACGGCCAGCCCGGTCGAACGCGCGCGACACGTTGCCGAAGAACTCCTTGAGCCAGCGGCGGTGACGCTGCTCCTGCGCTACGCGTCACCGCAGGCCGTGAACGGCAACGGGAATGCCCATGAGGCGGGTTCATTCAACGGGAACGGCGTGACGGTGAACGGCGCGAACGCCACGAGCGCCGTGTTCATGACGCAGCCACTGCGCGAACCAACGCGTGAGTAACGGAAGGCAAGTGAGGGGAAAGGAGGCAGGATATGGCACGACGACGTCCGGTCGCGATCGGCCGACACCTCTGGGGCATCGCGGCGAGCCTCGTGACAGGGCTGGCGGGTGCCTGGCTGATGGTCGCACCGTTTGCGATCGGCTATCAGAACGGCGGGAGCTGGACGGACGCGACGAAGAACGACTTCTGGACCGGCCTTGCTGTGGTGATCCTGTCGGTCATCGGGATCGTCCTGTTCTCGCTCTCGGTGGTCGGCGAGCTGCGCGCGGCCGGCGTGCTGAAGCCACGGCCGCAGCCAGTGCCGCAGATGCCGGCCTGGGTTGGCCAGCCAGCTGCGGCTGCGCCCCAGCCGGCGGCGCCAGCGGCCGCGGGTTCGCCCTACCACGACGAGCTTGAGCGGACGATGGCGCTGCTGGCCACGACGCTCGCCGCCGAACTGGCTGAGCGCCGCCAGGCCCGCTCGGGCAGCAACAGCCAGCAACCGGTGACCACCCAGATCGGAGGGCAGCAAGGATGAAGACGCGATTGCTCTCACCAGGCATCATCACCCTCGTGCTGACGCTCGCCGCGGGGATCTGGATGATCATTGCCCCGGCCGCACTCAATACCCAGCCCCGTGGCGCGCACTGGACGCATGCGACGATTAACGACGTCGTCGTCGGCGGCGTCCTGATCGCGGCATCGCTCATCGGCATTGCCCTGCACATCGGGCTCGGGCTCCGCGCACTGATTCAGGCTGCTGAGCTGGAAGCGAGCGAGGCTGACTCCACAGCAGCCACTGCCTAACGCCCAACCGCTCTGCTCCACGCGTCGTGCACCTGGTAACCCACACCAGGTGCACGGCCTTTTGTGTGCCAGGCGTGACCGCTGGAGCGCCGTCAACCGCGAGAACGTAGCCGTTCCCACCGGCCTACTCAGGTAGGGCATGGCGGACATTGAATGGCGCGCTGTCAACCGTGCGAACACGCCCGTTCCCACCCGGCGCTCCCGGCTGGCCAGTCGGCGCTGATCCTGGCCAGCAGCGCTGGGCTCGCGCTGCCCTCGAGGCTGCGCGCGATGGCGCCACGGCCAGTGCGTGAGCCGCTCGCCACTATGGCGGCGTCAGCAGCTAGCGCGTGTGCGGTTCGGCGAGGCCCCCTAGGTGGGGAGCACGCCGAGATAGGCCTGCTGGACGTGTGGGTTGGCGCGGAGCTGAGCGGTCTCGCCTTCCAGCACAATCCGGCCGGTCTCAAGGACGTAGCCGTACTGGGCAACTGCCAGCGCGTTCGTCACTGCCTGCTCGACGAGGAGGATGGTCACCCCCTGCTCGGCAATGGCGCGGATGACGGCAAACATATCGGCGACGACCCGCGGCGCGAGGCCGAGCGAGGGCTCGTCGAGCAAGAGCACGCGTGGCTCGGCCATCATGCCCCGGCCGAGGGCGACCATCTGCTGCTCGCCGCCCGAGAGCGTGCCAGCCAGCTGCCGCCGACGCTCAGCAAGGCGCGGGAAGAGCGTGTAGACGCGCTCAAGGTTCTGGGGAATCCGCGCCCGTAGGTGTGGCCGATAAGCCCCCAGGAGCAGGTTCTCCTCGACCGTCATGCGCGGCCAGAGCTGCCGCCCCTCCGGCACGAGGACGATGCCGCGGTCGACGCGCTCGTGCGGCGGCAGACGGGTGATGTCCTGGCCGTCAAACGTCAGCGTGCCTCCCCACGCGGGGAGGAGGCCGGCGATGACGCGGAGCGTGGTCGTCTTGCCGGCGCCGTTGGGGCCAAGGAGCGCCGTGACCTGCCCGCCGCGCACTGCCAGCGACACGCCCCAGAGCACTTGCGTCTCGCCGTAGCCCGCAGCGATGTCCGTGAGGCTGAGCAACGGCACGGTGGTGGCGTTCATCTTAGCCCTGCCCATCAACTGGCTGACCAAGATAGGCCTCGATCACCGCCGGGTCGCGCTGCACCTGCTCGGGCGTCCCCTCAGCGATCTTTTGCCCCCCATCGAGGGCGACAACGCGGTCGCTCACGGCCATGACCGCGCGCATATTATGTTCAATGTACAGCACCGTCACCCCTTCCTGGGCGCGGATACGGCGGATGACGTCGAGAATGGTGGCGAGCTCCTGCTCGGTCAGCCCACCGCCGATCTCGTCAAGCAGCAGCAGACGTGGCTGTGCCGCCAGCGCCCGTGCCAGCTCCAGCCGCTTCTGGTTGCCGACGGAGAGGCCATCAGCTGGCGCACGCGCGAGGTCAGCCAGGCCGACGAACGCGAGGCTCTCCATGGCCCGGCGATGGGCATCGCGGCTGCCGGCTCGGCCGAAGGCAGCGGCGGCCAGCACATTGTCGAAGACGGTCATCGACCGGAAGGGCCGTGGAATCTGGTGCGTGCGCACAATGCCACGCGCGACCCGCTGCTGGATCGCCAGGCGCGTCACGTCGTGCCCTTCGAACAGGATCCGCCCGCGCGTGGGACGCAGCGCACCGGCGATCATCGAGAACAGCGTGGTTTTGCCGGCGCCGTTGGGGCCAATGAGGCCGAGGATTTCGCCGGGGAAGACGTCGAGCGAGACATCGCGCACCGCGACGAGGCCCCCGAAGACCCGCGTGACCTGCTCAACGCGGAGGAGTGGCGCGAGGCGTAGCATCAGCTCCCCCTCCCACGACCGGCACTGAGGCGGCGCTGCACGCGACGCGCGAGGCCAACAAGCCCGCCCGGCTCAAAGAGGATAATGAGGATGAGCAGGATGCCATACAGCAGCAGGTGGATCTGGGGGAAGCGGGCGATCAGCTGCTCCTGGACGATGCCGTAGATCAAGCCGCCGAAGACCGGCCCCCAGAGTGTTCCTAACCCGCCAATGACCGGCATGAGCAGGATGGCCACGCCCGTCTGGAAGGCGAAGACGCCCCCGGGGTGGATGAAAGCAGCATAGCGCGCAAACACGCCGCCCGCGATGCCAGTGAGCAGCGCGGCGAGCGCGTGGGCGATGAGCTTCCAGCGGAAGGGGTCGATGCCAACCGCCGCCGCCGCATCCTGGTCATCGCGCACGGCCCGCATCGCCAGCCCGGCACGCGTCCGCGCGAGCACGAGCGTCAGCGCCAGCGCGCCGAGCGCGACGAGTAGGGCAACGTAGTAGTGCTCGAGCTGGTTGAACGGCCGGCGCTCGACGACCCGGAACCCACTGGCGCCCCCTGTCAGCTTGAGGTTGTTGGCAATCACGCGCACCGTCTCACTGACGCCAATGGTCGCGATGGCAAAGTACGGGCCACGCAGGCGGAAGGCCGGCACGCCGATGACCAGCGAGGCCAGCGCGGCCAGCACGCCGCCAGCAAGATAGGCGAGGTAGGGGTGGAGGCTGGCGCGCGTGATCAGCAGCGCGGTGGTGTAGGCGCCGAGGCCGTAGAAGACGGCAAAGCCGAAGGAGACCTGGCCGGTGAAGCCGCCGAGAATGTTCCAGGCGATGCTCGTGATGACCCAGACGTAGGCGATGAAGAGCAGGCGGATCGTGTTCGGATCACCACGGAGCAGGGGGATGACTGCCCCAGCCACACCGGCCAGCACCATCGGCGCAGCCTGCCGCACCCACGACTGCCAGGAGACGCCAACAGCGGCGGGCGCGACCGCCTGCGACTTCGTCGAACTCATAGGCGCCTCCGCCAGGCAAAGAGGCTCGGCAGCCCGCCGGGCAACACCAGCAAGGCCACGACCAGCAGGCCAAACGAGAGCGCGAGCTGATAGCCAGCGGGGATGACGAGCACGCTGAACGTCTCAAGCAGGGCCAGGACAAGCCCGCCCAGGGCCACCCCCGCAAACGATTCCAATCCCCCGAGCACGATGATCACGAATGAGCGCAGCAGGAACGGCCCACCAAAGTCGGGGTTGAACGAGTAGAGCGTGGCGAGCAGCCCCCCAGCCAGCCCGGAGAAAGCCGTACTCGCGCCGAACGCGAGCATCGCCGTGCGCCCGACGTCGATGCCGACGATGCGGCTGGCCTGCCGGTTCTGCGTCAGGGCACGCACCGCCCGGCCGAACCACGTGCGCCCAAGCACGAGGTGGAGCACCGCCAGGCCGACCAGCGCGACCAGGAAGACCAGCACGCGCACGACTGGCAGCGTCACCGGCCCCAGCCGGATCGTCTGGAGCGTGCGCGGCGTGAGGATCGCCTGGTCTTGCGTCCCCCAGAGAAGGTAGCCGATGTTCTGGAGCACGAGCCACACGCCGAACAGCAGCAGGAGCGACGGCAACGTCGGCTCATCGCTCGTCGGCACGTGCCGCACCAGCAGCCAGTACACCCCCATGCCGACGAGCCAGAGCACGCCAGCGGTCACAATGGCCCCGAGCAAGGGGTCGAGCCCGAGCCGGCGAAAGGCCTCGAGCGTCAGGTACGCGCCGAGCATCATGAAGCCGGCATGCGCCAGGTTCACCAGCTTCATGACGCCATAGGCCAGCGCCAGCCCGTAGGACATGATGGCGTAGACGCCCGCCAGGAGTAGGGCCGCGACCAGCAGGTTGACAAACTGCGCCGCACTCACCGTGTCACGTCCCTAGTACTACGAGCGCGGGATCGGCGCCACGGGATCACCCGTCGCCGAGTCCTGCGGGTAGACGATGTCGACCTTGCCGCCCGGCTTGTTCTGCACAATGACGAACGGGGTCTTCACCTGCCCGTTCTGCTGGAACTTCAATTCCTGCCCGGGCAGCAAGGACGGCTTGAGATCGACCTGGCGCAGCGCATCGCGGATCGCTTTGTGGTCGAGCGAGCCAGCCTGCTCGATCGCGGCCGCGAGCGCGCGTACGGCTTCATAGGCCGGCGCGGCATACCAGGAGTCCGGCGCATGGCCCGTGAAAGCGGTGTAGTCTTGCACGAACTGCTTCACCTGAGGGTAGGGGAGGCTCGACGACCACCAGATACCGGCGAAGATGTAGTTCACCGCATCACCAAGGGCCTTGCGCGCGTCGGCTTCCGGCCCACGTGCGCCGTAGCTGATCATCTGATGGTGCAGGCCAAGCTGCGTGTACTGCCGCTGCATGGTGATATAGTCCGGCAGGTGAGCATCGGAGAGGAAGATGTCAGCATTGGCCGCTTGCACCTTCTGGAGCAGGCCGGAGAAGTCCGTGCTGTTGAGTTCGAACTTCTCGTTCAGGACGACGGTGAAGTAGCCGGGGTGCTCCTTGATCCACTGCTGGATGCCGTTGACGTAGTCGACGCCGTGATCGGTGTTCTCAACGACCAGCGCGATCTTGAGCCCCTTCTGGAGCTTGCCCTGATCGACGAGCCAGCCGAGGAACTGCATCGTGGTATAGCCCAGCTGATCGACCGGGCTGAGCGTCCCAAAGATCCACTGGTACCCCTGGGCAAAGATGGAGCTGGCCGCGGCACCGGGCGTGATCCAGACGGTTTGATAGCGGTCAGCCATCACCGACTCCGCTTGCCCAAGCGCCGTCGAGTAGCCGCCGATCACCGCGACCACCTTATCGGAACTCATCGCCCGTTCGACAAGCGACGCCGACTTCGCCTGATCCGACCCATCGTCGTAGAAGACGATCTGGATCGGCAGCTTCTTGCCCAGGCTCTTGACCATGACGCCGCCCTGGTCGTTGATCTGCTTGACGGCGAGCTCGATACCTTCTTTCTGGTACTGCCCAGGCTTCGCCTCGCTCCCGGTAATCGGCAGGACGACGCCGATCTTGATCACGTCACCGCTTGCTGCCTGGCCGCCGGAGCTCGTCGTGCTCGCCGCAGCTGGGGTGGTCGCCGTTGTCGCCGACGTCGCCTTGGTCGGCGACGCAGCACTCCCAGCGGCGCCGGTGGCCGGAGTCGGCGTTGCCGCGCCACCGCAGGCCGCAACCACCAGACCAAGCGCGCAGAGCAAGCCAACCAGTGACAGCCGCAGACGCTGCCGCCGCATCATCCTGTGTGCTCCCTCCTCACGTCCGAACGCTTCTGCCTCGCAACCGCGGTCGTCGCAGACTACGGCGCAGTATACAGGCAGCGTTCTCGTTTGGTCAAACGTGCACCACGAATGCCTCGCCGCGACGCGCAACCACGGAGCGCGAGCACAGGGAAGCGCGCCAGCCGTGCCACTCCCCTCGCCAGGCACAGCGGCCCGCAGCACGCGCTGCAGCGAACGGTCGAGATCCTTGCCCCTCCTCGTGCCCAGTGCGGCGCGGCCCGCAGCCGTGACCGCAGACGGCAGCGCGGTCGCGTCCGGTGCGCCGCGAGCAGTGGCCAGAGGGCACGTGGCAGTCGAGCACGCGGCGCCGTCACCGTGCAGCACGCCGCGTGTCGCACGCGTGACGCACATCGCTTCGGCATGGAAGCCACAAGCACGCTGTTGCGTGCATCATGCCGCGTATTGCCCACGTGGCACGCACCTCGCCCGCGCCATCACCTGCCGCCATGAACGCACGTGCAGCACAGCACAGGCCGTGCCCGTGGTACGCACAGCCCCTGGCCATCGCGTTCAGAACCGCCCTGTGGCCTGCGGGCATGCGGGCAGCAGCGCACCCGTTCCACGGCGCCCCGGTGACGCGCTGCCGGAGCGGGGCACTGGGCTGCTCAGGTGCGCGTCAGGAAGAAGGAGGGAGACGCATGCGGCGGCGCGCATCCTCCGAGACCAGGTCGTAGCCAACGGTCTCAAAGACGAGGATGTCATTGACCCACTTGTCCACATTGATTTCGCTGGGGTCAAGCGGTCGGTCGTCATCCAGCTCCGTCTTGCGCTTGCGGGGCCTTCGGGTCAGCCTCAGCGACGTCCGGGGCGGCTTCGTCGGCATCTCCCCTTGGTCAGACGGCGGCTTCACCCATCATTCTACCAGTTTGCTCATCACGACCGGTACGTCATGCTGCCACCATCCCCGACCACGCCCATCTCACGGCCCACGCCGCCTGCGTCCCCGCCGGCAACCAGGCATGACGCCGGTGACCGCCGTCCAGCCGCGCGCCCGCGGAGGCGCACGCGCGGCCGGCACAGCCCAGCACCGGCCGCCCATTGCAGCGGCTGCCTCCATCCGCGACCCGCCCGGCTCATAGCCCAATCGCACAGCCGTCCGCCAACGGAGGCGCACACACGGTCGGCACAGCCGACGGCCTGGCCTTCTGACACGTCTGACGCACCCACCGTCGTTTCTGACGCACTTGACGCAGGGGAGCGTCAGAAGCAATTTCCGCATGCCGACGCGGATCTTCCCGTGGTTTCTGACGTTTCTGACGCTTCTGACGCTCCTTTGCAGCACGTTTCTGGTGTGCAGCACCCTGCAGGAGTCAGCACCATCCCGGCGGCGTCAGCCCCCTCGAGCACGCCTGGGCAGGACGGCCGCCCTCGTGACCCCGCATCCACGCTGACGTCAGCCCCCTCGCGCACATGCGAGCAGGATGGGCATCGTTGTCTTAATCCCATGTCCGCTCCGACGTCAGCCCCCTCGCGCACACACGGGCAGGATAACCACCGTCTCGACCCCGCGTTCGCCCTCCATACAGCCCCCTCGCGCACACACGGGCAGCCCGGTGCGCACCCGACCAGCGCCGCAACCACGCCCCAGCCCCTGCGTCCTTCTGACGCGTCTGACGCTCTCCCAGCCATTTCTGACGCTCGTGCGTCAGGGGATCGTCAGAAGCAATTTTCCCATGCAGACAAGCATTTTCACCGGTACCCCGCGGGTTTCTGACGCTTCTGACGCTCCTTTGCACGACGTTTCTGGTGTTCATCTTCCTGCACGTGCTTGGCCTAGGCCCGAGCACAACAACCGCAGGCGCGACGTGCCGTCGGTGCACAATGACGGGACGTCCGTTTGACGCTCTCGTGGTGGTTCTGACGCCCTTCTGACGCTCGTCTGACGCACCCGATCGCGACGAGCGTCAGAACGATTTTCCGCATACTGACGCGGATCTTTTCGTACTTTCTGACGCTTCTGACGCTTCTGACGCTCGTTTGCAGCACTTTTCTGGTGTTCGCCACAGCACGCACAGCGGCCCTGGCCGCGCCCGCCGTCTGACGCTCCCGGCATGGCCCCCTCCTCCCGTCGCAGCCGTGATCCCGGCCACGCTCCGTGCACGGGCAGCCTGACCGCTGTGCTGGTAGCCTCGCCGCTTTCCGCACGTGCCCGTGACCGGGTTGCCTCCCCGCTCAAGGCCGTGAACAGCGAAACGGCCCCACGGCACGCACCGGGGGCCGCTCGCCATGTCCACCGCGCGACAGGACAGCACGCGGTCCATCCCACCGCCTGCCACGCGCGCCCGGCGCTCAGCGCGCGAGCCGGAAATAGGTCGGCACATAGCGGTCAGACGGCGACTCGCGATCATACATCAGCAAGGCTGCGGCATCGCTTGACCGCACCTGCCAGCACACATTGCCGCGGATCGTCCCGCCGGTAAAGACTTCCGTATCGCTGATCTCGTTCGGAATCACGCCGCAGTCATCTTCAAATGTTGAGTAGGACACATTGGCAGGGCCAACCGCGCGCAGGCGATACGTTCCGTCAAAACGTGCGGAACCCTGACCGTGGTAGGTCGCCTCGACGGTCGCGATGAAGAACTGGTAGCCCGGCTTGGGCGGCGTATTAAAGCGATTTTCCCGAAGGACCAGATCCGTGGCGTTGGGGATCACGTCGACAACCCGGATTTCCCAGTTGCCGTAGACCAGCGCCGACTGGCCAAGCGGGATGGGGTTAGCCCGGCTGCCGACATCGGGCGCAAGCTCGTAGCGCCAGCGATAGTAATGCTGGCCGACGTTCCCGGCCTCGACCTGCCAGCCAGGCGGGTTGTCCGGCGTGTAGGTCAAGACGCGCCGCTCAAAGACTTGCACCAGGACTTGCTTCGGCACCCCGCCGACCCGCACAGTTGTCCAATAGGCCTCAGTAATCGGAAACCCGGTCGCGTAGAACGGATTGGGGAAGAGCGGCCCTTCTTTAAACGCGCCATATTCGGCGATGATGCCGCTGCTCTGCATGAACGCCCAGAACGGAGATGCAACAGTATGGCCGGTTTCCGATACCAGGATCGCGGCCGTGACACCGTAGCGGGCAAGGCTCGGGTCGTTGCCGACATGCCCCTGCCGGTCGAGGGTGGCGGTGATGGTCTGGCCAACCGGAAGCGCTGGTGCGGTCAGCAACGCGGTAAACGTGGCGTAGGTGGGCGCATTGGGATCGTCTTGATCGCCGGCCACGTTGATCTGGGCTGGACCGTAGTCGCGGAACAGCTGGTCGCCAAGCTGTCGCTTGCCCGTCACCAGTTCCTTGGCTAGCAGGCCGTTCGTGACGCGCCACGGCGAGTCGTACGGCTCACGTTCGTTCAGCTCCATGCGCGTCTTATCGAAATACTGGACATACCGTCCGCCGTCCTGCGCCTCGGCGTAGGCTTCAGCCAGGCGCGGGGTAATTGGATTCGGTCCCCACATCCAGGTGCGCGCGACCACGCCCTGCGCGACTGGCAGGTCGGTACGTTCCCATGTCCGCTGGAACTCGTATGAGCCGAATACTTCAGCTGCTCGAGCGAGTGAGACAACCTGCCCGAGGAGCAGCGCAGCAAGAATGAACAGAACTGTCGGTCGTCGCATCTGATCCTCCTTCCCTCTCAGGTGGCGTATGACGCCGGCGTTCTCCGCCACGTTCGGACTCGCGCGTGTCGCACTTCGATTGTCGGGGAGAGACGGGAAGAGTGGGGTTCCCACGGTTGCTTGACAGTCGTGGAGGTTGCTGCGGCCTGCCGCTGTTTGGGACATCACATTAGTTCAGAGTGGTGCGCAGGGGCAGGAGGCCGGTGCGCACGCCGGGCTGGAGGGTGTGCGCGGGCCACGGCTGGTTGTTCGCACTGCGACCCCCGGCAAGCAGGCAGGGGAGAGCCAGCCGGTGAGCAACACCAGAAAAGTCATGCAAAGGAGCGTCAGAAGCGTCAGAAACCCGCGGGTGGCGTGTCATTTTCCGCATCAGGAAGCCGAAAACGCTTCTGACGCTCCTCACCGTCAGGTGCGTCAGAAACGCGTCAGAAGCGCGTCAGCAGGGCGTCAGAAACAGGGGGCGTGTCAGGCGCGTCGGTCGGGCAGCTGCCCGGCCAGCCGTGTGGCAGGCGTGGCAGCGTTCCGCGGGGGTGTCAGACCGGGTCGGGTGCGGGGCGGTGCACCACCAGGCGGGCGGCACAGCCGGGCACAGCCGGTGCGTGTCGCGGGCAGGCGGCTAGACGGCACAGCCGCTGGGCGGAGTGGCAGGCCGTGAGACGCCTGGCTGCTGCACACCAGAAACGTGCTGCAAACGAGCGTCAGAAGCGTCAGAAACCCGCGGGGTACCGGTGAAAATGCTTGTCTGCATGCGGAAAATGCTTCTGACGCTCCTCACGGCCGGGTGCGTCAGACGAGCGTCAGAACCACCACGGGAGCGTCAGCAGCCGAGCACCGGCGGCAGGTGGCCGTCACGGCGTGTGCGCACCAGGCCAAGCATGCATGGGAAGGAGGGACACCAGAAACGTCGTGCAAAGGAGCGTCAGAACCGTCAGAAGCGTCAGAAAGCACGAAAAGATCCGCGTCTGCATGCGGAAAATGTTTCTGACGCTCCCCTGACGCACGAGCGTCAGAAAGTGCGTCAGAAACAGCGGGGGAGCGTCAGACGGTGCACGCGTGTGGGGGAATGCTAGCCGCCCGGCAGGACGGGCCCGGCTGGCGCTGAGGCCGGGTATGGCTGTGGCAGGCGGCCAGCGCGGCAGCGGCAGCAGGGGCAGGCAACGCGTCAGCTGACAGAGGCGTGCTGGTGCTGCGTGAACGTGACGTGGGCAGCGCCCGTTCCCAGCAGCCGTCGGCGCGCCTGGAGGTTGCCGCGCGCCACGGCCACGGGGTGCCGTTGCCTGCTCCTCACGCACTCACTGCCAGAGTGTGTCGTTGAGCTGGAGGGCCAGTTCGTAGAGTTCGTCGATCACCTTGTGGAGGGTCGGCCAGTTGTCCCGGCCAACCCAGACGACCTGTTCCTTCCCATGCCGGTCGTACACATGCTTGTGATGCGCGTCCAGGTGACCTTCACGGCTATACTGATGGTCATTGTCATAGCGAAAGCGTTCGCGCACCTGGCCATCCGGCAACTCCCGCAAAGCCTGGTAGGCAGAGCGCACAGTCTGTACCTCACGCCGCCCACGGGCAACGCGCACGGCGAGGACTTTGTCAACAGCAATGCTGTACCCACCACGAACGTGCAACCGGCCCCGGATGGTGAGGCGATTCCCGCCCTCTGCCGTGCGCCACTCGAGCGCGTCGTTGATGAGGAATCCCCGTCGTTCCCAGAACGCGAGGGAGCCTTGATGTGTCTTCACGTCGTTGTCGAGGCTATTCCACCCGTGCGGGTCACCGTGTTGTCCGGGCCTTGCGCCGGGCATGCTGTTCGATCTCCCAGAGGTGCAGCCACTGGTTGACCTCGAAGGTTTCTGCCAGGCGCCCCTCCTCGATCGCCTGGTGGATCTGGTCAGAGGGAATGCCGTAGCGCGCCTCAAACGCGGCGATGGCCGCCCGGCGCTCCTCAGCGAACTGACGCTGCCCCTCGGGGTTACGCTGGCGGCGCAATTCCGCCTTGTTCTGGCGAATGCGCTCGGTGCTCTGTGTCTGATCCTGGAGCATGCCCGTGCTCCCTCCACATTTGGATCCTCCATCTACCATAGCGTATCGGTCAATGGCATGACAGCTTGCATTACCCGTTTTGGACGCTGTCGCGTGTCACCCGCGCCCACGCTTGCCCACGTATGCCCTCATTGCGGGAGTTGCGCGAGCGCCTGGTTGAACGATTGACTCGCCTGCTTGATCTCATCCGAAGCCTTCTGGATCCGCTCGGCATCGAGATGATCGACGCCGTAGGCGAAGTCGTCAGCTGCTTGAGCAAACTTCTCAAGCCCGTCGAGATAGAATGCATGAAACGACGCGAAGCGTGGCGGCGGAGTGAGCGCTCTCGCTTCATCACGAATCAGCTTCCAGGTCGCTAGCTCGGCTGCGACCTCGATGCGCCACTGCTGGTCAAAGAGCAGCCCTGGTTCTTTCTGCATGCGTTGGATATGATCGACGAACCGCTGCAAGGAGCGCTGCATCCGCTCCGCCTGATCACGAATAGCGGCGCGGTACCGTTCCTCTTCCGGCGTGAACGCTGGTGTCGGGGTCGGTGCTGGTGTCGGCGTTGGTGCTGGTGTTGGCGTTGGTGCTGGTGTCGGCGTCGGTGCTGGTGTCGGGGTCGGTGGCGGCGTTGGACGAGGCGGAGGGAGCGTCGGAGCGTTGACGGCCCCCTGGACGGAGGCGAGGGACGGGGTCGGCGACGGCGTGGATGGGGTCACGATGGTCGCGCACGTTCCGAACCAGAGCAGCGCCGGGATAGCGGCAACCACAAGCCAGCCACGCCCAGGCCGCCGCGCAAGCCAGATGGCCGCAAGCACGCCCCAGAAGAACAGCCAGCCAAGCAGTTGCACCCACCACCGTTGCCGACGAAAGCCCTGCCAGATCTGATCTGCCCGCTGCATGGCTCACTCCTTTGTACGCGTTGCCGTTGTGTCAAGCGTGCACCCGGTAACGGGAACCACGGGGTTCCCGTCCTGCGTTTCCCTCCGCCTGAACCGCGATATCAGCCCCAGCCGCACGGTGGACAGGCGGAGCAGGAGGCGTTTCCCACGCATGGATGGCGACCGAGCCGCAGGGCGTCGACAACCCCGCGTTCCCCTGCATGGGCAGCGCAGGCGGCTCGCGTACCCTACACCGCGCGACACGGTGCGCGCGTTCTGGCCGCACCCGTGGGCCTGCCACGCCCACAACCACGCGCACCATCGGCATGCCACGTTCCGGCTACGCATCGGGGTCAGGCCATGCGCGGGAACGCACGCCTGCTCCGTGTCATGACGGCGCGCTTCGCGTCGAGTCGGCACACGCGCGCAGCTGGCGCGCGGCGCGGTCGCGGGGTCATCCTCCGATAAGCGCGTGCCGGAGATGGAAAAGTACGCCCGCGGGGTGGTCGCACCAGGGGACGGTCGCTTGTCGTTGCCAGTCACCATGAACGCTGCTTGCTGCAAGGCTGCAAGGCACGCAGCGGACGGCCAGCCTGTCGGCAACGACGCTGCGGCTTCGCGCTCCGTCGCGAGGGGCACGGGCAACGGCTGGCGAGTGCCAGTCGGTTTGCCAGTCAAACGCGGAAGCAGCTCGTTCCGCACAGGCCGCAGCATGCCAAACGCCAGCCGCTGCAACCGAAGGCCACCTGGCCGCCGTGCGCATTGCAGCATGATTGCAGGACACGCGGCGTGAGCGACACGCAGCGGAAGCCAACCGGTGGCGTGGTTCCGCGTCCTGTTGCGGGTTTACGTGGTAGGCCGCGAGGGACTCGAACCCCCAACCCGCTGATTAAGAGTCAGCTGCTCTACCAATTGAGCTAGCGGCCCATGCTGCGTGGCATTTCCCCACGCAGTGCCTTAGTATAGCAGGTCTTTAGCATGTATGGCAAGTGTATATTCCTGCATCCCGATTCCCCTCCGAAGCAGCAAAAGGGGGCATCCAGAATAGCCATGCCAATGCTATGTTCTCACCGAGGCAAGAAGAAAACACAGAAGAAGCATCGGCAAGGAACGCTCACGCTGGGCAGCATTCCCCTCCCCGCAGCATGCCGCTTCCATGGAGGCAGAACGTGCCAAGTTAGCAGCAATCCCGCACTCCCTCACCCCTATCCTGCTCGGTATGCGAGCAGAGAGCGTGGTAGATCCGGGTGAGGAGATGCGGCGCTACTTGCTCGAAGGAACAGCAGCACGCGCCCCCAGCTCCTTTGGCAAGCAGCACTGCTTGTATTTCTTGCCACTACCGCATGGACAGGGGTCGTTACGACCAACCTTGCGCTTCTTCGCCGGGCGACTACCGTTGCCATCGCCTGACCGGTTTGGAACACCGCCTTGCAGCACCGGCCGCGTGATCGCCGGCGCCAGTTGCACACGGTACATCAGGTGGCTGACGTCGTACTCGATGTTCTTGAGCAACTGCTGGAACATCCGGTAGCCCTCAGTCTTGTAGGCCACTAGCGGATCGATCTGCCCGTAGGCCTGCAAGCCGATGCTCTGGCGCATGTGCTCCATCTCGGTGAGGTGTTCGACCCAGAGCTGGTCAATAACCCGCAGCATCACGAGCCGCTCAAGGGTGCGCATCGTCTCTTCACCGAGTTCGGCCTCGCGCGCCGCATAGCGTGCCAGCGCGCGCTCCTGCAGCAACTCCTTGACTTCGTCTGCCGAACGCCCGCTCAGCTCTGCAGGGGTAACCGCGGCTGGATCATTCAGAAGGCCACAGAATGCTCGAGCCAGGCCTTCAACATCAGGCCCCTCAGTACTTTCGCGTGTAAACGCCTGCTCGACCATCTGCGCGACTTGTCGCTCGATCATCGCGAGCACGTTGTCACGCAGGTTCTCGCCCTGGATGATCTTGCGTCGTTCGGCGTAAATGACCTCACGGTGTTTGTTGATCACATTATCGTATTCAACTAGGTGCTTGCGCAGGTCAAAGTTGTAGCCTTCAACTTTCGTCTGCGCACTCTCGATCGTCCGCGAAACCAGTGGATGCTCGATTGGCGTATCATCGTCGACGCCGAGCCGGTCAAGCAGTCCTTGAATGCGGTCGGAGCCGAAGCGCCGCAATAACTCGTCCTCAAGAGAGACGAAGAAGCGGCTCGAGCCGGGATCGCCCTGACGGCCAGCGCGCCCACGCAGCTGGTTGTCGATACGCCGTGCCTCATGACGCTCGGTGCCAATGACATGCAGTCCGCCCTTCTCAGCCACGCCCGGGCCCAGCACGATGTCCGTGCCGCGCCCAGCCATGTTCGTCGCAATCGTCACCGCGCCAGGCTGCCCGGCCTTCGCGACGATCAATGCCTCGCGCTCGTGATGCTTCGCATTGAGAACTTCGTGGGGGATGCCCTCACGCTTGAGTAGATTGCTCAAGTATTCGCTTTTCTCAATCGACGTCGTCCCGACAAGCACCGGCCGTCCTTGGGCATGCATCTCCTTGATCTCACGCACCACAGCGCGGAACTTCGCTTCTTCTGTACGGTAGACCACGTCGGGGTAGTCGATGCGGATCATCGGCTTGTGCGTTGGGATGACGACGACCTCGAGGTTGTAGATGGTGGCAAATTCCTCGGCCTCGGTCGCAGCGGTACCAGTCATGCCAGCAAGCTTTTCGTACATACGGAAGTAGTTTTGGAACGTGATGGTCGCCTGCGTCACCGTCTCGCTACGAACCCGAACGCCTTCTTTGGCCTCGATTGCCTGGTGCAAGCCCTCGCTGTAACGGCGGCCGGGCATCAAGCGTCCGGTGAACTCGTCGACAATGATGATTTCACCATCGCGCACGATATAGTCGCGGTCACGATGGAACAACTCCTTCGCCTTCAGCGCCTGTTCGAGGTAGTGAACAAGATCAGCATAACGGTCGTCGTAGAGGCTTTGGCCGGGCGGGATGTTCAAGAGTTGCTCAACTCGGTCAATGCCAGCATCAGTCAGGGTAATCGCTCGGTACTTGAGGTCAACAGTATAGTGGACGTCCTTTTTCAGCTGCCGCGCAATCTGGGCAAACTGGTAGTAGCGGTCGACAGTCTCATGGGCTGGACCGGAAATAATGAGTGGTGTCCGCGCTTCATCGATCAAGATGTTATCGACCTCATCAACAATCGCGTAGTAGAGTTCGCGCTGGACGAGATCTTCTGGCCGATACACCAAGTTGTCACGTAGATAGTCAAAGCCGAACTCGTTGTTCGTGCCATAGGTAATGTCGGCCAGGTACGCCTCGCGTCGGGAAACAGGTCGCCAATGGTTGAGCCGGTCATCGGGGCTTGGGTTTGGATCTTGATATTCTGGGTCGTAGATCGCTGAGAATTCATGGCAGATCACCCCGACACGCAAGCCAAGGAAGTGGTAGATCGGCCCCATCCAGCCACCACCGACTCGCGCCAGGTAGTCGTTCGGGGTAACCAGGTGGCAGCCGCGTCCGAGCAGCGCGTTCAAGTAGAGCGGCAAGGTAGCGACGAGCGTCTTGCCTTCGCCCGTCTTCATCTCGGCGATTTTGCCCTCGTGGAGGACGATGCCAGCCATGAGCTGGACATCAAAGTGGCGCATGTTGATCGTGCGCCGGGCAGCCTCGCGTACCGTTGCAAACGCTTCGGGCAGAAGGTCGTCGAGTGTTTCCCCCTCGGCAAGCCGCGCCTTGAACTCCTCCGTCTTGGCTCGGAGTGCCTCGTCGGACAGCGCTTGCATCTCCGGTTCAAGCGCGTTGATGCTGTCGACGATCTTGCGCAGTCGCTTGAGCTCACGCTCGTTCGGATCGCCAAAGATCTTGCTCAGAAATCCTCGCATTGATGCTATCCCCTATGCTCTCCGCGTGAGCAGTAGTGGGCGTCCTGTGCCCACGCTCAACTGCGGGTTCAGTTTCCGCATCAAGTCTACCGCACTCCCGAGTGACGAACGCTCCAGGTGCGCCCATGAGCGGTATGCTCTCGTGCAGAGCACGTGGGGGTAGCAACGGGGGGCGTCGGATTAGTGAAGGGCACCAGCGCGGCGTCCCCTGTCTAGCGAAAGGGGAAGGGTTATGAACGGTCACCGCGCGTGGATCGATGCCTGGTTGCCACACACTGGCCAGTTCGTCGTCGCGGTCGGGCTAACACTTGCCAATCTCGCGTTTAATATCATCGCTGGAGCAGCGTTTCGCTTCTCGGCTGATAGCGCAACATGGGAACGCTTTCTCTTCTGGCAAGTAATCGGCAATGTGGCTGGCTTCATCACCGTCATCACGCTGACGGCGTTGCTCCGCCTCGTGCCACTTTCCATTGCGTACCCGGTGACGACTGGGCTGGCGGTTATCGGCGTCCAAGTGCTCGCCGCAGCCTGGCTCTTTCATGAGCCGATCACTCCGCGGGGTTGGCTTGGCACTTTCTTCATCGTGGCCGGCATCCTGATCATCGGCCGAAAGGGGAGATAATCGACCATGACTGACACGACCAAACTGAGCCCGTTCGCGGCGCGCGTCTTCGCCATCGTCAAACGGATTCCACCAGGGCGTGTCACCACCTACGGTAGAATCGCGCGGGCTGCTGGCGCTGGGCGCTCAGCCCGCATGGTCGGCTGGCTATTGCACCACTCCCCGCCAGACGTCGCAGCAGTTGCCCACCGTGTCGTCAATCGCAACGGTGAGCTGACTGGTGGCTGGGCCTGGGGGCACCCAGCCATCATGCGCGGGTTGCTCGAAGCTGAAGGGGTTCGCTTCGTCGCCGAGTACCAGGTTGATCTGGCCGCACATCTCTGGGAGCCACCGCTGCTCACCGAGGCACAGGACGACCAGGATGCCTCCTTATCCTAGAACGGGTGCCGTGCGCCGGACTGCCACCCCCGACGAAGTGGACAATCTCCAGCTGGTCACCATCGTGCAATACACGCTGGTCAAACTGATCGCGGGGCACAATTTCACCATTGTGCTCGACGGCGACTAGTTGCGGGTTTAGTCCCCGTACACGGAGCAAGTCAGCAATCGTCTGCACGCTCTCGAGCGTCATCCGCTTACCATTGATCACTAACTCAAGCTGCACGGCCATCCCCCTCATTCAGCGCTTGGTGATAGCGCCGCGCTGCCGCCACTGGGTCTGACGCCGCGAGCACCCCCGAGATGACCGCGATCCCCCACGCGCCGACCGCCAGCACCTCGGGCACCCGCTCAGGCGTGATCCCGCCGATCGCGATCACGGGCAGGTGACAGGCTGCCACGACCTCGCGCAGGGCAGCAAGCCCACGGCCCGTCACGCCAGGCTTGCTCGTCGTCTCGTAGACATTGCCGAAGAGAAGGAAGTCGGCTCCCGCCTCCTCGGCATGCCGCGCTCCCGCAACATCGTGCACCGACCGGCCAATTAGCATGTGCGGGCCGAGCAGATGCCGCGCTGCCGCTACTGGGATGCCCTGTTCTGGCAACTGCACACCGTCAGCCTGGGACAGCAGCGCAACATCCAGCCGCTCGTTAACAAAGAGCGCTGCTTGTCCCCCTAATCGCTGGCGACACTGCTGCGCGAGGTCAAGCAAGATGCCACCAGGAAGATCCTTCTCCCGGAGGTGGAACGCCTCGACGCCCGCCGCCGCCAACGGCTCGAGCAGATCGATGAGGGTTGCCAGTGGCAACAACGTACGCTGACTCAGCACGTGGAAGCGTGGAATGTGCTTCATCTGCCGCGCTCACCTCGTGCAGCGTCGACGACCTGGCGTAACGCAGCCGCTGCCCCGCGCACGTCTTCAGCACCAAAGACCGCGGCGATCACGGCAACTCCGGCGGCGCCAGCTCGGATCACCTCCGCTGCGTTCGCCGCGGTAATTCCCCCAATACCAACGACTGGAATATGGACACGCTGCACGATCGCCTGTACATGTGCCACGCCCACTGGCGCACCGGCGTCGGGCTTCGTCGTCGTGGCATAAATCGGCCCAACACCAAGGTAGTCTGCACCTGCTGCTTCAGCCTCTTGCGCCTGCTCGAGCGTCTCTGGCGAAAAGCCAATGACGAGATCATCTCCGCCTAGCCGTCGCGCCTCAGCAACCGGCAGATCCGTCACCCCGAGGTGTACGCCATCCGCCTCGACCGCGAGCGCAAGGTCAAGGCGGTCGTTGACGATAAAGAGGGCCCCAGCTGCACGGCAGAGCTGGCGCAGCACACGCCCCAATTCGACCGCATCCCGTAGCGGGCCGCTCTTCCAACGGAGCTGCACAGCTGTTGCTCCACCTTCAAGGGCCTGGGCAACGAGTTCGGCTTGCGAGCGGCCACGCGCTAACGTCTGGTCAGTGATGACGTAGACGCGCAACGCAGCCCGCAGTCGTTCTGGCGACCAGGCACCCCGCTGCACGGTTAGCTCCGTCCAACGATGCCTTCGAGCGGGCTGCTGGCCGCGGCATACGGCTTCTTCGGGATGCGCCCAGCCAAGTAGCAGAGCCGCCCAGCTTCAATTGCCAGCCGCATCGCCCGTGCCATTCTTACAGGGTCACCAGCTTGCGCAATCGCCGTGTTAATCAGGCAGGCATCGGCTCCCAGTTCCATTGCCAACGCAGCGTCAGATGGTGCGCCAATACCCGCATCCACAATCACCGGTACGTTCGCCTGCTCGATGATGATTTGGATGCCGCGAAAATCTGGCAAGCCTTGCCCTGAGCCAATCGGCGAACCAAGCGGCATCACCGTTGCACAGCCGATCTCCTCCAGTCGCTTGGCGAGCACAGGGTCAGCGTTGATGTAGGGCAGGACAACGAAGCCTTCGCGGACAAGCACACGTGCCGCTTCAAAGGTCCCAATGGGATCGGGCAGCAAGTACTTCGGGTCGGGAATCACCTCAAGCTTAATCCAATTCGAGAGTCCCATCGCCCGCGCAAGCCGTGCCACGCGGATCGCCTCTTCCGCTGTGCGGCAACCAGCGGTGTTCGGCAGAATCTGATACTTTGACCAGTCGATGACTTCAAGGATACTGCGGCTCTGCGGATCGTCGAAGTTGATGCGCCGGAGCGCCACTGTAATCATCTCGCACTCGGCTGCCTCAAACGCCGCCAGCATCTCCTCATGCGAGCGCCACTTTCCCGTGCCAAGAATGAGTCGCGAGCGGAACTCGCGGTCGGCGATCTTCAGTGGACGATCTTCCACCCGAACTGTTTCAGCCGTTTCGACCATCACTGCACCTCCTGCTGTGCTTCAGCCCTGGCTGGCCACCATGCATAAAAATGGTGAACTGGCGACTGCCCCGCGCCGATCGGATACGCATGCTGTAACGCCTCGTGTAAATAGCATTTTGCTTGCCAGACCGCACTTGGCACGTCATGCCCACGCGCCAGGAATGCAGCAATCGCGGCCGAGAATGTGCATCCCGTGCCATGGGTGTGGCGTGTCGGCACGCGGGGTAAGACGAAGCGTTCGAATGACTCGCCGTCGAAGAGGAGATCAACCGGCTCACCAGCCAGGTGTCCGCCTTTCACGACGACGTACCGTGGGCCGAGCGCATAGAGAGCACGAGCTGCCTCGCGCATATCAGCCTCACTCGTGATCTCATACCCTGTCAGCACCTGTGCCTCCCAGATGTTTGGAGTAATGACGAGCGCAAGGGGAAAAATCTGTTGCTTCAGCGCAGCAATTGCATCCTCACGCAGCAGTCGATCGCCACTTTTGGCAACCATAACCGGGTCAACGACCAGGTTGCGGATACCATGCGCCCGAATCCCAGCGGCGACGGCGTCGATAATCAGCGCGGAACTCAGCATGCCGGTCTTAGCCGCTTGTGCCCCGATGTCCGTCATCACCGCGTCAAGCTGCGCGCGAACAATTTCGGGTGGAATGTCGTGCACGGCTGCCACACCGAGGGTGTTTTGCGCCGTTACAGCCGTAATCACCGTTGACCCGTAGACGCCGAGCGCTGAGAAGGTCTTGAGGTCAGCCTGAATTCCAGCGCCTGCCCCGGAGTCCGAGCCGGCGATGGTCACCGCTTTGGGCACAGTGTGTGCCGTCATCCGCGTCTCCTTTCCTGCATTGGCCTGGGGTGCAGAAAACCGCCGACCTTGCGGTTCGGCGGTTGCGGAGTGAGCGGATCGCGATCCGGTGCCGTCCCTGCGCTGGTATTACCCAGATCAGGTTCGGAGGGTTGGCGGGCCGCGCGCCCAGCCTCTCAGCGCCTCTGCGCACCCCTGGCAACCGTCACTCCTAGCCTAACACTAGCCGTCTGCGCTGGCAAGCTACCGCTAGCGTTCACTCTGCCGCGGATCGAGCGCATCACGGAGACCATCGCCGACAAACGTGAAGGCCAAGGTAATGAGCGCAATCGCCAAACTCGGCGCGATCAGCATCCACGGCTGGGATTCCCACGCCCGTGAGCCGTCCAGGATCATGCTGCCCCAGCTTGTCGGAAACGGCGCATCCAGGCGGACACTCGGACGAACGCCAATACCAAGATAACTCAAGATTGCTTCAGAGATAATTGCGCCTGGTACGATGTACGCACCGACCACGATGATTGGCCCTAGGGCATTCGGCAAGATATGCCGGAGCAGGATTTGCGAGGTCGGCGCACCGATTGTTCGAGCAGCTTCCACAAATTCTTTTTGCTTGAGGGCTAACACTTCGCCCCGTACAAGCCGCGCCACGCCCGTCCAGTTCACAAGCGAAAGGGTGATGAAGAGCAGAACCAGCCCGTTGAGCAGCCGGCCAAACCAGGCGTCGCGGAACGCGACCTGCATGATGATGAAGAACAGCAAGTCCGGAAACGCGTAGATCACGTCGGTAAAGCGCATGAGCAAGTTATCGATCCGCCCTCCGGCGTACCCGGCAATTAGGCCAATGACCGTGCCAATCAGTAACGTACAGATCATCGGGATAAATCCGACGATCAGTGATACGCGCGTGCCATAGATCAGCCGACTGAACACGTCGCGACCAACGGCGTCCGTCCCAAGCGGGTACTCCCATGTCCCGGTGCGCATCGGGTTCGGGTCGTGAATCCACGCCGCCTGGCGGTAGACACCCGCGTGAGCAACGTCGGTCTTGACCGGATTATGGGGTGCAATGACTGGGGCAAAGATCGCAACGATCGCCAGGAAGAGCAAGTACACCACGCCAACGATGGCCATTTTGTTCCGCCGAAACCGTCGCCATGCGTCGCTCCACAAGCTCCGGGGCGGATGCCGCAGGAGGAACCGTTCGTCAAGCGCACCGACCGCAGTTGTCGTGCTCGCCATGTGATCCTCCTAAATCCGAATGCGGGGATCGAGTAGCCCGTACATGATGTCGACCCACAGGTTTGCGATGGCGACCATCACGGCATAAAACAGCGTGGTGCCCATAATCATTGAGTAGTCGCGCGCGGCAATCGCCTGCACATATTCGCGGCCCATCCCCGGCACGTTAAAGATCGACTCGATGATGAACGAGCCGGTGACCAAGCCAGCAATTGCCGGACCGAGGATCGTGATGACCGAAATGAGGGCGTTGCGGAGCATATGCCGTGTGATAATTGTCGGTTCGCGCAGCCCCTTGGCCCGTGCTGTTCGGATGTAATCCTGCCTGATGACTTCAAGCATCGCTGAGCGCGTGAGGCGCGTGATATATGACATCGTGCCGAGACCAAGGACGATGCCCGGCAGAATATAGGCAGTCGAGAACCCTTCCCACTCCTCTGGACTGCGAATCGGCTTGACGCCAAACCACTGGCTCAACGCAATAATGAGCAAGACCCCGATGATAAAGCTCGGCACAGAGACACCGGTTGTTGCGATGCCAAGGCTAAGGTAATCGATCCAGGAGTTTTGCCGCAGTGCTCCGAAAACACCAAGGGGGATTCCGACAACAAGCGCAAAGACAGTTGCCACAAGGCCAACTTTCGCCGTTACCGGGAATTTTCGGATAAGAATGCTCTGGACCGACTCTGAGCCGCGAGAACGATAGGATGGACCAAGATCGCCGTGGGCAAGATTGAAGAGATAGTTGAAGAACTGGCTGTCCAGGAAATCACGGGCTAGGCGCAAGGGATTGCGCTCACCATGAGCCCACGCCGTTCGCACTTCATCAGGGTTAAACCATTCTGGCTTATCTAAGCCGAACTTCGCGTTCAGCGCTTCCAACGTCGCTGGTGCAACATTCTTCTCTTGATCCCACGGCCCACCAGGGGCACGGTGCATCAAGAAGAACGTGATGAATGAGACCGTCAGGATGACGGGGATGAGCCAGAGTACGCGCCGAATCACAAAGCTGAGAAACATTGCGACCCCATTCCCTCATGCAGGCCAAGCGGGACAGGGGATCATCCCTGTCCCGCCCACCGCCTCTCGCACCCACGCCTTAGTGGGGCTGAATATCAAGCGTGAGCAGTGACCCGAACTCACCCGGGAAGGCATCATCACTTGGCGTTGGCGTGTACCCAGTCACATACGGCTTGACCAGGAAGCGATTGATCGGGTTGTACAGGAAGGGACCGGGCACGTCATCCACCAAGATTTGCTCAGCCTGCTGATAGAGCTGCACGCGCTTGTTCGGGTCAAGCTCCTTGTCAGCCTGGGTCACGAGATCGTCAAATTGCTTATTGCAATACCCGAAGCGCTGCGCAAAGGTCGCATCGCACTTCCAGTACACACTGAGCCAGTTCTGCGGGTCTGGATAGTCCTCGATCCAGCCAGCTGGTGTCATCTGCGGATACGTCTTGATGTCCTTGCGCATGGCCACCAGCGTCTTACCGTCGACCGGATCAAGGGTAATGTTGACGCCGAGAATGTCGCGGAACTGGCCCGCAATCCATTCCATGCGCGCCTGGTTCGCAGGATCGTCACTGTTGTAGGTCAGCTTGATCGGCGGCAGCTTATCCGGACCGCCATACTTCGACTGCGCTAGTGCTTCCTTTGCTTTCTGTGGGTCAAATCCATACTTGTCGATGTTGGCGTTGCCGGGAATCCCAGGCGGAATCCACTCAAGCGTCGGCTTGCAGTCACCGTTACGCACCTGCTCGCAATAGGTCTTGCGGTCGAACGCATAAGAGAAGGCAAGCCGGACGTTTTTGTCGGTAAACGGCTCCTTCGTCAGGTTGAACGACAGGTTAATCGTGGTCGCGGCGGTGTACTGGACGAGCTGCTTGCTCAGTTCAGGATCGTTCTTAATTGCTGGCAACTGTGAGGGATCAGGCGAGAACATGTCAAGTTGGCCAGCCTTATAGGCTTCGAGCGCAACGCTACTCTCTTTCTGATAGACGATGTCAATACCATCGAGCTTGGGCCGACCTGCCCAGTAGTTGGGATTCGCCTTAAAGCGAATCAGCTGATCCTCGACGATCTCGGTGATCTGGAACGGGCCATTGCCGATCTGCAGCTTCGGGTCCTTCCACCAGTTGTCACCGCCTTTCTCGATCAGCTCTTTACGAGCCGGGTAGAAGACCCAAAGCGATGCAATGGTCGGGAAGTACGGCGCTGGGTGTGTTAGCTTAATCACCAGCGTCCGATCGTCCGGCGCCGAAACACCGAGCTTTTGCCGGGCTGCTTCGTACTTCTGCGTGTCCTTCGGGTCAACACTCGCAAAGTCCTCGCAGCCGACGATGTCAAAGAGAATCGATTGGTACTCGCCCGCGGTCTTGGGGTCGCAGGTGCGCTCGACAGCGTAACGGAAGTTCTCGGCCGTTAGCGGCGTCCCGTCGCTGTACTTCAGGCCAGCGCGGAGATGGAACGTCAGGGTCAGCCCGTCGGGGCTAAACTCCCACGACTCTGCCGCTGCTGGCACGGTCTTCATGTTCTTGTCGAGCTGCGTCAAGCCTTCGTAGTTCATATGCAGGACAGCGATTTCGTTACTGAAAGAGCTCTTCTGAGGATCGAAGATATCGGGGTAGGTGTACTCGTGAATGCGAAGGACTTTATTCCCCGTTGCCTGTGTTCCTTGGGCAGTTGGCGTCGTTGCGCTCGCGGCCTTGGTTGCTTGTGGCGTTTGTGCTGCCGCTGCCGTCGGCGAAGCTTGTTGCTGCTGGGGGGCTGGCGTCGGCGTCGCGTTCCCACCGCCGCACGCGACAAGCGTCGGCAGGAAGAGCGAAAGCAACGTCAACCAAACGAGCCATTTGCGGCTCAAGCGTTTCCTTGACATCTCCCTCACTCCTTACACACCTTGTTCGTGACAACATTCCGTCCGGTACGCGTTCAAACAGTGACCGAACCCCCTCTTACGCGCCGTTCTTCCCCCTTTCACCCGCGCATCACCCCACACAGCACTCCCTGTCCTGGCAGTCGCCAAGCCCTCCTCTCTCTCACCATGCATTCCCTCTATCTGTTTGGTAGCACAAGTCGATTGATTCGTCAACATTGTTGCAACATTGTTAGCGTGAGATGCTGACGCCGACACGCGCGCACATGTCGGCAACCGGGCAACGCGAACACCACGGCCGTTTCGGCGTGCAGTAATGCTTGCCGAACGGCACAAGCAGCGGGTTGATTTCTCCCCAGAGTGCCCGGGGCACGCGTGCCTCAAGTGCCTGGAGCGTCTCCTCTGGTGTGCGCGTCCGCACGTATCCCCAGCGGTTGACGATGCGCTGGACATGGACGTCGACTGCGATGCGCGGGATGCCACAGGCAATCGTCAGGGTGAGGTTCGCGCATTTCGGGCCAACGCCCCGAAACCCGCGCAATGCTTCATCGGTGCACGGCACTTCTCCGTGATAGCGTGTCAGCACGTCGCGGGCAATCGCGTGCAGCGTTTCAACTTTCTGCTCGGCAAACGTCACCGGGCGGATTAGTTCGAGGAGCCGAGACGAAGCAAGCTGCAGCAAGGCTTCTGGCGTGCGCGCCTCAGCAAACAGCCGCCGTGCAACCGGCACTGTTGTCTCATCGCGCGTGCGGATGGAGAGCACACAGGCAACGAGCACCTCAAAGGTTGAGCGGTATCCCTCCTCAGCCAGCGCGAAGAGCGCCGCTGGTGGATACGGGCGAATGGCCTCACGGATCCGCTCAAGTGCACGGGCAAGATCAATGTCGGTCACACCTTCCTCCGCGCGACGCAGCGAGTAGGACAGCAAGCCCTTATACTGGATGCGCTGAACCGATGTGCTCGACTCGTCAGGAAGGAGCATGCCAAAGACATGGCCGACACAACGCGCACCTGGTTGCGCTTCGCAAGCCGCGCTGTCCATGCCGGCGAACGTCCGACTCCACGTGACTTCATTCCAACCACTACGCCGATCTATCCAAGCTCAACATTCATCTACGACGATCTCGAGAAGTTGGATGCAGCGCTCGGCGGGGCAGAAGGCGTCTTCGCCTATGCCCGGTACGGTAACCCGACCGTCCAGGCACTCGAGACAGCGGTAGCCGCGCTCGAAGAGCAAGAAGCGGCCATCGCCGTCGGTTCGGGCATGGCTGCTGTCAATCTTGTCATCCTCGCCAACGTTGAAGCTGGCGACCAGATCGTCGCGTCGCACGATCTCTACGGGCAGACCATCACCTTGCTCAAGGCTGTCTACCATCAGCTCAACGTCCAGACAACGTTTGTCGACATTCTCGACCTTGCAGCAGTCGAACAGGCGCTTGTAACCGGCAACGGGCGGGTACGACTTGTCCTCTGCGAGGCGATTTCGAACCCGCTCCTCCGTGTCGCCGACATTCCGGCCCTCGCAGAACTCGCACATCGCTACGGGGTCAAGCTCGTGGTTGATAGTACGTTCGCCACTCCGTACCTCATTCGCCCAGGCACGCTCGGGGCCGAGTACGTCCTGCACAGCGCCACCAAATACCTTGGCGGCCACGGCGACGTTATGGCCGGAGTTATCGCCACCAGTGCCGATCGCCGCTGGGAACTAAACGAGATGAACAAGGCCATCGGTAGCCTGCTCGGTCCGTTCGAAGCGTGGCTCGTTCTTCGCGGGCTAAAGACGTTGCCGCTACGCATGCAGCGTCAGTGTGACAATGCCGCGATCGTTGCACGCTGGCTTGCCGAGCATCCACGTATCAGCCGGGTCTACTACCCAGGGCTCGAGACACATCCGAGCCACGTAACCGCGCGGCGGCTCTACCCCGACGGCCGCTATGGCGCGATGGTCGCGTTCGAGATTCGCGATGGCACGCGCGAGCGGGTCTTCCGGTTCCTACGCGCCCTCCGCATGATCGTGCCCGCCACAACGCTCGGCGACGTGTACACCGAAGTCCTCTACCCGATCATGGCCTCACACCGCAACGTCCCGCCGGAGCAACGCCAGATCATGGGAATCACGGAAGGGCTCGTCCGGCTTTCGGTCGGTATTGAGGACCCGGAGGATATTATCGCCGACCTCGAACACGCCCTTGCCGCTTGTTAGCCCGTCGTGCTGATTGACAGAACCCGGCATACAGGGTATAGAGGCGGAGAAGGTTGGAGCAAGCCGGGAGACGGGAGATCATGACTGAAAAGACAACGAATGTCGCAGCAATTCGCGACGCCATGCCAGCAGTAACACGGCACGTTTACCTCAACACGGGCACCTGTGGCCCATTGCCGCGGCCGGTGGAAGAGACAATGCGTGCCATCGCGGAAGCCGAACTGGACGATGGGCGTATCGTGCCAGAGCGTTACCTCATCAATAGTGACCTCAAGCGACAAGCCCGTGAGGAAGTTGCCGCACTCTTGGGTTGCTCTCCAGACAACATCGCCCTCACCCGCCACACAACTGACGGCATCAACATTGGCGTGCTCGGCATCAACTGGCAACCAGGAGACGAAATCATCACAACAGACATGGAGCACCCAGGTGGCCAAGCGCCACTGTTCACTGTCGCGCGACGCTATGGGGTCACAATTCGTACGGCAAGACTCGGCGACGGTGGCGGCGATGTTGTCGGCGCCATCGCACGGCTGATCACTCCACGCACACGCCTGATCATGCTTTCCCACCTGACGTGGAACACCGGCGCGATATTGCCCGTTGGTGCGGTTACCGAGCTTGCGCACCAGCATGGCATCCTGGTCGTCGTCGATGGCGCGCAGTCAGCCGGCTCTATCCCCGTCAATGTGACGGAGCTGGGCGTCGACGTCTATGCCATCCCGGGACAAAAGTGGCTGTGCGGTCCTGAAGGCACTGGAGCAGTCTACATCGCGGACAATGCGCTCGACATTCTGCAGCTCACCGTTGCCGGCTACAGTTCACTCGCTATGCCACATGGCATTGAACCAATCGGCGGTTATCTACTGCCGAAGGCAACTGCTGAGCGCTTCGAAGTCGGCGGCATGAACATGCCAGCGATTGCTGGCCAAGCAGCAAGCATCCGCTGGATTCGCACGACAGTGGGTTTTCCCTGGGCTTTTGAGCGGATTCAGCAACTCGGCGACTACGCGTGGCAGTCGCTGAGTGAACTCGACGGCGTTCACGTCATTACACCACGCCACTGCATGGCCGGCCTCGTCTGCTTCACTGTCGATGGCTGCGATCCAGCTGCGCTCGTGCAGGCGCTCTGGCAAGAAGCCAACGTCATTGTGCGCTTCATCAGCCATCCTTACTGCATCCGGCTCTCGGCGGGTTTCTACAACACCGAAGAGGATATTGACCAGCTCATCGATGCCATCCGTCGGCTTCGTAAGCACTGCTCGCCGAGCACAGCACACGCGTAGTTAAGGAGCACCAGCATGGCCGCTGATCTTGTTCTCTACAACGGCCAGATCTTAACTGGCCACCTTGGCCCTGCAGCCCATCCGACAGCGGTCGCCATCCTCCACGGGCGAATTGTAGCTGTCGGCGACGACGACACGGTTCGCCCATGGATTGGCCGTCATACCGAAGTGCTTAACCTCAATGGACGAACTGTTACCCCTGGCTTCAACGACGCGCACTGCCACCCAATGGCCGTTGGCCATGCCCTCAGGGAAGTTGACGCCCGAACTCCACCATTGCGCACCATTGACGAACTCGTCGCGCGTATCGCCGAACGGGCGCGCTCGACACCGCCCGGGACATGGATCATCGCTCGCGGCTACGACCAGGCCCGGCTTGCCGAGGGACGACACCCGAGCCGGACAGATCTTGACCGTGCCACTACCCAGCATCCAGTACTGCTCGTGCGTGCCTGTGGGCATATCGGTGTTGTCAACAGCCAGGGACTGGCCTTGGCCGGAATCACCGCGACAACGCCAGACCCACCAGGCGGCACCATCGACCGCGATGTACACGGCGAACCAACCGGCGTCGTGCGCGAGGCAGCCCTTGAGGCAGTACGGCGATGCATTCCTGAGCCAACAGTCGAGCAGATTGAGGAGGCGCTGATTAGTGCCGGCCGTCTGTTCCTCTCGCACGGCGTCACGAGTGTCGCCGAGGCCGGCATTGGCAATGCCCGCGAATTCACAGCCTACCAGCATCTTGCCCAATCAGGGCAACTACCAGTCCGCACGACACTTATGGTGCGCATCAACGACCTCTTCGAACCATTTGCCGAACTCGGGCTCCGCTCTGGCTTCGGCGACCACTGGTTACGCATTGGTCCGATGAAACTCTTTCTTGACGGGAGCATTGGCGGACGGACCGCGCGGATGTCAGAGCCATATCTAGGCACAGAAGACCACTATGGACTGTGGACCGAGGATCCGGCTGTCCTCAAACAGAAGATCATCCGCGCCCACCTCGCTGGCTATCAGTGCTGTGCACACGCGATCGGCGATGCAGCAATCGAGCTCCTGCTTGACGCCTATGACGAAGCACTTGCACTCGCCCCGCGCCCGAACCATCGTCACCGGATCGAGCATTGCAGCATCCTACGGCCAGACCTCCTCGATCGCATCGCCCGGTTGAACGCGATCCCAATTCCCGGCACGACGTTCTTATACGACTTTCAAGAAGCCTACACAGCAGCCTTGCCGCGCGAGCGCTTACGCTACACCTACGCCATGCGCACATTCTTCGATCGCGGCATCATCGCCGCGGCCAGCACCGATGCCCCAGTCTGCTCAACCAGCGCCCTCCTCGGTATTCAGACGATGGTGACACGCCAGAACGCCAAGGGAGCTACTCTTTGGCCAGAAGAATGTATTACGGTGCTGGAGGCCGTCCGCGCTTATACCTACAACGGTGCGTATGCCACATTTGAAGAGCATATCAAGGGCACGATCGAGCCGGGCAAACTCGCCGACCTGACGATCCTCGAGACAGACCTCCTGCGTGTCGCTCCAACTGATATCGCTGCCATCAAGGTCGACTACACCATCATCGAGGGACGTGTTGCCTACGAGCGCCCAGGAGCAGCATAACGCGGGCCGGGGTCCGCGACGGCGCGAGATTTGACGGTTTCGCTTCCGCGCAGCACGCGCCATAATAAGAGGGCTGCTATGAGGGAAAACAGGAGGAAAGGAGTGGCCAATGGCAGTAACGGTGCGATACCTCGGACATGCAGCGTTCGTGATCGAAGCAGACGGCAAACAGGTAGTAATCGATCCGTTCCTCACGGGTAATCCGCTCGCTGCCGCGAAACCTGAAGAGCTTTCTCCCGTCGCGATCCTCGTTACCCACGCTCATAACGACCATGTTGGGGATGCCGTCGCGATCTCGAAGCGCACGAAGGCACCAATTATTGCCACCTTCGAACTGGGAAGCTACCTTGCTTCGCAAGGAGCAGAAGCGATTCCCGCCAACCATGGCGGTACAGTGAAGTTCGATGGTGGCAGCGCCAAGCTCGTTCCAGCCTGGCACACCTCGACCTATGGCGATACCTTCGCCGCGCCAGGCGTCCCGGCTGGCTTCGTTGTACGCTTCGGCGGTAAGGTGCTCTATTTCGCTGGTGACACTTGCCTCTTTGGTGACATGGCATTGATCGGTGAAGAGGGACTCGACCTCGCCGTCTTGCCGATCGGCGACCATTTCACCATGGGGCCAGCCGACGCCGTTCGCGCGGTGAAACTGCTCAAGCCACGCGTTGTCATACCCTGCCACTACAACACGTTCCCGCCGATTCAGCAAGATCCGCACGCCTTCAAGCGCGACGTTGAAGCGCAAACCGAAGCTGTCTGCGTTGTGCTCGCTCCCGGCGAGCAGTACACGCTTGCCTAGCGTACGTGCCGCATGTTGCATTCTTACCCGCACTCCAGGCATAACCGGAGTGCGGGTAGTTCGTATTGCCCTCTAGCCTGTGTTCGACATGTGGCAAGTGAGGCTGGAACGATGACAGACAAGACCAGCGAAGGCTTCATTCATCGGGAAGAAGTCTCAGCAGCACTCGCGCAGGAAAGCTTTCAACGTAAGGTCGTGACGACCCGCCAGGCCAAAGACATCCTCAACGACGCGATCGCCTTCTTCCAAGCTCGTGGCTACCGGGCGGGATTCACTGGCCGGCCAAACCAGGTCTATGTCTTGGGAAAACGCGAAGGACCATTCCCGCGCGTAACCGCTGAAATCCTCGTGCAGCCAGGAGTCGGCAAACGCGGGACGACACTTGTCACCGTCAGCGGGTTTGGCCCTTTGCTTCGTCAGCACCTTCAAGATTATGTCAACCACTTGCGTGCCCAGCGACGCACGCCGCCCACCATCCCTGCGCCGCCGAATACGCTCAACGAGGATTAGTGTGGCGTGCGGTGCTGGGTGGCATCGTGTGCTGCCTCGCCAGTAACGATGCCATACTGGGCATTTTCGGCTTCAACAGCAGCGAGACCAGCTTCCTCCCGCAGGCGGTCGCGCTTGAACTTCGTCACCGCCGCCTTCAGCGTCCCCAGCGCCAACGTGGCACAACGCGGACGGAGCTGCACGGTTTCCGAGCCAAGCAGTTCTTCCATCACGTGGTAGTCAGCTGACAACACGTCGTCGAGCGACCAGCCCTCTTCACGTACAGCCTCGATGAGTAAATCGGCCGCGGCCTGACTGATCGTGCAGCCCTCACCTTCGAACGTCACGTCAGCAATCGACTTACCATCGTCAGCCACTGTCAAGTAAATTGTCACTACATCACCACACCCTGGGTTGCCTCCTGGCATGATGACGTCCGCCTGCGGATTCGGCTTGCGATAGCGCGGTGAGCGGTAGCGCTCGGCCAAGAGTTCAATCTGTTCCTGTCGGTCCATCCTGTTCACTCCAAAAATGCGCACGCGTCCATGCACAGGGAAATCCTACCATTTAGGACACCGCAGCGGTTGACGAATTCCGATTGATCTAGTAAGGTATGCAGTGAGAAAAACGAGAATCATTCTCACGTAGGAGTGACTTGCAGCATATGCAGAACAAGCGACCATTTCGCATGACCCCACAGCGAGCAGCAATCTACGCTGAGGTGCAGAATGCCGAACGGCACCTGACCGCTGGGGAGATTTTCGAGCGCGTTCGCCGCAAGTACCCGACAATCGCCTACGGCACGGTCTACCGCACGCTGCACTTACTCGCCGAGCACGGGCTGATCCAGGAGTACACGTTCGGCGATCAGGCAGCGCTCTTCGATCGACGAACTGACCGCCATGATCACGTGCAGTGTGCGATCTGCGGTGAACTGCTCGATGTTGAAGTGCCGATCGCGCTCTTAGCCCGGCAGGTAGCTGAAGAGCAGACGGGCTACATCATCTACGACCACCAGACGGTCTTCACTGGCATCTGCCCCAGTTGTCAGGATAAACAAGCGGCAGGACAGGAGCGTGTCAAGGCGACCACCGGGAACTCCTAGCTTGCTGTATTTCGCAACCATTGCGTATAGTAATGTCGTGTGTTGGATGGATAGGAGGGATTAAAGGCTCATGACGGCAGAGTCAACACCGCTCTTTGTGATCGAAAACCTCCATGCAGGGATCGAGGGGAAAGAAATCCTGCGTGGGGTCGATTTAGTGATCAACACTGGCGAAATTCACGCGATGATGGGTCCCAACGGCTCAGGCAAGAGCACGTTGGCGTACGTGATTGCTGGTCACCCAAACTATGAAGTCTACGAAGGACGCATCCTGTATAAAGGCGAAAACCTGCTCGAGCTCTCGCCGGACGAACGGGCAAAGCGTGGGCTTTTCCTGGCCTTTCAGTATCCCACGGCGATCCCCGGCGTAACGATGGCCAACTTCCTGCGGCTTGCCGTGAACTCGGTGCGGAAAGCGCGATTCGGTGAGGACAAGGCGCTCTCGCCGCGCGAATTCCGCCGCCTGCTGCGTGACAAGCTCGCCATGCTCCGGATGGAAGAAGGATTTGCGTCCCGCTACCTCAACGAGGGGTTCTCCGGGGGCGAGAAGAAGCGCGCAGAAATTGTCCAGATGGCCATGCTCGAGCCGGAGTTCGCCATCCTCGATGAAACAGACTCTGGACTAGATATCGATGCACTGCGCATCGTCGCAGACGGCGTCAACACGCTGTTCAATCCGTCGATGGCGCTGCTGGTCATCACGCATTATCAGCGCCTCCTTAACTACATTCGCCCGCACTTCGTCCACGTGATGCTGGACGGCAAGATCGTTGCCTCAGGCGGTCCGGAGCTTGCCGAAGAGCTTGAGGCCAAGGGCTACGACTGGCTCAAAGAGACATACGCCGAGGCAGCTTCCTAACGCTCAGAGCGAAAGGTGGAGTGAGCAATGGCAACGAGACCGGAAATTGAACTCGAACAGCTTGGAACCGAATACAAGTACGGCTTCCGCGACCCCGAGACGTACGTGTTCAAGGCGCGGAAGGGCCTCGACCGTGAAGTCGTCGAGCAGATCTCATGGATAAAAGGCGAACCAGAGTGGATGCGGCAGTTCCGTCTCAAGGCACTCGAGTATTTCGAGAAGCGGCCGCTACCAACCTGGGGAGCAGATCTCAGCGAGCTGAACTTTGACGAAATCGTTTACTACGTGCGCCCAACTGACAAGAAGAGCACGTCGTGGGACGAGGTCCCGGAGACGATTCGTCGTACCTTTGACCGCTTGGGCATCCCTGAGGCCGAGCGGAAGTTCCTGGCTGGCGTCGGCGCGCAGTACGAATCCGAAGTAGTCTACCACTCACTGCGCGAGGAGCTGGCCAAGCAAGGGGTCATTTTCGTCGATATGGACACCGCCGTTCGCGAGTACCCCGACCTTGTCAAGCAGTACTTTGGCACGATTGTTCCACCGAACGATAACAAATTCGCCGCACTGAACTCGGCAGTCTGGTCGGGTGGCTCATTCGTGTATGTACCGGAGAACGTGCGGGTCGAGATTCCACTCCAGGCGTACTTCCGCATTAATTCAGAGAACATGGGCCAGTTTGAACGGACGCTGATTATCGTCGAGCCGGGCGGCTACGTCCATTACGTCGAAGGTTGCACCGCACCGATCTACAGCTCGGCCTCGTTGCACAGCGCAGTCGTCGAGATCATCGTCAAAGAAGGCGCGCGCTGCCGCTACACGACCATCCAGAACTGGTCGAAGAACGTCTACAACCTCGTGACGAAGCGAGCCGCCGCCTATCGCGACGCGACCATGGAGTGGGTCGATGGCAACCTCGGCTCGAAGGTCACGATGAAGTACCCGGCAGTCTGGCTCATGGAGCCGGGCGCGCGCGGTGAAGTGCTTTCCGTGGCCTTCGCCTCGGACGGCCAGCACCAAGACGCTGGCGGCAAGATGGTGCACGTCGCTCCGTATACCTCATCCCAGATCATCTCGAAGTCCATCTCCAAGGGAACAGGGCGATCGAGCTATCGCGGGCTGGTGAAGGTCCACCGCGGCGCGCACCACGTTCGCGCCAACGTCGTCTGCGACGCGCTCCTCCTCGATGAGCAGAGCCGAACTGACACCTATCCATATATGGAGATCGAGGAGGAACAGGTCTCGATCGGCCATGAGGCAACTGTGAGCAAGGTGGCCGAAGAGCAGCTCTTCTACCTACAGAGCCGCGGCCTAACTGAGGCTGAAGCCATGAGCATGATCGTGAACGGCTTCATCGAGCCGATCACGAAGGAACTTCCACTTGAGTATGCAGTCGAACTGAACCGACTGATCCAGCTTGAGATGGAAGGGTCAGTCGGCTGATCAGGTCGGGGGCTGGGCCGCTGGCTGGGCATGATTCCGCCAGCCAGCGGCCTCTTCATGTCATCGTGTTGTCCACGAGCCAGGCACAGAACGGAGGGTGAGCAGACGAATGAGCACAGTCACTGCCGAGTTAACTCGCGGCTTCTCGCGCGAGGCTGTTGAAGCACTCTCATGGCAACGGCAGGAGCCAGACTGGGTCCGCGCCAAGCGCCTCGAAGCCTGGGCGCTTTATGAACAGATCCCGATGCCAAGCCGCACCGATGAAGACTGGCGGCGCACCGATATCCGCCGACTACCGATCGATACTGTCAAGCCTTATGGGGCGCTCGAGCGTCGTGTCGCCAGCGTTGATGAGTTGCCACCAGCGCTGATCGAGATCCTGGGCGATGAAGCGCGGCGACTCGGCCTTGTCGTCCAAGTCGATGCTGCTCCAGCCTTTGCCACGCTTGACCCAGCGCTGCGTGAACAAGGTGTGATTTTCACAGACCTTGGGACAGCGATCGCGGAAGTTCCAGAACTCGTCCAGCGCTTCTTCATGACTGAGATCGTTAAGCCTGATACCAACAAATTCACTGCTCTACATGCGGCTTTTTGGAGCGGCGGCACGTTCTTGTATGTCCCCAAGAACGTTCAGGTTGAACTGCCGCTACGGAGCTTTGTCTGGGCAGAAACGCCGAACACTGGCATCTTTGCCCATACCCTCGTAATCGTCGAAGAAGGTGCCTCGGTCGTCTTGATCGATACCTGGGCATCACCGACCGTTGACGAGCCGCTGATCGCCTCCAATGTCGTCGAACTCTACGTCGGCGAAGGTGCCCAGGTCCGCTACATTCAGCTGCAGGACTGGGGGCGCTCGGTCTGGAACTTCACGACCCAGGAAGGGCACGTTCACCAGGACGCCATCCTCAATACGTTGAATGTTGCCCTTGGTTCTCGACTGAGCAAAGCCTACATCGCCAGTGATCTGGTTGGGCCTGGTGCAACAGCCGAGTTGCTCGGGCTCTACTTTGCTGACGACAACCAGCACTTCGACCACCAGACACGGCAATGGCACATCTCACCGTATGCGACAAGCGATTTGCTCTACAAGGGGGCACTTAAGGATCGCGCGCGCACCGTCTTCGCTGGGCTCATCAAGGTCTTCCCGCACGCGCAGCGGACGGATGCCTACCAGGCCAACCGCAACCTCGTGCTGTCGCCCACAGCGCGTGCTGACACCATGCCCAAACTGGAAATCGGCGCAAACGACGTCCGGTGCACACACGGGGCAACAGTGGGGCAAGTGGAAGAGGAATACATCTTCTATCTTATGAGCCGTGGTATCAACCGCACTGAAGCCGTTAAGCTGATTGTCGACGGCTTCTTCGACGAGGTTATCGAGCGCGTTCCGGTGCCCGAAGTACAAGAGACGGTCCGACGCGCGATCGATCGCAAGCTTGGACTCTAGTGAAATGAAGGGCAGGGCATCGATGGGCCCCTCGCAAACAATGCTTGACGTTGCCAAGATCCGCCAAGACTTTCCCATTTTCGAACGACGTGTCCGTGGCGACAAACCGCTTGTCTATCTCGACAGTGGGGCAACGTCACAAAAACCACGACAGGTCATTGATGCCCTGGCCCAGTTCTACACCACGATCAACGCGAATATTCATCGCGGCGTGTATGAGCTGAGCGAAGCGGCCACCCTGGCCTACGACGAAGCGCGGGCCAAGGTGGCCGCATTCATTCATGCCGCTGATCCGCGTGAATGTATCTTTGTCCGCAATACAACCGAGGGGATTAACCTGGTTGCTTATAGCTGGGCTCGAGCGAACCTTCAGTCAGGTGATGTCGTCGTCCTTAGCGTGATGGAGCATCACAGCAACATCGTTCCATGGCAAATCCTCGCCCAGGAACGTGGCATTATCCTCCGGTACCTCGACATTGACGACACCGGCCGGCTCCGGCTCGAGCAACTGGACACGTGGCTTGAGCGCGGCAATGTCAAACTGGTAAGTCTCACCCACGTTTCTAACGTCCTTGGTACTATCACACCTGTCACCACCGTGGTGCATAAGGCACACCAGGCTGGGGCACTGGTACTGATCGACGGTGCCCAGGCTGCGCCACACCTTCCGATTGACGTCCAGGCAATGGACTGTGACTTTTACGTCTTCTCCGGGCATAAAATGCTTGGTCCAATGGGCATCGGCGTGCTCTACGCTAAGCGAGCTATCCTGGAAACAATGCCACCATTTCTCGGTGGCGGCGACATGATCCGCACAGTGACCCTCGAAGGCTCAACCTGGGCTGATCCTCCCGCCAAGTTTGAAGCGGGAACGCCAAGCGTAGCTGATGCTGTTGCCCTCGGCGCTGCCATTGACTACTTACAGCACGTGGGGATGACAGCTATCCATCAACACGAGCGAGCCTTGCTCGACTACGCGCTTGCACGCCTTGATGAAATCCCTGGCATCACCCTCTACGGTCCGCGCGGCGACGATCGCAGTGGCGTTGTGAGCTTCACGCTCGGTACAGTCCATCCCCACGACATCGCGAGCATCCTCGACGTTGAAGTTGGTGTCGCTATTCGCGCAGGGCACCACTGTGCGCAGCCCTTGATGCACCGGCTTGGCGTCGTCGCGACGGCCCGCGCAAGCTTCTACCTTTACAACACTGTTGAAGATATCGATCGCCTGGTTGAAGGTCTTCTCCTGGTCCGGCATACATTCCGTGTTTCCTAAGGGGATAGAATTGGATATACCCGAGACGATCGGGTGCTAACGGAGGGCATCACCAATGTCCGATCTCTATCGTGAACACATCCTTGACCATTATGAACACCCGCGTAACTACGGCACGCTTGATCCGGCTGACCGGAGTTTTGAAGACAGCAACCCGCTCTGTGGTGATCGCATTCGGATCGATCTTCGCATTCGCGATGGCAAGATCACCGAGATCGCCTTCACTGGACGGGGGTGTGCCATTAGCCAAGCCGCGGCGTCGATTTTGACTGAGATGGTCAAAGGCCAAGATCTTGAAGCCGTGAAGCAGCTGACGGCAGATGACCTTCTTGAGGAATTAGGCATCCCTATTAGCCCAGCGCGTCGCAAGTGCGCGCTGCTGAGCCTAAAAGTCCTCAAGGCCGCCGCCTATGGCCTCAACGAATGGCCATCCTAAATCCTGTATCGTACCATCCCGGTGAACGAAAGGAGACGGCCAGCCATGCCGCACTTCACAGAAGACGACGTCCGTGAGCGCCTACGAGAACAGGTCTATGACCCTGAAATTGGCATTAACGTGGTCGATCTCGGCTTAATCTACGGCATTGACCTTGATGAGCACGACGGTAAGACCGACGTGCTCATCACCATGACGCTGACCTCATTTGGTTGTCCGCTCGGGCCGATTCTGGTCGAGGAAATTCAACAGGCCCTGGCAGATCTGCCGAATATCGGCGAGATCGATATCAATTTGGTCTGGTCACCACCCTGGACCCCCGACATGATGAGCGAAGCAGCGAAAGAAGAGTTGGGGATTTGGTAACATCTTCTTGTAACGAGAATACCGTAAGAACCTCTGCACGAGTTCTGCTCTCCGCAGAGCTTTTATGACAAGCAGTGAATACTAGGAAGCAAAAGGACGGTGAAGGGTTGTCAGGAAATTCCTGACAACCCTTCAGATGTTCTTGCGTGATGTATAATCTTTTCCTGGTGCGGCGCTGACGGAGCATCCGGATGCGCCTACGGCTGTCTGGCGGTGAGTGTGGAATGTAGGGATACTCCGCAGAGGAGGCTTGCAATGGTACAGACCCTAACACGATTGACGCGCCGGGGATTCTTGGCGAAGGCCGCTGCCTTCGGTCTGGCTGTCCCGGCTGCGAGCGCGCTCCTGGCAGCATGTGGCGGCGGGAGCAGTGGTGGCGGGAGTTCGTCTGGCGGCGGGAGCGGCACAATTACCGTTACCGCAACAGAATACAAGTATGATCCCAATACCATTACCGTAAAAGCTGGGCAGCAGGTAACGGTTCATTTCCAGAATAAAGGCACACTTCAGCACGACTTTGTGATCGACAACGTCGTCAAGGGATCCTTGCTTGATCCGGGCAAAAGCGAAGACATTAAATTCACTGCACCATCTCAGCCCGGCGATTACCAGTTTTACTGCGACGTCCCCGGGCACAAAGAGCTTGGTATGGTTGGCACCCTGAAGGTACAGTAAGCATAAAGCAGGATATGTGCGGAAGCCCCATGCGCTGAACGTAGCGCATGGGGCTTCTTTTTCTCGTTACCCAAGAAGCTACTGCACTATCCATGTGCACATGAACCCGCGCACTACGATTCATGCTCCGGACATGGACGCACGTAGAGGAGGTACTCGCGATCTCCAGCCCGAAGCACCCGCTGCACGACATACTCTTGGCCTTCTTTTGTAAAGGTCTTGCCCGGTTCCAGCATATAGAGACGCAGCTCTCGTCCAGTACAGCTAATAATCTCGTAGGCTTTCCGCCCACATCGCCGACAAAGCCAAAACTGGTGCGGCTGGACGACGGCACGCGTCAACGAGCGCGAAACAAGCTCGCCGTCTGAACTGCCACAATACGGGCAACACCGGGTTGCCATGCACCTATGCCCCAAGATTGTATGAGCGTCACCATTCCCTACGTCGTACGCGCACGAGAATAACGGGGATTGCATTATCACGCAAGAGCGCGGCGGGGATGATTTCGAGTAGAATCGATTCAGAGAGACAAAGCCAGTAGCGATTTCCTCGCATCATTCCAAGGCACGCGCCTGGCATGGAACGCCAGTGGAGCGAAAAGGAGGAAGAGTGCCCGACGAACAGCCTCATGCGAACGGCTTTCGCGATACCCTGCTGGAGCTGCCCGAACATGTCCGGTCATTCCTCGACCGAGTCGCCCTGGTTATCGCATCAAATCGCGGTCCCGTTGAATTTCACGTTGCTCCAGATGGGACTCTGACAACCAAGCGAGGTTCGGGCGGCGTTGTCACGGCAATGAGCGCTGCAAGCCGCTACACTGACGCAATCTGGGTCGCGTGCGCGATGACCGATGGCGATCGACTTCGTGCATCCTTGGCTCTCGAAGCCGGTGAACCAGTCATCACCGTGCCAGGAGGCGAATTTCGTATCCGCTTCGTTCTGCCCTCTCCTGAAGCCTACGCTGGCTACTACAACCGCATCGCCAATCCGTTGCTCTGGTTTCTTCAGCACTATCTCTGGGATACGCCCCGCGCTCCTGACGTTGATGCACTGACGTGGTACGCCTGGGAAGAAGGTTACGTCGTTGTCAATCAACTTTTCGCCCAGGAAATTGCCGCCGCGATTGAAGCGACGTCCAGGCCACCAGTAGTCCTGCTGCAGGATTATCACCTCTACCTCGTTCCACGGTTCTTGCGCGAGCGGTTGCCAACCATCGTGATCCAACAATTCATTCACATCCCATGGCCCGATCAAGACTACTGGCGGCTCCTACCGCGCGCTATGCGCCAGGCTATTTGCGAAAGCCTTCTTTGCAACGACGTCGTCGGTTTTCAAACCCCACGCCACGCTCGGAGCTTCATGAACACGTGCGAAGCGAACCTTGACCAGATTGAGGTGAACTATCGCACTGGTGAGATCATATATCAGGGGCGAACCACCCATGTTCGTGTCTACCCGATCTCCATTGACCCAGCGCATGTCCTCCAGGTCGCGGAAAGCGAGGATGCCCGAAAGCACGAGGAACACCTTCGCCAGTATTTCAACGAATATACGATCATGCGCGTTGACCGTGCAGAGCCGAGTAAGAACATTGTTCGCGGCTTCCTCGCTTATGACCGCTTACTTGAAGCGCATCCTGAGCTTCTCGGTCGCGTCAACTTCCTGGCATTTCTTGTACCGTCGCGCCTGGAAGTCGCTGAATATATTGATTACCTCGACGACATCAATGCCGTCGTTGGTCGCATCAACGCTAAGTATGCGAATGTCGCCGAGCACGAAGGAATCCACTGGCAACCAATTTCTCTTTTCATTGGAGACGACTATCCTCGCGCGCTTGCCGCGATGAAGCACTATGATGTGCTTCTGGTAAATGCAATCTTTGACGGCATGAACCTCGTGGCCAAAGAAGGGGCACTGTTGAACCAACGCAACGGTGTCTTGGTCCTTTCAGAAGGCGCTGGAGCCTATCAGCAGCTTGGCCGCTGGGCACTTACCGTCTCACCAACAGATATTGAAGGCACCGCACAAGCACTCTATGCTGGCCTAACGATGCCGGAGGCTGAACGAAAACGACGCGCCCAAGCTCTCCGCCAGCTGGTTATTGAGCATGACCTCAAGCGCTGGCTCGTTGACCAGCTTGCTGATCTTGCCGAACTCGCGCGAGTATAGCCAGCACAGCGAGGCATGACGCCTTACGCTATGACACCAGCCTGGCGCAGGAGGGCAAGTGTCTCGTCAAGCGGCAATGCCTGCGCGGTATGCCAATCGCGGCCGGTCATTGTTTCGGCACGGAACAAGGCATTGACAACCGCCTCTTCGGTTGCCTCAATTGCAGCCTGGAAGAGCGCATCCATCACCACCGGATCCTCTCGAAGGATGGTGACCGTTACTGTCCGGCTGTCCGCGTTTGCGTGGGCGAACCGAAGGGCCGTCGAAAAGGCAACAATGAAGTCACCACTCCCGTGCCCGCCAATAGCCCCTGTTCGGGCCAAACCGAGCGCGCCGCGGCGGGCAATCCGGCTGAGTTCACGATCGAGCAGCGGGGCATCGGTTGCAAGCACGACGATGACTGAGCCACGCTCTTCCGGTTGTTTATCTGCCTGCTGGTTAGACAGCAACATACCGATCGGCACACCAGCAATCCGCAACTGCTCCTTACGCCCGAAATTGCCTAACACCAGTGCCCCGATGGTATACCCTCCAAGCTCTGCTGGCAGACAGCGTGATGCGGTGCCAATGCCACCTTTGAAACCAAAGAGCATCATGCCCGTTCCCGCCCCAACATTCCCCTCGTCGAGGCTGGGACGTTGCGCACGGTCAATTGCTTCGAGAACATCGGCAGGCGTTACGTGACGGCCCTGAATGTCATTCAGCCAAGCGTCGGAGCATTCAAACACGAGTGGATTGACCGTTGACGTCGTCACCCCGATATCAGGATTCTGCCGCAATGCGTGGTCGATGAGTCCGTCAGCAACACGGGGCACAGCAAGCGTGTTGGTTAATGCAATTGGGGTTTCGATGCGGCCAAGCTCAGCAACTTGGGCAATACCCAGTGGCTTACCGAAGCCATTGAGCGTAAAAATGGCTCCAGGGACTTTCTCACGGAAGAGATTCCCTTCATGAGGCAGGATTACGGTCACACCAGTTCGTACTGGGCCCATTCCAGGGACGAGCGGTCCTTCTCCAGCAATTTTTGTGACATGGCCAACCAAGACGCCCGGAACGTCCGTGATCGTGTTCTGCTTTCCGGGAGGCAGTTGGCCGATTCGCAGTCCAACTTCGCGCGCTCGTGGACGCATCACCGCATCAACTCCCGCAGAGGAAGCGTGGGTGCCCACTTGGCAAACCCAATGAGCACCCACACCACCTTTCTCGGTATCGTCTACCCTACAGCAGCCCTTGGCGATAGAAAAGCTCGGCGTTCAATACTGAGGCGCCAGCCGCACCCCGAATCGTGTTATGTCCAAGCACAACAAAGCGCACATCCAAGACTGAGCACGGGCGGATTCGCCCCACGACTGAAGCCATCCCACCTTCGATGTCGCGGTCCAAGACAGGTTGAGGACGATCTGGCAGGTCGAGAACAACGACTGGCTGCTTCGGTGCAGTTGGCAAGCCGAGTTCTTGTGGCTGCGCACGGAATGATGCGAGCACCTCGGCGACGTCAGACGGTGTCGCGTGGCGAGCGAACTTCACGCTCACCGTTTCGAGATGCCCATCCCGAACGGGCACGCGGTTGCAATGAGCGCTTAGGGTAACCTCGGCATCAATGAACTTGGCTCCATCCCATTGTCCGAGCAATTTGCGCGTTTCCCGCTCAATCTTCTCTTCTTCGCCTCCGATGAAGGGGATTACATTGTCGATCAGATCGAGCGAGGGCACACCAGGATATCCTGCACCCGAGGCAGCCTGAAGCGTCGTCACAATCCCGTGCGTGATACCAAATGCGTCATGTAACGGCTTGAGGGCAAGCACAAGGTGGATGGTTGAGCAGTTTGGGTTGGCAACGATGAAGCCCTCACGCCATCCCCGCTGCTGCCGCTGCACTTCAATCGCGCGCGCGTGGTCAGGGTTCACTTCGGGGATGAGCAACGGCACATCCGGGTCCATGCGATGGTCGCGAGCATTAGTAAACACTTTCTTGCCATCGCGAGCGAGTGCTTCTTCAATTGGCCCGGCCACACCACCGGGCAAGGCAGAAAAGACGATGGGACTCTGCAGCGGCTCTTCGTAGTGCTTCACTGGCAGGTTGAGCACGCTCTCGGGCGGCCGCGCGCTAATCCGCCAGTCGCAGACGTCGCTGTATCGCTTGCCAGCTGAGCGCTCACTGCCGACAAGCTCAGCGAGCCGAAACCAGGGGTGATCAGCCAGAAGCTGGACAAAACGCTGCCCAACACTGCCCGTTGCTCCGAGTACGGCAACATCAAGACGGTCTGGCATTCCATCCTCCTTCCACTTCCTCGTTACCCCGAACTCTGCCTTGCTCGCCATACAGAAAAAGCCGGCAGAGGAGGCATCCTCTGCCGGCCGATCATGCAAACGGTCGCGCACTACCCGTGACCGCCCGCCTGATCGCCGGCGGGCTTAGTAGTCCACTGTGTTCCGTTCTGGATCAGTATTCGACGTTGCATACTCGCCTCTTGCGTTCACGCCGTCCAGCTCATACGCTGGAGGTCGTTGTTAGGCTGACTGTAGCAACAGAATATGACGTTGTCAAGGACCACAGTGAAAGGATTGGAAATGGAACAACTGAAAACCGTCAACCTAGCAATCCTCGGAGTCGGCACAATCGGGCGCGCTGTCGTCCGGTTGATTCACGAGCAGAGTGATCGGATCGCGGAGCAAACTGGCATCCAGCTCACGATCCGCTATGCGATGGCACGGTCGATCGAGCGGGTCAAAGCAGCCGGACTCCGCCCTGAACAAGCAATCACTAGTGCCGAACCAGCCCTCGCCGATCCCAACGTCGACGTTGTCGTTGAAGTACTCGGTGGGGAGGAACCAGCAGCCAGTATCATGCACGCAGCCCTTGAACGCGGCAAGCATGTCGTGACAGCAAACAAAGAGGCGCTTGCGAAGCATTTCGCTGCCCTCTCCGCCATAGCACGAGCGAACAATCGCGCGTTGCTCTTTGAGGCGAGCGTCGGCGGCGGCATTCCTCTCATGGCGAGCCTTCGGCAAATCCTTGCGACCAACCGCGTGAGCCAGCTTCGCGGCATTGTTAACGGCACGACGAACTTTATTCTCACGCAGATGGCTGAGCACAGCACTCCGTATCACGAGGCGCTGCAGGAGGCACAGCGTCTTGGGTACGCTGAACCCGACTCGACAGCCGATGTCGAAGGCTACGACGCAGCATACAAGCTGGCGATTCTCGCATCGCTTGCTGCCAAGAAGCAGATCCATCCTGAGAACATTGAGCGGATCGGGATAACGCAGGTCACGCCGGAGGAAATTGCTGAAGCGCGCCGTCGCGGCGGCGTAATAAAACTCTTGGCTCAGGCCACTGAGGAAAACGGCACCTGGCGCCTCCGCGTTGCACCGGAGTTTGTCCCGGGCGATAGCTTACTCGCCCACGTGCGCCTGAACTTTAATGCCATCGAGGTAACAGGCGACCGCGTCGGCACTGTCGTCCTCTACGGACAAGGCGCAGGCCCACTACCGACGGCGAGTGCAATCGTGAGCGATGTGCTTGATGCAATCCGGTTTGGCGGCGCACTAACGCCGGCGATCGCGCCAGCATAGGCCGCCTTACGGACAACTGAGGAACGCGGCAATCACTGGACCAATCTGGTCAAAGTCCTTTAAGAACGCATCGTGGCCATTGGGAGAATCAAGCTCCCAATAGGTCACGTCTTTGCCAAGGCGTGCCAGCCGCTCAACCATGTCGCGGATTTGCGCTGGCCAGAAGAGGATATCGGAGCGAATGCCAATGGCAAGCACGCGCGCGGTGATGCGGTCGAGGCCGGCATCGTAGCCACCGCGTCCCCGGCCCAGGTCGTGTGAATCCATCGCCCGTGTCAGATAGAGGTAGCTGTTGGCATCGAAGCGCCGGACGAGCTTCTCGCCCTGGTAATGCAAATAACCCTCAACGTCGTACCGGCCGAGAAATTCTGGCCATGCGGTATACCGCGCCTCTTCGCGGCGATGGAACCTCGCCGTCATGAGTTCATCAGACTGGTAGGTGATGACACCGAGCATCCGGGCAATCGCTAGACCCGTTGCCGGTCCCTGACCATCCTCATATTCTCCGTTGTTCCACGCAGGATCGAGCATGATGACACGCCGCTGCACTTCGTTATATGCAATGCCTTGATCGCTGAATTGGCCAGATGCAGCGATCGGGATAATGCGCTCGACGCGCTCGGGATACATCGCTGCCCACTCGAGCACCTGCATGCCTCCAAGGGAGCCACCGACCACAGCAAAGACTTTCTGAATGCCGAGGAGGTCAAGCAACCGTGCTTGGGCATTCACAATATCCCGGACAGTGATCTTGGGAAAGCGGAGGTTATAGCGGCGGCCAGTCAGCGGATCAATCGAGCGGGGGCCAGTCGAGCCATAACAGCTGCCGAGGATATTGCTACAGATCACGAAGTAGCGGTTCGTATCAATCGGCGCCCCAGGGCCAACCATTGGCTCCCACCAACCTGGCTCATCACCTAGGCCGTGGGACGCAACATGGCTGTTGCCCGTCAATGCGTGGGCGACAATCACCACATTATCGCGGGTTGGTGACAGTGTTCCCCAGGTTTCGTAAGCAATGTCAACGATAGGAAGAACAGCCCCTCCTTCAGTAACGAAGGGATTATCCGGCGTCGCAATGCGGGCAATCGTTGGTGTTGTAATACACGGGGCGGTCACAGCTGTTACGGTCATCGGTGCGTCTGCTCCCTCCAATGCACCATCCAAATATGGGATGTGCGACAAACTCTCCCCTCGCACAGCGCAATCGCCGTCGAGTAATCACTGGTTGTGGTGGAGGGAGTAAAGAAAACCTCCACACAAAGGTGGAGGGCATTCTTTTCGGCGCTCATCGTGCGGAGCTTCTGCACTCCGCCGGCATTGGCACCTGGCGCTGGCGCGCTGGTTGCCGGGTTTCGTCGGGCCGTTCCCTCCACCGCTCTTGATGAGCGCCGGCCTCTTGCGTTGTTGCCGATCAGGATAGCAGAAGAATACCACGATGTCAAGAGCGTCTGCGGTAACATGGCGCCGTTGCTATTACAAAGCTCAGCAAGAGCAGTTTGGAGGCACGTTATGTACGGGATTGCGCTTGGCAGTCCTTCCGGCACTGTACCACCACTGCCCTCGTTTTCGGCACGTCACTACGCCCAGGCGCAGGCACGTCCGCCAAGCAGGAGAAGACAATACAGTGTTCACCCTTGCAAACACGTTGTTGTTCGGACCATACTGAGGGGCTATGATGCCGGGAGGAGGTTACCCATGAACAACAGCGGACTCGAAAAGCTACCGACGCAACAACAGGCTCACCTGCGGCTGGAAGGAGCACGCTACCACGCTCGTGAGGCAGCGATGGCAATTGAGGCCAAAGATCAGGTGCGCGTCGAAGCAGCTATCTGTGCTGGCATTGATCAGGCGCTCAAAGCGCTGACGGCCGCACTCCATGGCCTCAACTTGCTCCTTCCTCAGCCGTTGCCAGCCTCACGTCTCTCCCGGCGTAACCTTCGCGAGCGGTTCCGTTCTGTTGAAGCCCCAAGCCGTACTCTTGACCTGCTTGACCAAGCGGCCCAACCGGAAGAAGGCTGGCTCTGGTGGCTCGAGGCCAAAGACGCCGCCAGCCCGTTCGCAGCGTTAGTTCGCCCCTCAACTGCTCCAGGGCGCCCTTTCGAGCTCTGGCGTGACCCACTTGACCACAGCCGTGGCCTTGAAGAGCATGCACCAGACCAGTATCTCCTCGACGCCATTGCTCGCATTAACACGCTCATTGGGCAAATCGCTGCACTTGCGCCACACGACGCCAAAGCGTTCCAAGACGCTGCCCGCCGACTTCCCGGTCGTTTGATCTAAATGGTGTCAGAAGGGTTGTCATCGGAGCTGACATAAGCTATACTTGCGCTGGCTAGCCGCTGCAATATATGGCTGGAGAAGGACAGACGGATACCAGTGCAAGGTGCACGGCAGCTTCAAGGAAGATTTGCTCACATCTTCGCGCTGCGCTTTCCCATTTTGCTCGCCCTATACGGGTTTCTGTTTGTGTTTCCGTAGTGCATTACCGCCGTAACGGCGGCTTTTTTCATGGGGTACGTAAGAGCAATGGAGAGGAGGAGAGCCGCCGCGGTTGTCGATCGGTATGTCGCAGTGGAAGTCAGTTGGATTGGCACGTGAGTGAGGAAGGAAAGGACAGCCGACGATGGAATAGGGAAACCAGGTGCAGCAATTTTTGCGGGGTCCCTTGACCCGACGACAAATGCTGCGTCGAGCCTTGGCACTCGGCGTAGGGGTCTCCGGCGCAGCGCTCCTTGCGGCATGCGGCGGGGGCGGCAATGCCACACCAACGGCTGCTCCGGCTCAAGCAACCAAAGCGCCGGCCCAGCAGGCTTCGCCAACGACTGGTGGCACAAGCATGGGGAGTCCAACCGCTGCGGCGACGGCCGGCGCGACACCTTCGGCTGCGGCAACAGCGACTGGGCAGAAATTCACCATTGAGCCAGCGAAGCACAAAGGTGGCACTCTGATTGAAGGGAGCTTCGCTGACGCGAAGACCCTGAATCCCGTTCTTGTCAGTGACACCGCATCGGGTGCCGTATCCGGGCTCATTTTTGAAGGCATGATCTTTATTGACCCCCAAACTGTGCTACCCGCTGGACGTTTAGCAGAGAAGTGGGACATTTCCTCGGACGGTATCACATACACCTTCATGCTTCGCAAGGGCATCAACTGGCAAGACGGCCAGCCATTCACTGCCAACGACGTCAAGTTCACTTACGACATGCTCATGAATAAGGACACCAAGTCGCCGCGCACTGCTGAATTGACTGAACGGGTTAAGTCGGTAGACGTCGTTGATGATCACACGATCAAGTTCACGCTGAATGCGCCAGCTGCTCCGTTCCTTGTCTCGAATACGGTCTACGGTATTATTCCTCAGCACATCTTGAAAGACGTGCAACCAGCAAATTTGGCAAAAGATCCATTCTCGACTGGGCAGAAAGGTCGTACCATCGGTACTGGTCCGTTCATGTTCGAGGAATGGGTCAAGGATGACCACATCACGCTGGTGAAGAACCCCAAGTACTGGCAGGGCGAGCCAAACCTTGACCGCTACATCTACAAGGTCGTTCCTGATTCGAACGTTGTCGCACAGCAACTCAAGACTGGTGAGATTGATTACGGTGGGATTGATCCTTCTCAAGTGCAAGATATCAAGAGCCAGCCGAACCTCAATGTGGTGGTCTATGACACCTTCTCATTCACGTTCTACTCCTACCAGCTTGACCCACAGAAGACGACGCTGTTCCAAGAGAAAGAAGTTCGGCAGGCATTGCTCTACGCTCTCGATCGCGAAGCGATGATCAAGTCGATCCGGCTTGGTTACGGCCGGGTTGCGGTCGGCACCATGCCAGTTCTCTCCTGGGCATATAATCCTGACGCGATCAAGCTGAAGTACGAGTACAACCCGGATAAGGCCAAGCAACTGCTTGACCAGGCTGGCTGGACACCTGGCCCTGACGGTATCCGGCAGAAGAATGGCAAGCGGCTCTCCTTCACGGTCTACACCAATGCTGGCAACAAGATTCGCGAACAGTACGTTGCCGTCTTCCAAGAGCAGTGGAAGAAGATCGGCGTCGAATGCAAGCCGCAGACAGAAGAATGGAATGCCTTCCTCAACCGCATCACCGGTAGCAAGGATTTCGAAATGTTCCTCGTCGGCTTCGTCTGGGATGTCGACCCTGATCAAAGCACCATGTGGAAGAGCTCGGCCTACGAAGGCGGGTTTAACATGAACAAGTACAGTAACCCGCAGGTCGATCAACTCCTCGACGAAGCTATCAAGACAACCGATGTCCAGAAGCGCAAGGATCTCTACACCCAGATGCAGAACATCATTATGGAGGATTTGCCAAACGCGATCCTCGATTTTCCGCAGGCAATCGCGGTCGTTAACAAGCGCGTCCATAACCTCTTCCCGAATGCCGTTGACGACCGCTTCAATGCCCATCAGTGGTGGGTAGAAAGCTAGTGCATGCGGTCAATGGCGAGGCGAGCGAGGGGAATCCCCTCCTCGCCTCGCTGATTGCGTAATGGAAGGCACGTCGTATGGGTCGCTACATCCTCTGGCGTCTCATTCAACTCATCCCAATTGTCATTGGCATTACCTTCGTGACCTTCGCCATTGCCAACCTTGTGCCTGGGAGCCCGCTATCCGACCTGGCATTCCAGCCGGGCATTCGGCCAGAAGATATTGCGCGAATCCGTCATCAGCTTGGCCTTGACCAACCGATCTACATTCGTTACTTCCAGTGGCTGAGCAACATTGCCCGCGGTGACCTTGGTATCTCGCTGGTGACCTATCAACCCGTCAGCAAGCTCATCATGGAAAAGCTGCCGAACACGCTCTTGCTGACCGGTACATCCCTCCTTTTGGCACTCCTTGTTTCAATCCCCATTGGTGTGTTCGCTGCTGTGAAGCGTAATTCCTGGTTCGACCAGATCACCACAGTTGGCGCTGTAGCAGGCTTTGCCGTTCCAACGTTCTGGCTGGGTCTGATGCTCATCATTGTTTTCTCCGTCAAATTCCGCGAGTGGGGTCTGCCGAGTCTCCCGCCTGGCGGCATGTACGACCTGCGAAGTGGTGGGGGTATCGGCGACCGCATCATCCACTTGATCATGCCGGCGTTCACCCTCGCCTTCGTTCAGACAGCCGGGTGGACGCGCTATATCCGCTCGCAAATGCTTGAAGTCTTGCGGCAAGACTATATGCGCATTGCCGAGGCGAAGGGCTTGCCACAGCGCTTGGTCATCTTCCGCCACGGCTTTCGCAATGCGATTCTGCCCTTAGTGACGCTGTTGGGACTCGATCTCCCCGGACTCTTCAGCGGCGCCGTGATCACTGAAACGATTTTCTCGTGGAATGGTCTTGGACGACTGATCGTCGACTCAACGTTCAAGCGTGACTATACCGTGATTATGGATACCGTGCTGTTCATCTCGATCCTGACGGTGCTCGCAAACCTGTTGGCAGACATTGTCTATGCCCAGCTTGACCCGCGCGTGCGCTTTGATTAGCAGCGCACAGCAGGAAAGGGTAGAGAATCATGGTCGAGGCAGAACGACAGTTTGGCTCAGCGTCAGGTGAAGCGGGTGTCCTTGTCCGGCCAGACTTAAGCCGGGCAGCACGAACGAAGCAACGCGGCTACTTCGAACAAGCCTGGATGCGCTTTCGCCGTAACCGTTTGGCAGTCCTCTCCTTGATTGTGACAGTCCTCATTATGGCGTTCAGTTACGGTGCTCCGCTGATTTCCCACTTCATCACGCATAAAAGCTACGCGGACCAGTCGCTGTTGCACGGCCTTGAGCCACCCTTCACCGATGGGTACATCTTAGGCAGCGACAACCTCGGCCGCGATATCCTCACCCGCCTCGCTTACGGTGGCCGTGTCTCGATGACAGTCGGTATTCTCGCCACAGCGAGTGCGCTCTTGATCGGCGTGCCGATGGGAGCAATCGCCGGCTATTATGGTGGTCTTGTTGATTCCATCATTATGCGGCTCGTCGATATCCTACTCGCCTTTCCAGCCCTATTCCTGCTCATTTTCGTCAATTCGCTCTTCCAGGTGAACTGGATTGGGCTAGCCTTTGTCATCGCACTCTTCAGCTGGATGGGACTTGCCCGATTGATCCGCGGCGAAGTCTTGAGCTTAAAGAGTCGCGATTATGTCATGGCCGCACGCGTGTTAGGCGCCTCCGACGCACGGGTTATTTTCCGGCATATGGTGCCGAACCTCACACCGATCATCATCGTCTGGGCCACCCTGGCCATTCCTGCGTTTATTCTCACAGAGGCCGCACTCAGCTTCCTTGGGCTTGGCGTCCATGTTCCAACGCCTTCCTGGGGCAACATGCTCAACGAGGCGCAGCAGTATCTCTCGCGCGCTTGGTGGCTCGTCTTCATTCCGGGATTTATGATCTACATTACTGTCTTGGCCATTAACCTCTTTGGGAATGGCCTTCGTGACGCGCTTGATCCGCGGTTGTCGGACTAAGTGGCTTGTGTCCAAGTAAGTGAGCGGTACCGATGCAACACGACAGGGATTGCATGGCCGCGGTGCACTTGCAGCGCGACGAATGGTCATTACCTGCTCACCCCCACCAGCGGCCCACCATCGCCTCACGGGCGGGAATTGGCCGAACGTAGGGCTTGACAGCACAGCGAATGCCTGCTACGCTGATGCTAACGGTAAGGAGACGGGTGCGTGAGCACAGGGCAATCACGGCAACAAGCGATGCTGTTGCACCAGCCGAATAGCGTGCGGCTGGTTAGTGCTCATGCTATCCTTGTCTCTTCGCTCGCTCTTCTCCTCCTTAGCATCGTAGTAGGCATTACGGAGCCACTCGGGCGTTCGGGAGGCAGGGCGAGGCCGTAACGCAAAACGGAACGCAAGCAGCAGACTCGTGAGCCTCCCGAACGCGGGAGGCTCAATTGTTTACCTGGAAGGGTGAAGGGAGGATCAAACCGATGGCCGTTGAAACGCGTCCAACATCGCCGCCCACGACAGCCGAAACGCATGCTGGACCACAACTCGGTGCTCGGCTCATCTGTCAAGCACTCGTGCGCGAGGGAGTCGATCTCATCTTTGGCTACCCGGGTGGAGCCGTTATCCCTCTCTATGACGTTTTGCCGGAGTTTCCGATCCACCACGTCCTTGTGCGTCATGAGCAAGGTGCTGCCCATGCCGCAGATGGCTACGCGCGCGCCACAGGCAAAGTCGGCGTGTGTTTGGCAACGTCGGGACCAGGAGCGACCAACCTGGTCACGGGCATCGCTACGGCAATGATGGACTCGGTTCCGATTGTCGCCATTACCGGTCAAGTGCCTCAGAATGTGATTGGCATGGACGCTTTTCAAGAAACCGACATTACCGGCATCACCATCCCGATTACCAAGTACAACATGGTCATCCGTAGTGTAGAGGAAATCGGTCCGGCAATTCAGAAAGCGTTTTACCTAGCGCGGAGCGGTCGCCCCGGCCCTGTGCTTGTCGATATTCCGAAAGATGTACAGCTCGCAAAGGGGTATCTTGCCCCTCCGCAGCCGCTCAACCTTCCAGGATACAAGCCAACAATCGTTCCGCATCGGCGACAAATTCGCAAAGCCGCCGAATTAATTCGCCAGTCCGAGCGCCCGCTGATCCTCGCTGGCCACGGCATTCTCATCAGTGGAGCGACGTCAGAGTTGATCGCCTTTGCAGAGCGCACGCAGATTCCAGTCGGGCTAACTCTCCTCGGCATCGGCGGCTTCCCTGCTTCGCATCCGCTCTGCCTAGGCATGGTTGGGATGCACGGGTATGCACATGCGAACCGGGCCATCCACGAAGCCGATTTGATCATCGGGATCGGCATGCGGTTTGACGATCGCGTTACCGGACGACCGAGCGAGTTCGCCCCGCACGCCAAGATCATCCACATCGATATCGATCCTGCTGAGATCGGGAAAGTGCTGAAGACTGAAGTCCCGGTTGTGGGCGATGCGCGCGAAGCCCTGAAGCTGCTCCTCGAAGAACTCGAACCATTGCGCCATGACGAATGGCTGGAGCAGATCCGCAGCTGGTATCGACCAATTCGCACGGAGCCATCCGGCCCCAACGGAGCTTTGCAACCGCAGTACGTGATGGCCCGCTTGCATGCGCTCACTGAGGGGCGCGCGCTCGTGGTCACCGATGTCGGTCAGCACCAGATGTGGGCTGCCCAAATCTATCGCTGTGATTACCCCAACCAGTGGATCACCTCTGGCGGGCTGGGCACGATGGGCTTTGCTGTGCCGGCAGCGATGGGCGTGGCGCTCGGCAGGCCGGAAGCCGAGGTCTGGTGCGTTGTTGGCGATGGTGGCGTGCAGATGACACTCCACGAATTCGCCACTATCGTCGATGAGGGATGCAACGTTAAGGTGGCTATTATTAACAACGGCTATCTCGGCATGGTGCGACAATGGCAGCAGTTGTTCCACAACCGGAACTACTCTGAGACCCCAATCAGCAGCCCGGATTATGTCCTGCTTGGCCAGGCCTACCGCATGCCGGCGCGGCGGGTGACACGTCCGGCTGAAGTCGATGAAGCAATTACGTGGGCCCAGTCTTTCCGCGGCCCAGCGCTGATCGAATTCGTGGTGAATCAGGAAGAGAACGTGTATCCAATGATTCCGTCAGGCGGCTCGTTCCGCGAGATGATCGATGAGCCGGAAGGGGAATGGTAGGCCGTGCGCAGCCACACGCTGGTCGTGCTCGTCGAAGACAAGCCTGGCGTGATGAACCGGATCGTTAGCCTTTTTCGGCAACGTGGGTTCAACATCGATAGCATTGCCGTCGGCCCAAGTGAGACGTCTGGATTATCGCGCATCACGTTGGTCGCGAAAGGAGACGATCAGAAGATCGAACAACTCGTTAAGCAACTGTACAAAATTCTTGAAGTCATCAAGATCCAAGACGTGACCGACGAGAATCTCATTCAGCGCGAATTAGCCCTTGTTAAAGTAACCGCAACAGAGCGGACACGCTCTGACATTATGCGCTTGGTCACGGATGTCTACCGGGCACGCATCGTTGATGCAGCCCCTGATTCGTTAATCATCGAGGTCACTGGGCCGTCAGAGAAAATCGAATCCCTCTTGACGATGATCCGACCATACGGCATCAAAGAAGTCGCGCGGACGGGCGTCGTCGCCATGGCACGAGGCAGCCGTGCAGTGATGGTCAAGGAGCCGCAGGTCGTCGCATAAGCCAGCGGCTGAGTGTGAAGGACGGAGGGGTATGGCCGTTATCTACTACGATAAAGACGCTGATCTCTCGTACCTGCAAGGGAAGACGGTTGCCGTCTTAGGGTACGGCAGTCAAGGGCATGCCCATGCCCAAAATCTTCGTGACAGCGGCATCACGGTCGTCGTCGGCTTGCACGAAGGCAGCCGCAGTCGCGAACGTGCGCAAGCCGATGGCTTCGACGTCTTGCCTGTTCGCGAAGCAGCCGCGCGAGCCGATGTCATCTCGATGCTCATTCCCGACCACGTCCAAAAGCCCGTCTACGACGAGCATGTCGCTCCTGAGCTCAAGCCAGGCAAAGTGCTGATGTTCGCCCATGGGTTCAACATTCACTATGGCCGCATTGTCCCACCGCCCGATGTCGACGTCACCATGATCGCTCCGAAGAGCCCAGGGCATGTGTTGCGCGACCTCTTCACTCAGGGCATCGGTGTGCCAGCGCTTCTGGCTGTTCATCAAGACGCAAGCGGCCAGGCGAAGCAGATTGCCCTCGCCTACGCCAAGGGCCTTGGGTGCACGAAAGCTGGCGTACTGGAAACGACATTCAAGGAAGAAACCGAGACCGACCTCTTCGGTGAGCAAGCCGTCCTCTGCGGCGGCGTCAGCCACTTGATCCTCGCGGGGTTTGAGACGCTTGTCGAGGCTGGTTACCAGCCGGAGTTGGCCTACTTCGAGGTCCTGAATGAACTGAAGCTCATCGTTGACCTGATCTACGAAGGTGGCCTCAAGTTCATGCGCTATTCGGTCAGCGATACTGCTGAATACGGCGACTACGTAAGCGGGCCGAAAATTATTGACGAGCGCGTCCGTGAGACGATGCACCAGATCCTGCAAGACATTCAAAGCGGACGCTTTGCCCAGCAGTGGATCGCCGAGAACGAAAACGGGCGCCCGAACTTCTACCGCATGCGCCAGGAGGCGCTCAATCACCCCATCGAGAAGGTTGGCGAGCAACTGCGGGCAATGATGCCCTGGTTAAAGGCACGGGAAATCCCTTCATAACATGCCGGCAGCAGGCCATTCCGCAGGCACGCCCTGGAATATATCCAGGGCGTGCCTGATTGCCTTGATCGCCGTACTCAGACGGTACATGGAGGTATGTTCAGATACCCGGCGCAATGCGGCACTCGCTCCTGAACAACAGCGTCGGTGTGACAGCACATCGACGTTGACGCTTGGGGCTCACCGGGCTACAGTTAGCCGTGGTAGCAAGCGTGCTACCACGAGCACGATTGAAGGTTAGACCGTGTCAGCGCTCTACGTTATTCCGATTCTCGCGTTCCTGATCTTAGTACACGAACTGGGCCATTTCCTCGCCGCACGTCTCTTCGGCATCACGGTTCTTGAATTCGGTATCGGACTACCACCGCGCCTCTTCGGTATCCGGCGGGGTGGCGTACTCTATTCATTGAACCTTATCCCACTCGGTGGCTTCGTCCGGGTGCTTGGAGAAGATAGTCGGAGCCTCGAACCAGGTAGCTTGCAGACAAAGGCACGCTGGCAACGTGCGATCTTCTTCGCCGCTGGTGCGCTGATGAATGTCGTGATTGCCGTTATTCTCATGATGGTCTTAGTCGCGGCACAGGGGAAGCCTGAAGAGCACGTCTACATCGCCGAAGTTGCACCTGACTCGCCAGCAGCAGCGGCTGGTTGGCAACCGGGGGATCGCTTCCTCCAAGTTGGCGGCCAAACCATTACGAGCGTCGATCAACTCCTCGCCATCACCCAGTCGTATGCTGGGCGCCCAATGCCAGTTGTCTTACAGCGAGGCAGTCAGCGCATTCAGTCAACGGTAGTACCGCGCGAGCAGCCTCCAGCTGGCCAGGGCCGGACCGGTGTCCGTATTGCTACAGCGCCCAAAGCGCATATCACGGTCGCCGACGTTGACCCCCGTTCCCCAGCTGCCAACGCGGGAATTCGGCCAGGCGATGAAGTCACGCAAATTGGCGATTACACCATCGACGATGCCGCAATTTACTGGCTTGCGCTTGAGCGCTATGCGCAACAGACGACGACCATGCAGATCATCCGTGATGGGCAACCTCTGAAGGTAACGATTCAAGTACCTGAGCGTTCACCAGCGCAAAGCCAGCTCCATATTGGCACAGTCATCCGGCAAGAGGTCATCGCCCGGCCGCTTCCACTGTGGCAGATTCCCGTTCGTGGCATTGCACAAACATTCAGCTTGCTCGGTGGCATGATCGTTGGCCTGGCAATGCTACTCCGCGGCCAGGCAAGCTTATCGAACGTCACTGGCCCGATTGGCATTGGCCAGCTCACGTCAGAACTGCTTGCCATCAGCCCAAATCCTGTATGGATGACGCTTGCAAACCTGACGGTGCTGCTCTCGTTGAACCTGGCAATTCTGAACCTGATTCCATTCCCAGCGCTTGACGGCGGACGCCTCTTCTTCGTCCTTGTCGAGGCGATCCGTGGTCGACGGATTGCCCCAGAGAAAGAGGGCCTTGTGCACCTTATCGGCTTTATCATTCTGCTCGGATTCATGTTTCTCATCGCCTTTGTCGACATCGGCCGCATCTTGAGTGGACAATCGCTGGTTCCCTAAGCGATTCGACAAGCGCTTCGCCACGCGGCAGACTTGACAATGGCAACTAAGGAGGTCTGAGAGACCATGCCATACGAGCGACGCAAATCACGACCAGTATGGGTTGGTAATGTTCAGATCGGCGGGGATGCACCGATTGTGGTGCAGTCTATGACGACCGCCGATACTCGCGATCCGAAAGCAACGTTGCGGCAAATTCACGAGCTTGCTGACGCGGGATGCGAAATTGTTCGCGTTGCTGTTCCCGACAAAGTCGCGGCAGCAGCACTCAACGATATCGTTCCACACTCACCGATCCCGGTCGTTGCTGACATTCACTTTGAACATACCTTAGCACTCCGGGCACTTGAAGCTGGCGTTCACAAGCTCCGCCTCAACCCCGGCAATATTCGGAAACCGGAAGATGTCCGGGAAGTAGTACAGAAAGCGAAGGAACGCCACGTCCCCATTCGGATCGGCGTAAACTTCGGGTCACTGCCACCGATGACCCGCGAGTTCGTCGATGAGATGGCAGCCCAAGGAGCGACACAGACAGAGCTCATCGCTGAGCACATGGTTCGCACTGCGCTTGGGCATATTCGTATCCTTGAGGATCTTGACTTCGGTGACATTGTTGTCTCGCTGAAAGCTTTTGAAGTTCCGGTCATGCTCGAGGCCTATCGCCGCATGGCGAAGATTCGTGATTACCCGCTGCACCTTGGGGTAACGGAAGCAGGCACTCCCAAGTCCGGCGCCATTCGTTCAGCCGTCGGCATTGGAACCTTGCTCGCTGAAGGTATTGGTGACACGATTCGCGTTTCCTTGACCACCGACCCCGTTGAGGAAGTTATCGTTGCTTATGAGATTCTGAAGAGCCTCGGGCTGCGACAGCGAGGCGCAACGCTTGTCGCCTGTCCAACGTGCGGACGAGTCGAAGTTGATCTCTTTAAGCTCGCCAACGAGATTGACGCCTACCTCAAGACGATCCGCGAGCCGATCAAGGTTGCAGTCATGGGATGTGTCGTGAACGGTCCAGGCGAAGCGCGCGACTCCGACGTCGGCGTTGCTGCTGGCCGTGGCAAGGGCGTCATCTTCCGCAAGGGCAAGATCGTTCGGCGAGTCGAAGAAGATGAAATCGTCGCTGCGCTCAAGGAAGAAATCCAATTGGTGCTTGCTGAGCGCGCGAATGGCCAGGCCCGCGACGATTCACCACAAGCCGAGCGGCGTATGATCTCCATTCCAGTCATTGAAGCCAACTCACCGTAACACGGCAGGGACATCCCATGTGTACTTCCCGCCCACGCCGACTACGCATCACCGCCGTTGGCTGTATGACATGGGATACCTTCTTCATCCTCGATCGGCTAATCCAGACAGGCAACTACGCAATCGCGCAAAAGCAGGCCGAGTTACCTGGTGGTACGACGGCGAACGTTTGCGTGGCCTTGCACCAACTTGGTTGTACCGTACGGCTCGCAAGCGTTGTTGGGGACGATGATGCAGGCATACGGCTACGGGAAGATTGGCGCCAGCGTGGTCTTGCTGACGACTGGATCTCAACACGTCCATCAACACCTAGCGATCGTTGCCTTGTATTGATCACCCCCGGAGAACTGGGGCCGGAACGGACGATTGTGTGGGTGCCAGGTGCACGGCCACGCTATGGCGACCCCTTGCCCGTTACCGAGCTCTTCGCCAGCGATGCGCTGATTGTTGACGTTGATGATGAGCGGCTACGACAATTCCTCGTCGACTTGCCCCAACACATCGCTCCACGCAGTCGACTGGTGGGCTTGGTTACGTCATTGTTGTCTTGCTCGTCTGCCACGGCACTTCGCCTCGGGTTACAGCATGATGTCCTGATCGGCAATGAGCACGAATTCTGCCAACTTACAGGAACAGAGACGGTTGATCAAGCGATTGCCGGCATACAGGCACAGATGTCGCTGTGGGGTATGCGGATTGGGGCGATCAGCCAAGGCAGCCGAGGATGCACACTCTTCACCGCACAGCAGGTTGTCCACGTTCCGGGATTTACGATTGAGCCAGTCGACGTTACGGGTGCCGGCGATGCTTTCGCTGCTGGCGTTATCTATGGCATTGTCCACCACTGGGAACTAGAGCGCATTGGCCAGTTCGCCAATGCAGTGGGAGCACTTGCAACGCGATCCGTTGGCGCACAGACGAGCCTGCCAACTCTCCAAGAAGTTGAAACCTTCCTGCAAAAGCATGACATCGTCCAGCACAGCACTGCATCATGATCGAGCGACAACGCCTGCGTGAACTTGCTGCCATTGCCGGGTTGAGTGTGACAGCCGTTACCACGGCTGAGCCGTTCCCGGAACTTTGGCCTGTCCTTCACCAGCGGATCGCCGATGGCCGCCTTCGGGGGATGGACTGGTTTACCGAGGAACGTGCTCTGTTTTCGCTAACTCCACGCAATCTGCATCCAACGGGCCAAAGCATCATCAGCATTGGTGTACCCTATTGGACACCGTCGATTACGCCACCAGACGATGGAATTCCGCGTGGACGCATTGCACGCTACGCATGGGGCAAGGACTACCACCGAACGCTCCGAAAGCGTATGGAACACCTCCACGCTCTGCTCGAGCAAGAGCTTGGTCGTCCTGTTGAGGCACGTTTCCTAGTGGATACAGCACGCATCGTCGATCGTGCTGTTGCTGCGCGATCAGGGCTCGGCTGGTATGGCAAAAACACCATGATCATCGTTCCTCACTACGGCTCCTGGGTGATGCTCGGAGAGATGATTGTCGATATACCGATCGAGCCTGATCCACCCCTTCGGCCACGCTGTGGACGGTGCGCAGCGTGCCTGGCAGCTTGCCCAACCGGAGCGCTCGTTGGACCATACGAACTCGATGCCCCACGCTGCATCTCCTACCTTACCATCGAGCATCGTGGAGTCATCCCGCTCGAACTCCGGCCATTGATGGGCAATTGGGTCTTTGGGTGCGACATTTGCCAAGAAGCCTGTCCCTATACAATCGCGGCCCGATCAACCATCGATCCAGATTTCTTGCCTGAACGTGAAGAACACTGCTTTCCACGTCTTGAGTGGATCCTCCGCATATCAGAGGAAGAGTTTCGCACGGTTTATCGCGGGCGGGCCGTTTTGGGTGCAAAGTGGGCAGGGTTTGCGCGGAATGCAGCCATCGCCCTTGGAAACTGCGGTCGGCCAGATGATGCAGCGGTGCTCGAAGAAGTGCTTGCACGGCATCCCCACCCACTGGTTCGTGGTCACGCTGCATGGGCCCTTGCGCAACTTGGTGGCCAAGCAGCGCTGCCTACGCTCCGCCAAGCACTTGCGCGCGAAGAGGATCCATACGTACGGTCGGAGTTGCTCACTGCGCTGGATCTTACCGAAAGGCACAGAACCACGGCTGCTCACGTTGATGTATAGCCTCGGTTAGAATGATGCTCAGTTATCGAACGTCGATTGGCTGCGGAGGAGTCATGTTACTCGCGCTTGATATTGGCAATACAAACATTGTTGCTGGCCTTTTCAGCGGACCAAAACTCGTAACACGCTGGCGCGCCGCTACCGTTCGTGATCGCATGGTTGACGAATGGTGGGCACTTTTGACAACGCTTGCCCAGGCAGAGGGATACCGCCTCACACTTATCCAAGCAGTCGCGATCGCAAGTGTTGTCCCAGCACTGACAATGACGTTCCGTGAGCTTGCCCGCACACGACTTGGATGTGAGCCAGTTATCATTAACGGAGAGCTGAATTTTGGGCTTCCCATTCTTGTCGATTATCCACGGGAGGTTGGCGCTGATCGACTGTGTAATGCTGTTGCGGCCTTTGAGCTTTTTGGAGGCCCAGCGATCGTCATTGACTTTGGCACGGCAACGACGTTTGATGTCATTGACGAGCATGGTGCATACCTTGGCGGAGCAATCGCGCCTGGCCTGACTGTCTCACTCGACGCACTCGTACAGCGGGCATCCCGCCTCATTGGCATTGAGCTCAAGGCTCCTCCACGTGCAATTGGCAAGAACACAATCGAAAGCATGCAAGTTGGCACAGTTTTAGGGTACGCCGAACTCGTGCGTGGCCTGCTCCAACGCATTCAAGCAGAGCTTCCAAAGCCCGCGCGCATTGTAAGTACCGGAGGGCTTGGCCAGCTCATTACTCCCCTTGTACCTGACATTGAACGCTATGAACCGGACCTTACCCTCATCGGCATTCGCCTCATTCACGAGCGGCTGACCCACACGTCCTAATCCTGCTCTACCGCCATTCACTTTCCAAAAATCCGAGGGAAACGGCAGAGCTGAAACGACGCACAAGGGCCTCAGCTAAGGCAAGTGTGGCAAGAGCATCACCGAGATCAAGCGTCTCGACTGGACTGTGGGCATACCGCCGCGGGATGTTTAACACGGCTGCCGGAATACCGCCGCGGACGAGATGCAACGACGCAATGTCAGACGTGCTACGCGGAAAGAGCGCAAGCTGAAGCGGAATTCCCTCTTCCTGTGCAGTTTTGATAACGAAATCGCGCATGCCGGGATGAGCCAAGTGTCCACGCACGCCACCCATGCCGCTCGCTAAAGCCAAGACCGGTCCAGCACCAATCCGAATCCCGAGATCACGGTAGTAATCGACATCTGGCGTACCACCAGCCGGTACAGTATCAATCACGATTGCTGCATCAGGATTCAGCCGATATCCAGCCATTTGGGCTCCCCGGAGCCCAACTTCCTCCTGCACCGTGACGACAGCTACGAGACGACAGGAGAGCGTAACATGCTGGAGCCGCTCCATCAGCAACGCGAGGACAGCACACGAAATACGATTATCGAGAGCCTTTCCTGTAATGCGCCGCTCGTTTGCGAGGCGTTCAACTGGTTCCTCATAGGCGATCGCATCCCCAACGCGAATACCAAGTCCCTCGACTTCTTCACGAGTGTCATAGCCTAGGTCCACGTAGAGGTCACGAAGAGATGGCACAAGTCGTTGCTCTTCACTCGTTTGCAGGTGCCCAGGACGGACACCGATGACACCACGATGTCCTCGCACCCGCACGCGTCGACCAACGAGCAGGCTTTCAATAACACCGCCGACTTTCTCGACGCGTAATAACCCATTAGGTTCGATACTCTTGACGATCAACCCGATTTCATCAGCATGGGCTGTAATCATTAAGACCGGGCCAGCTGCGACCTCCTCACGAAATGCATAGAGAGTGCCGTAAGAGTCAACGTCGATCGACTGAACATAAGGCCGGATAAGCTCAGTTAAGCGAGCAATTACTGGCTGCTCATGACCTGACACGCCATCCAATGCAGCCAGTTCTTTCGTCAGCAGAAAAAGCCGATTTTCCCACAGCTGGTCAAGCATATGCGCTCTCCCCACTTTCACGTCTCGTTCATATCATGGCTATAATACGCGGTGCAGGCATCAGCGAAGTACAGCACGCGACAAGGAGCAAAGCCCAAGCAGATCTGGTAATCGGTTCATCGTTAGGGCTAGAACAGGAGGAGCCGTGAAACAGTACCCAATTGAGCGACTGCGTAACGTCGGCCTGTTTTCACATGGTGGGTCAGGAAAGACCTCGTTAAGCGAAGCTCTCCTGTTCGTGAGCCATACGACTGCCCGCCTTGGCCGCGTTGAAGACGGTACGACCGTCTCTGACTGGGATCCGGATGAACAACGTCGGCGTATCTCGATCTCAACAAGCATTCTGCCGATTGAGTGGCGAGAACACAAGATTAATCTCTTGGATGTCCCGGGATATTTTGACTTCGCCGGCGAGATGGCGAGCGCAATGCGTGTTGTCGATGCCGCCGTGCTGCTGATGGACGCATCAGCAGGCGTTGAAGTCGGCACAGAGCAGATGTGGCAGCTTGCCGAGAAGCACGCGCTGCCACGAGCTCTCGTCATCAACAAGATGGATCGCGAGAATGCAAACTTCGCCCAAGCACTCTCGCAAGCGCGTGAAGCATTTGGGCCAGCGGTTGTGCCACTCCAAATCCCCATTGGACAGGAAAAAGCCTTCCGTGGTTATGTCGACGTTATCAGCGGGCAAGCCTATGCCTATGCAAACGATGGGACCCCTCAGACCACTGAACTGCCATCCGATCTTGTTGATCAAGTCGAAGATGCCCGAAATCAGCTCATTGAACGCGTCTGCGAGATCGATGAAACATTAATGATGCACTACCTCGATGGTGAACCTATTGCCGAGCAGGACTTGCGTGCAGCGCTCGGCCAGGCATTTGCTGAACGTGTCCTTGTGCCAGTCTTTGTCACCGCAGCAACGAGCTTGAAAGGCGCGCTTCCACTGCTTGACGCGTTCGTCGATTTCTTCCCCCACCCCAGAGCGACGCAAGCCAAGGCGCCAGAGGGCAAGGAGATCACCCTTGAGCCAAACCCACAAGGGCCACTCGCGGTACTAATCTTCAAGACCATCGCCGACCCGTTCGTCGGTAAGCTTTCCTGCTTCCGGGTCTATTCGGGCACCTTGCGGTCAGATTCAACTGTACTTGTTGCCCAGCGTGGAGAGACAGAACGCATCGGCCAGTTGTTCATCCTTCGCGGCAAAGAGCAAATTCCGGTTGGCCAGCTTACCGCTGGCGACATCGGTGCAGTTGCTAAACTCCAACACGCCCACACAGGCGAGACGCTGTGTGATCCAAACCGTCCGATCACTCTGCCTGGGATTGAGTTTCCTCGCCCAGTCTTTACTGCAGCCGTGAGCCCGAAGACCAAGACAGACCTCGATAAGATGGGCACAGCGTTGCAACGGCTGCTTGAAGAAGATCCAACGCTCCATGTTAGCCGTGAGCCACAAACTGGAGAAACGCTCCTCTCTGGACTCGGTGAGTCACACGTGCAAATCGCGCTGGAGCGGATGTCACGCAAATTTGGCGTGAATGTCGAAATGAGTCTTCCCCGCATTCCCTATCGCGAGACGATTTCCGTGCCAGTGCGGCGGGTCGAGTACAAGCACAAGAAGCAAACCGGTGGACATGGTCAATATGGCCATGTCTTCCTCGATCTTGAGCCGTTACCTGATGCAGAGTTCGCATTCGCTGAGACGATTGTCGGTGGCGTTGTCCCCAAGCAGTTCATCCCTGCTGTTGAAAAAGGTGTCCGTGAGGCTATGGAAGAAGGCGTGCTTGCTGGCTATCCGGTTGTGAATGTCAAAGTCACCCTCGTCGATGGGTCATATCACACCGTTGACTCGTCTGAAATTTCCTTTAAGATTGCAGCCGCTCAGGCATTTAAGAAGGGCGCGCTTCAGGCAAAACCGATCTTGCTTGAGCCGATCCTCCGCTTACGCGTCACTGTGCCTGACAGCTATACTGGCGATGTCATGAATGATCTAAACGGCAAACGCGCCCAGGTTCAGGGAATGGAACCAGAAGGAAACGGCTATACGACGATCGAAGCCCTCGTTCCAGCAGCTGAGTTGCAACGGTACGCGACCGAACTCCGCTCCATTACCCAAGGCCGAGGCACCTTTACCACCGAATTCAGCCATTATCAGCCGGTGCCACAGCATCTTGCCGAGCAGATCATTGCGGCAAGCAAGGCACGGCAGGCTGCGGCTAGCTAAGGACATCCACTATAATGCCTCATGCGAAGCAATACACGGGCGCGGGCGGTATCCGCGCCCGTCTGCTTGCTGCATGATGTCAGTGTGAGTAAGAAAGAAGCAGCAGTGACGATCGAACAGCAAACGCCCCGCATTACGTTGGTTGTTGACGGCGGCTCACGCGGTAATCCAGGCTTTGGATATGGCAGTTTTCACCTCAGTGACTCTTTTGGGCATGACGAGATTATGCGCCTCGAATTTGGCGACGGGGTCACGAACAATCAAGCTGAGTATCGAACGCTGTTGGCAGCCTTAGAGCGAGCGCAAGAGCATGCACGGCAACACAACTGGCCAATTTCGCAAGTAACCCTCCATATCATCACCGACAGCCAACTCATGGCCGAACAACTCCGCGGCCGATGGCAGGTACGTGACCTGCAACTTCGAATGCTCTATGATCGAGCACGCAAAGCACTCCGCGCCTTCGGCCATGTCACCATTTCCCATCGCCCGCGGCGTGAGATCGTAGCTGTGCTTGGACACTAAGAGACTGAACAGCAGCGAGCAGACAACCGGCAAAGGGGTTGCAGCCGCGTGTGATGATGGGTATACTCTTCAGTGATATGGGCGGTTAGCTCAGTCGGTTAGAGCGCCACGTTGACATCGTGGAGGTCAGTAGTTCGAGTCTACTACCGCCCACCAATCCCCGCCGCAAATGGCGGGGATTTTGTTTTACTTGACGGGGCGACTGCGCATCGGTAGTATTCCGGCGACAAGCGAATGCGCATGATGCGATGACCGGGACAGGTCGTCCGAGTGTTTCTCATCAGAGAGGCAAGGTCGTCTGGCTGCAAGCCTTGCTTGAGAAACTGGGCGGCAACCACCCGTGAGCTGATGAGCGAACGCGCTAGGCAAGTAGTTCATCCGGGGTCTCCGTTATCAGACAGTGAACGAGGGCTGCTGCCCTTCGTGATGCTCTCAGTGGCGATGGCAGCAGAACTGGGGTGGAACCACGGCAGCAGGAAGGCCTGTCGCCCCCACAAGGGCGGCAGGCCTTTTCGATTCGACGAAAGGAGTACGACAATGTCTCTTGCTCGGGAAATGGACTTTCAAGTTACGCCGGAGAACGAACGAGAGCAGTACTTGGCGCGCATGCGCCACTCCTGTGCACACGTGATGGCGCAAGCAGTACTCGAGCGTTTCCCCGGCGCCAAGCTTGGGATCGGCCCAGCCATTGCCGACGGCTTTTACTACGACTTCGATTTACCTAGACCGCTTACCCCCGATGACCTCGAGGCCATTGAGCAGCGCATGCGGGAGATTCAAGAAGCGGCTTACCCCTTCATCCGTCAAGTCGTTAGCCGCGAAGAAGCACGCAAGCTCTTTCATGATCAACCATACAAGCTCGAGCTTATCGACGAATTTCCTCCTGACGAAGTCATCACCACATACACACACGATGGCTTCACCGACCTCTGTCGCGGACCACACGTCGAGAACACGTCGCAAATCGGCGTATTCAAGCTCTTGCGTGTTGCCGGAGCCTATTGGCGAGGCGATGAGCGCCGGCCACAGCTTCAGCGCATCTATGGCACATCGTGGCCAACCCAAGCTGAGCTCGAAGACTATTTGCATCGACTAGCTGAAGCTGAACGCCGTGACCATCGACGCTTGGGGCGAGAACTTGAATTGTTTCACTTTGACCCAACCGCGCCAGGCATGCCCTACTGGTTGCCCAAAGGTCTGAAAGTCCTCAATACGTTACTCGCCTTTTGGCGCGAAGAGCACGAGCGCCGTGGGTATCTCGAGATCGCCGCACCCTTAATCAATGAGAAATCGCTGTGGGAAACGTCAGGTCACTGGGAGCATTATCGTGAAAACATGTTCATTATCCCGATCGAGGATCATCTTACCTACGGCGTGAAACCGATGAACTGCCCGAATGCAATGATCGTTTTCAACCTCAAGAAGCGAAGCTACCGCGACTTGCCGCTTCGCCTTGCCGACTGCGATATCCTTCATCGCTTTGAGCGATCAGGAACACTCCATGGCTTGCTACGCGTCCGGAAGTTCCAGCAGGACGACGCCCACATCTTCGTGAGCGAAGACCAAATCGAAGAGGAATTTGACCGCATCCTTGATATTGCGCGTCTCTTCTACGGCATTTTTGACCTCTCCTACACGCTGCGTCTCGGCACCAGGCCCGATGACTTTATGGGTGACCTTGAAACCTGGGATAAAGCTGAGGCAGCGCTCAAGCGCATTCTCGACAAGCATGCCGGACCAGGCAAATACCTGATCGGCGAAGGCGAAGGTGCCTTCTACGGGCCGAAGATCGATATCCTTATGGAAGACGCGCTTGGTCGCCAATGGCAAACTGGGACAATCCAGCTGGATTTCCAGCTACCACGCCGTTTCCACTGCACTTATACTGACCGCGATGGCACAGAGAAAACGCCGGTCGTGATTCATCGCGTCATCTATGGTTCACTTGAACGATTTATCGGCATCCTCATCGAGCACTTCGCTGGTGCATTTCCAGTTTGGCTTGCGCCCGTTCAAGCCATCATTATCCCGATCGCAGATCGGCACTACACCTATGCCCAGCAGGTATTGGAACAACTGCGAGAAGCGAAGATCCGGGCAGAGCTCGATACCAGTGATGAACGCATGCAGGCCAAGATTCGCAACGCACAACTGCAGAAGATTCCCTATATGCTCATCGTCGGTGATAAAGAGGCAGCAAGCAACAGCGTTGCCGTGCGCCTACGAAGTAATGAGAATCTCGGCGCAATGCCAATCGAGCAGTTTCTGGCACTTGTCCAAGCGGTCATCGCCAGCAAGTCACTGGCACTTGTGCCATAAGCAACCTCTGCAGCAAAGCAGAGGCGAACGGGTGGGTAGCATTCTACCCACCCGTTAGGCTGCCCAAACAGCACCAAGAACGCGAAGCCAATTTTCATAGCAGAGCTTGCGGATGGCTACTTCATCATAGCCACGCTGCTGCAAGGCTGCGATCAGTGCAGGGAGTTTTGCTGCGTCAGCAAGCTCGCTTGGCATGGTTGCACCATCAAAATCAGAGCCGAGAGCGACGGTTTCAATGCTTGTCAAACCAACAATGTAGTCAATGTGGTCAATCAGCTGATTGAGTGAGACATCTTCCGGGCGGGTTGCTCCCTCGACGAGAAACCCGACATGAAAGTTGATTCCAATCACTCCACCTTTCTGGTGAAGTGCACGAATTTGATCGTCAGTCAAATTCCGCTCAACGGGACAAAGCGCTCGAGCATTGGAATGACTGGCAACGACCGGCTTCTGTGAATACTCAAGTACATCCCAAAAGCCAGCCTCGTTCAGATGTGAGACATCGAGGAGAATACCAAGGCGATTGCATTCACGAACAAGTTCACGGCCAAGCTGCGTGAGGCCGCGCTCCCGATTCAACGGCCCGACGCCTTCAGCAAAAATATTTGGACGACTCCATGTGAGCCCAAGTGAACGCAATCCAAGTTGATACGAGAGTCGAAGGAAGCAGAAGTCTGGATCAATAGCCTCTGCTCCTTCGTAATGCAGAATTGCGCCAAAGATTCCCTCACGGATGCAACGTTGCAGGTCAGCGATTTCTCGCACTAGCACGATCCGCCCATTTGATCGCTGAATGATCGTGTTCAGTCGATCGATCGCGTTGATCGTATAACTCAGCGCACCCTCCGGAAGCCAATCCGACGGGATATAGACCGCTGAGAGCATCGCGCAGAGCCCACCTCGTAAGGCACGCGGAAGGTCAACATGTCCGACCGTCGACTCAGTTAAAAAATCTCGGCCTGTTTCGCGCAATGATAAGAGGTAATCAGTATGCCCATCGATAATCGGGATAGCACCTCCGCGGCTCTCCGCAGCGACCGTCATCGTCATCGCTTATCCCTTCACTGCTGTCACGTGGAGACCAGACGCGAACCATCGACCTTTGTACAGCCGATCTTCCCAGTAGCCGAGTCTCCACGTCAAGATGAATGCGAGACGGCAGATCATACGCACTGCCCACTGGGGCAGATATCCCGTTCCACCACTCATCCGCTCTCGCTGCCAATAGTCCAGAATATCGTGCAGCTGACCGATGAAATGGAAGCTATAGGCAAGATTGTGCACTGCAAGCCGCTCATGCCAGAACAAACGCAATACGGTACTATCGTCAAAGTGCTGGATATGCCCAACGTGATCCCGCTTCCAGCGGCGAATCGGAACCCGCTGGCTTTGTGCTAGCAACATGTACAACGTGCCAGGCTGTCGTTCGAGTGGCACATAGCAATGGAGGATGCCGCCGGGACGCAGCACACGGCTGCATTCGCGGATCATCGCCGCAGGATCCGGTACGTGTTCAAGGAGATCAAAGAAGATGACTGCATCGAAGGACGCATCACGGAACGGAAGTCGCGTCGCATCGAGGGCAAGATACCACCCACGTTCACGTCGTCGTGCCTCCCGCAGGGCTGTCTTGCTGAGATCCCCCCCAATGATCTGAAGATCTGGACGGGCTCGAGCGAGCGCCCGAACGTATCGACCAGCACCACATCCGGGAACGAGAATTCGGCCATGAACATGCTGGATACTCTCGAGCGCGTAGCGGAGACGAAGGCCCGCGTAACTTCGCTCACCGAGACGGACATCATCGCGCCCTTGAATCTTGCCCGGATCTTCAACGTGATAGCGGCCGTAGGCCATTTATCCGTCCTGATCCGCCTGCAACGCACGCAAAAGAAAACCTAGGTCTGGTAAGATGAGATCGGGAATGAGTTGGCTTGCGGCAACTTCTTCGGCAGTCGTTACACCGGTCAGGACAAGAGCTGTTCGCATACCGCAACGCTTGCCAGCAAGCACGTCAGTGTCGAGTCGGTCACCAACCATCAGCATCGCGTCAGGCGAGCAGCCAATCATTCGGGCAGCTTGCAGCAGCATAGCTGGCTCGGGCTTGCCAATAACAATTGGTTGCACATCGGTCGCTGCCTGAATTGCAGCGATGATCGCTCCGGCTCCTGGGATTAAGCCTTCTTCAGACGGGAATGTGCGGTCGGGGTTCGTTGCAACATAGGCTGCCCCACGCCGAATTGCGAGCGTCGCAATTTTTAACTTCTCGTATGTTAGTGCAAAATCTGCTCCACTCACAACCACCGCGGCGTCAGTCGTCGCTGGCATAAAGTAACCGTCGTGAAACAGCGCTTCGGCAAGTGCGTCCATGCCAACAACAAAGATGGTCGTACCACGCGGATAGGTTTGCTCCAACCAGGCACGTGTCACAAGGCTTGACGTCAAGATCCGCGCAGGAGGAACGCGAATCCCCATACCAGCAAGCTTTTCGGCATATTGCTGCGGTGTTCTCGTTGAATTGTTCGTAACCAAAACATACGGAAACTTATGCTGCTCCAAATATCCCAACACCTCTTTGGCAAATGGCATCGGGAGATTTCCGCGGTAGAGCACGCCATCCATATCGAAAGCAAAACCCCGGACTGTTTGCACTACCGCGTGTATTAGCTGCTGCTCCTGCTCGGTGCTCTGCGCCATGCATGCTCCTTCCAGATTGACAAGCCACCTCCTCCGAGGGAGGATAGCACAGCCTCTGCCGGGATCGAGAAATTGGGCATAGGCCAAGCACAATCCAGACCGTAGAAGATGAGCAGCAGGAATAAGGAGGGTTTCAATGGTCTCAGACACACAGCACGCCGTTTTTGCGCAGATTCGTGAGGAAGAGATCACACAAATCCTTACCGACCTTGTTCGTATCCCAACAGTTAACCCGCCTGGCGATGTCCGCGAAGCAGTACGCTATTGCGCTGACATCCTGCACCATGCTGGATTTTCGCTTCATATCGTTGCCCATGATGAAGCAAAGCCGAACCTGGTGGCGCGCTACCGTTGGGGTAAGGGCCCAACGCTCCTGTTCAACGCCCACCTCGATGTCGTGCCAATCGGCGAGGAAGCAAGCTGGACACATCCGCCGTTTGGTGCAGACTACGTCGATGGGCGAATTTATGGCCGCGGCGCCAACGACGACAAAGCGAGCGTGGCTGCACAATTAGTTGCAGCCCTTGCACTCGTGCGGAGCCAGGTTCCACTAGCGGGAGAACTGGTGGTAACCACCGTTGCTGATGAAGAGATCGGCGGGCAGGACGGTACAGCGTTTCTCATTGAGCAAGCTACCCTTCAGCCAGATTTCGTCATTGTCGGGGAGCCAACAGACAACCGCGTCTGTATCGGTGAACGCGGTGGCACGGGGATTATTATCACAACCTATGGCCGTACCGCCCATGGTGCGCTCCCCTGGGAAGGTGTGAATGCAATCGAGGGCATGGCATTTGTGATCATGGCGCTTCGCGAACGTCTCTGGCCAGTTCTCGCTCAGCGCCGTGCGCCGTACTTCACTGCTCCCTCATCAGCCACGATTAGCATCATCCATGGCGGTGTCAAGACGAATGTTGTGCCTGATCAGTGCAGCATTACAATTGATCGACGCCTGATCCCTGGGGAAACGCCACAAGAAGCCATCGCCGAAGTGCGTGCAATTGCAGAAGAAGCTGTTGCGGCAATGCCTGGCATTCGTGTCTCGGTTGCTCCAGCCTACGAGTGGCTTGGGAGAGAAGCGACATTGCAACCGCTTGATAGCCCGCTTGTCCAAACGATGCTGGAGGTCAACCGTCAGCTTGGATTGGAGAGTACACCAACCGGATTCAATATGGCGACTGATGGGCGGTTCTTCGCTGCACGTGGTTTTCCGACAATTATTTATGGTCCAGGAGATCCTGCAACAGCGCACAAGCCAGATGAATGGGTAGCGCTCGCTGACGTGGTCATGGCTGCCAAGGCTTATGCGCTCGCTACGCTCCGCCTCCTTCATCCTTGTGAAGGATGATGAGCACAAGCGTGGTAGCTATCGGCGAAAGATCAGATTGAGCACGAGCGTGAAAATGAGACTCAGCAGAAGCATCGTGGCTAACGGCATGTAGAATGTGAAGTTCCCGCGTCGGTAGACAATATCGCCTGGTAAGCGTCCAAGGAAGGGAATGCGACCGAGTGTCAAAAGAACAAGCGCGACAACGACAAAGCAGAGCCCAGTAATGAGGAGCACTTTGGCAAGTTGATCAAGCCCGGTCATTCACGCTCCCTCCCTGGTAACTATCGCTCTCCAAAGAGATCGCTAAGGTGTGCTGCGATATCAAAGATAAGGATGAACAGCAAGGGAACCAGCACAACCACCAGTACGGTCAAGATGAGCTTGATAAGCTCCACCATCGCTGCCACCTCTCTCGCTCAAACGAGGGAAACGGGCGAGGGAAGCTCCAGTCCCCTCGCCCGTCTGTTCATTACGCAACGACTTCGGCTTCAGAAAGCAGTGCGTGGATACTTAGTTGACCGTCTGGCGAGACATCAACCATGACAGTCTCCCCATCACGCACTTCCCCACGCAGCAGCTTGGTCGCGAGCGGGTCAAGTAACGCTCGCTGGATGACACGCTTGAGCGGGCGTGCTCCGAAGACCGGATCGTAGCCATGCTCGGCCAGCCACTCCTTGGCTCGCGGCGTGAGCTGCAACGTAATGTGGCGTTCTTGCAAGCGCTGGCGAACCTGGCGCAGCTGGATTTCGACGATCTCCGCGAGCTGCTCGCGGGTCAGCGGATGGAAGATGATGATCTCGTCAATCCGGTTCAGGAACTCAGGACGGAAGTGCGCTCGCACTGCTTCCATGACCCGTTCGCGCATCCGTTCCTGACCGTTCGGGCCCGCTTCGATAATGTACGAGGACCCAAGGTTGCTCGTCATGATGATCACTGTATTGCGAAAGTCAACAGTTCGGCCTTGTCCATCGGTGAGACGACCATCATCGAGCACCTGGAGCAGCACATTAAAGACTTCCGGATGCGCCTTTTCAATCTCATCGAAGAGTACGACCGAGTAGGGCCGGCGCCGAACCGCTTCAGTGAGTTGGCCACCCTCCTCGTAGCCAACGTACCCTGGCGGCGCACCAATGAGGCGTGAAACGGTATGCCGCTCCTGGTACTCGGACATATCGATCCGCACCATCGCGCGTTCGTCGTCGAAGAGAAATTCAGCCAGCGCCTTGGCCAACTCTGTCTTGCCAACACCAGTGGGCCCCAGGAAGATAAAGCTGCCCAATGGCCGGTTCGGATCTTGCAGGCCAGCACGAGCGCGGCGGATCGCATTGGCAACAGCTGTTACTGCCTCGTCCTGGCCAACGACCCGCTCATGCAGCCGCTCCTCCATGTGGACGAGCTTCTCCATTTCGCTCTCCATCAACTTCGCGACTGGAATGCCCGTCCACTTGCTGACAACCTCGGCAATGTCATCAGCATCGACCTCTTCCTTGAGCAAGCGGCGGCCATGCTGCACTTGGCTTAGGCGCTGCTCTTCCTCGCGAAGCTGGCGCTCAAGTTCGACAAGCCGTCCGTACTGCAACTCCGACGCACGAGCGTAATCCGCTACACGCTGTGCTTGCTCGATTTCATGACGTGTCTGTTCAATTTGCTGCTTGAGTGCGCTGATCCGCTCGAGCGCTTGCCGCTCCTGCTCCCATTGCGAGCGTAGAACTTGCTCCTGCTCGCGCAGGTCAGCGAGTTCTTTCTCAATATTCGCGAGACGTTCACGTGATGCCTCATCCCGTTCCTTGCGCAACGCCTCACGCTCGATCTCAAGCTGCATAATCCGGCGCATCAGCTCATCGAGCTCGGCCGGCATGCTGGTAATCTCCATTCGCAGGCGTGCCGCAGCCTCGTCGACAAGGTCGATCGCCTTGTCTGGCAGGAAGCGATTTGTGATGTAGCGATGGCTGAGTACAGCTGCTGCGACAAGCGCCGAGTCAAGAATACGCACCTGATGATGCAACTCGTAGCGCTCACGCAGGCCACGCAAGATACTGATTGTCTCTTCAACCGTCGGCTCATCGACATAGACCGGCTGGAAGCGACGCTCGAGAGCTGGATCCTTCTCAATATGCTTCCGATACTCATCAAGCGTCGTCGCACCGATTGCATGGAGTTCACCACGAGCGAGCATCGGCTTGAGCATGTTTGATGCATCAAGCGCGCCTTCAGCCGCGCCCGCACCGACGACTGTGTGCACCTCATCGATAAAGACAATAATTTCGCCCTCGGATTGCTGAATCTCATTCAAGACGGCCTTGAGGCGTTCTTCGAATTCCCCACGGTATTTCGCCCCGGCGACCATTGAAGCAAGATCAAGCTGAACAATCCGCTTGTCCTTCAACCCTTCTGGGACGTCACCACGAACAATTCGCTGAGCCAAGCCTTCGACGATTGCCGTCTTCCCAACACCTGGCTCACCAATCAGGACTGGGTTATTCTTGGTACGCCGGAGCAACACCTGAATAACCCGGCGAATTTCCTCATCCCGGCCAATGACCGGATCTAACTTCCCCTGCCGGGCGAGCGCAGTCAGATCACGACCATAGCGCTCGAGTGCTTGATATGTTGACTCAGGCGTTGGATTCGTCACCCGCTGAGCACCGCGAATCTGCGCGAGCGCCGAGAGAACGGCATTCCGGTCAATGCCTTGCCGGAGCAAAGCCGCAACGCCTGGCGAGCGGGGCGCCGTATCAAGAGCGGCAAGCAAGAGATGCTCCGTGCTGATGTATTCATCGCCAAACGCCTGCGCTTCATCGTTTGCCCGCTCGAGCGTGCGGCGGAGGGCTGGCGAGACAGTTGGCTCTGCACTATATTGCAGACGCGGGAGCGACTGCAGCACTCGCTCAAGATCAGCTCGAACGGTCTGAGGATCACGCTTCAAGCGCAAGACGATCTGCGGCACGACACCATCAGTCTGGGTAATGAGCGCGTAGAGCAGGTGCTCGACATCAAGCTGAGCATGACGACGCTGCTCCGCTTCGCGCTGTGCTGTCAGCAATGCTTCCTGTGCTTTTTCAGTCAACCGCTGCATGCTCATGGAAACGTCAATACCCCCTTGCCTTCGGAATGGAAAACAACATTCAGTAACGTAAGCGACGGCACTTACTGGTCAATGCTTGCGCCAAGCTCTTGAAGCATTGCCTCGATCTCAGCGACAACCGAGTCGAAGATCCGATCATACTGCTCTGAGATTGCAAGGCAACGTTCGCGCAACTGCTGCAGCCGATTCGTCAGTGAGAGCGCGAGTTGCACGCCAGCAAGGTTGACACCGCGCTCTTCAACGAGATGCTTAATCTGGCGCAGACGCTCGATATCCTCAGCGGAATAAAGTCGGAGGTTTCCCGGCGTTCGGGATGGAGCAATAAATCCCTCACGCTCGTACTTCCGTAGCGTCTGCGGGTGCAGCTCAAGAAGCCGCGCTGCAACACTGATGACATAGAGTGGTTCTGATCGTCGCATCGCTCCTCCCTCAAGGGTTGCCGCCCCTTACGCATACATGAGTATATCAGTTGCTACGGATTATATCAAGTCTACTGCGCGATGAGAATATGCCCAGGAATGGACTTCGAATTCAGCTGTTCACAGGAGAAGAACGCGCTTGCGAGAAGACGCCCTCGCTCATTTGCGCAAGCTCAGCATCAAGCAACGGGGTCGAACCAAAACTGAGACGAACGACCATCAGAAGACTTCGGGCATCGCGAGTACGCTGGACAAGCCGGTAGGCACGAGCTGCCGCGATATAGCCTGCAGGCGGCATCTGCCAGAAGCCCGGGCACTGGGTAAAGTCATAGCGTCGGTCACTGCGCAGCGCATCCAGAAATTCGCGTTCGGCTTCCTGGTAGTTTCCTTCACAGGCCAAGCGGATTGCTCGTCGAGTACGAGCCTGAGCAGGCAAGAATGTGACGACGTGTGGGGAACCATCTGTAGACGGCAGCAGGGTAAATACGTCGCCGAGAGAATAATCGCTTCCATGTCGTCCAGAGATAGCCTTTTGTTGCCGCGTGATAGACGCATGATGGACATTGCCAGGATGCCGCTCCGTACGCCGCTCACAGGCCACTGATTCTGATTTCTGCCAGCTTCGCTGACGACGCGCCGAGGTATGTGCCGTTCGCCGTCGACTGCGCCGCAATCCAATAAGTCCGAGGGTTGCTGGCGCCCCAACCCAAAGGCAGAGGAAGCCTCCCATCGCTACAAGACTCGCCATGAGCCACTGCCATGGATGAGCCAACGCGCGTGCGACGGGTCCAGCGGACTGAATCACGACCGTTGTCCCTGTCGCTGGCTGAGATACGGATAGTGAGGTAGAACTCGTCTGTGTTGATGTGACTGGCGTCGATGGCGCCAGTGGCACAAGAGGAGATGGTTGAGCGGTTGGTAACGCTGTTTGCTTCGCTAGTTGCGCAAAGCCGAAGTCAAGCAACGTTCGGGCATCGTCATACCATGCCTCAGCCGTGCTATGGAGTAAAACGACAATAACGGTGTGCCCATCGCGTTCAGCAACCTCCATAAGGCAGTACCCAGCCCGATCAGTGATGCCGGTCTTTCCGCCAAGCAAGCCTGGATATACACCAAGCAATCGGTTGGTTTGCAAGAAGGCGTATTGGCCATCTTCGTACGTGCGCGTGCTGATGATGCGTCGAAATTGTGGATTCCGCAGAGCATATCGGGTAACAACAGCCAGGTCACGAGCAGATGAAACATGCCCCTCTTGATCGAGCCCATGAGGATTCTCGAGATGGGTATGTGTGAGGCCAAGCTGCTCAGCAAGGGCATTTTCCTGACGTACAAAGCGAGCGACTGATTGTTGGGGTGTATCTCCGGGTTCGGCTCCAAGGTTACGTGCGATGACCATCGCCGCATCATTTCCTGAAGCGAGTAAGAGGCCGTAGAGAGCGGTACGCAGCGACAAGTGGTCGCCCGCATGCAATCCCATCGAGGACTCGCCAACAAGATCAGCAGCAGTTACCGTCAAAGGGGTATCAAGCGGGGCAGTTTCCAGCGCAACGATCGCCGTGAAGATCTTGGTAAGGCTCGCCGGCGCTCGTGGTGTATCAGGATCTTTAGCGTAGAGGATCGCACCAGTTTGGCCATCTAAGACAACGGCGGAGTCGGCCGTAATTACTGGTTCCGTTGCTTGCGCTGCTGCAGATTGCCAAAGCGCTACACTGATGCAGAGCGTTACCCCAACGAACAACCAACGCCGCACGCTTCCCCCTCGCTTCCGCGACCGCTCTAGCTATTATCCCGATCACAGTCGACGAGAGCAGTGACGACATGGCACAGCATACCAGGTCCAGGGTGTACGTACAACCCCTATCGCAGGGCTGAGCACGGCTGCATTCTCCACCGATCTTGATAGCAGGACAAGCACGGCATTGAGTAGGATGAAGCCGAGAGTGCGCTGCCGGTGCTGTGAGAAAGCGAGTAGTAGCATGACGGAATTTCACGGAAAAGGCAAGGTTGCTGTCATCAAGACAAGGCCAGAGACGGTCTTAGGAGACATTGGCCGGGCTTTGCACCTGATCGAATACGAACTGGCATTACCGAAGGACCGTGACACTGTCATCGTCATTACTACTCCCACTGCGATGTGGTGCCCCGGGAGCGCAACAACGCCATGGCAACTTGAAGGCCTTGTTCGACGACTGAAGGCTGATGGGTACAGTCGACTTTACATTCTCTGCCATCAGCCACTTGTTGGTAGCGTCCTGCAGGCCGAAGAAGCGAACAAGCTTCGCTATGTTATCGATAAATACCGCCTCTCGCACCTCGATTTACACGATCCTGAGGTTGAATGGGTAACCCACACCCCCTCGCGTCCGCTTAAAGTTGCCCCTCAACTCTTCCCCGATGGAATTAAGGTGCCGCGATTGCTTCTCGAGCGTAACATCATCCACTTGCCAGCACTTTCAGCACATCCAGCAATGGCAATAGCTGGTGGCATGGTAAGCACAGCACAACTCTGGCTTGGACATGCCCATGCAGCAGCGCTCAGCCGTGTGCCAATCGCTGATGTCCTCGCAGACGCGGTTGCCCTGCAACAAGAACTCAGTGCAGGGAGTCTCACCGTTGTCGATGCCACACTGGTCGGACAAGGAAGCAGTTTTGCAAACACGCGATTGAAAGAATGGAGCCTTATCCTGGCAAGCACAGATCACGTCGCAGTGGACACTCTTGGAGCGATCATCCTGGGATATCCTCCCCAGGAGATTCCTGCTCTACAACAAGCACAAGAGCGAGGGCTTGGCATCAGCGACCTCGCGGCATTGAGCATTCTTGGGGAAAACCTGCTAGGGCCTGATTGGAACCTCCAGCCGGAAGACAGGGTCATTAACACGGTGACCGGCCGGAGACAGAAGGGGGCAGCTCAGCTCGCTTCACCCCAAGGCGTTGGAAAGCTCCTCACAACACTTAAGCTCCAGCTTTTCTGGCCATCGGGTGTGGGTCGGCAACTTGCTCGAACTGCCCTTGAGACACCATGGGGACAACTCTTCCAAAGCTACGATGACGGAAACGTCCGCATCCCAGAACGCATTCCCAAACCATTGCTCGGAATGCTCGGGGTCGCTGGACTTGGCGCATCGGTCTTTGCCCTTCGCCACTGGAGACGTGCGATAGAGTTACGCAGAGAAGGCTAAAACATCGATCAGCTTCGCCATAGAGGAAGGCCAAGCAACGCCGCCCCAGCCTCAGCGCGCTGGTCATCGCAAGTAGTACAGACCAGTTTACCATCGGGCAGGCGCCATACCTGAATCACCTTACGAAAGCCCGCCCGAAGAATTCCATGTGCTGATGCCACGTTATTCGGACCATGGCCAATCCAAAAGTGTTTTCCTGTCTCTTCAAGACGCAGGATCGCTTGGAGCAAGCGTGGGTAGATTCCTTGCCCTCGCCATGATGGCATGGTCAGAAAATCCCAGAGGTATCGGTCATCAGGGGAGAGAGAAAACCGCAGTGCCAGCTCGCCAATTTCGGCCGTCCGTGTTGCCACCCAACCAAACGCTACGAGTTGCTGCCTGATCCATGCTAGATAGAGGCGATGTCCTTCTTGCCAGCGCCTTTGTATCTCTTCTGGTTTCTGGATCAAGTCATGGTGTGCCCCAGGGAGTTTTGTACAGCACTGCACTACCAAGCCTGGTAAAGGAGCAAGTGCTGGCAGGGGATCACCGCGCCACCAAGCATAGAGCGCTCCCATATCTTGACAGCCCACTGGTAGGGGAACACTCATCGCCCGATCTCGGCAGTTTCAGGATCCACGATGACATGCGGATGCTGGGCATAGATGCCGCGATACGCAGGTGGAAGCAACCGAGCAACATGCAGCATCATTTCATCAGCAACATCCTCGAGCGTCCGTCGCTGGCCTTGCGGCGTCATTGCACTAACGAAGAACGGTTGGCCAACGCGCACCGTTACACGTGGCCAGCCACGACCACGTACTCGCCCCTTTTTCCCGTTAAACGGCAAGACCTCAGTGCCAGTAATAGCCACAGGTAGGACTGGCACCTGTGCCCTAAGCGCCAAGAGCGCCGCGCCCGGATGCGGTTTGGTCAGGCCACCAGTGATCGAGCGTGTGCCCTCAGGAAAGATGCCGACAACCATGCCTTCACGAAGCAACTGCTCCGCCTGGCGCAATGCATTGCGATCAGCCTTGCCGCGATCAACCGGGAAAGCACCAGATTGGCGGACAAACCAACAGATAATCGGAATACTAAAAAGTTCTTTCTTCGCCATAAACAGCACCGGGCGTGGCAAGGCTGCAATGATCAGCACAGGATCAGCATTGTGTAGGTGGTTCGCAACGACGAGGACAGGGCCGTATGGCGGCACATGTTCCAGTCCTTCGAGCCGAAAGCGAATGACTAGCCGCAGAAGTGGCACAATGAAGAAACGCGCCGTTTTAAAAATAGCCATCTTGAGCTTGCGGCGTGGCGAAAGACGCCAGGCTGGATCAAACGGTACGCGCTGCGTCTGCACAGCGAGCACGCTCCTTTGCTAACAGAAGGATTTGCTGCACAATGTCCTGAACCGATCGTCCATCAGTCTGAATAACGATGGCATCAGCAGCGCGCTGCATCGGTGCCGCGGCGCGTGAAGTGTCTCGCTGATCACGCTGCATGAGGTCGCGCTTCACCTCAGCCAGTGTAACCTCTTCACCTCGCTGCTGAAGTTCGTGATACCGTCGGCGTACGCGCTCGTCAAGTGAGGCGTCGAGCCAGATCTTAAGCGTTGCCTCAGGCACCACAACCGTCCCGATATCCCGCCCAGCGATGACAACACGCTCAGCTGAGGCGGCAACCTCACGCTGCAGAGCTAAAAGCGCAGCACGAACACCTGGATAGGCAGCAACCCGGGAGGCGGCTTCGCCGAGTTCTGGTGCGCGCACTACCTCCGAGACATCTTGCCCGTTTACGACAATGCGCACAGCGAGCCCGTTGGATGTTTCTTCCCGGCGGAGTTCAAGCTGGAGCTGTTGTGCAAGTGAATTCAGACGCGATTCATCGTCAAGCGATATCCCGTTTTGCTGCGCCGCCCAGGCCAACGCGCGATAGACAATGCCAGTATCGAACGGAAGCGCGTTAAGCTGGCGAGCTAGTTCAGCGAGAACGGTGCTTTTCCCCACTGCGGCCGGACCGTCGATTGCGATAACGATCCGGCATGGCCGCTGCTCCCTTTGCTGAGCGCTTGGCGCCATTACCTCTCCCCCGAGTCATCTCTGCCTGTCTTGGTCGAACGTTGGAACGCCGTAGTTCGTCTCCGACAACCTTCCGATCAAGGCCAACGACACGTGCCAGCGCCGCAACTTCCTCAGGCGTCAAGTCACGCCAGGCTCCGACTGGAAGAGTTCCAAGCGTGAGCGGGCCAATCCGGGTGCGTTTCAATGCGAGAACTGGATAGCCCACCCGTTCAAACATACGCCGAATAATCCGATTACGTCCTTCATGAACGACAACTTCAAACACTGCACCGCGCGGCTCCGTCCGGAGCAACGACACGCGGCGCACTGCGACAGGACGCCCAGCAATGCTCACACCTCGACGCAACAACTCAATTGTTTCCTCATCAGGAAATCCATCGACGAGCGCTTCGTACGCTTTCTCAAGCTCATATCTAGGATGGGTAATGCGATAGAGGAACTCGCCATCATTTGTGAGCAACAGCAAGCCGGAGGTATCACGATCAAGGCGCCCTACTGGTACAACCCGTTCTGGAACGTCAACAAGATCAAGCACTGTTTGCCGGCCACGCTCGTCAGCAGTTGTAGTAATATACCCTACCGGCTTATGGAGCATGATATAGCGTGGGCGAACCGCCGGCAGAGGGCGACCATCCACCCGAATATCCTGCCGCTCGGGATCGACTCGCACACCGAGTTCACGCACAATCTGGCCATCAACTGAGACACGACCAGCCTGAATTAACGCTTCGGCCTTCCGTCGAGAAGCAATTCCTCGAGCTGCAAGAACGCGTTGAAGTCGCTGCATTCCTGTCATCTGCTCACCCATGGTTTGATCATCGGCATCATGCGCATGCACTCGCTCGGCAGCATACGCACAGGCATTCTTCTGCAATCCTACCATGGTGCCTGCCACAACTCTTGCTTCTTCTCCATGAGCGTGGCGTAGTATGATCCTCACTCGGATGCAACACTCCCATGGTGGGAGCAATGGTTTTGGAACGATAAGGCTTGAAGCAATGCAGATGAATACATACCTACCGGTGGCCGATGCAGCAACTGCAGCTGAAGTTCTCGGAATTCCAGAAGAGCAGCTCATTAAGCTGGACGCAAATGAGAATCCATACGGACCTTCTCCTCTCGTGCGTGAGGCACTTGCGCAACCCCTCCCCTATCATCTTTACCCAGATGCTATGCAACGTCGTGCCCGCGCTGCTTTGGCTGAATATACCGGTATCCCTGCAGAACAGATCATTCTCGGTAATGGCTCGGATGAACTCATCGACTTGCTCCTGCTTGCCCTCGTCAAGCCTGGCGATGACGTTCTTGTCCCTGTTCCCACCTTTGGCGTCTACCTCTCGCGCCCACCGCTTTTTGGTGCTGCAGTGCAGAGTGTTGCCCGTAACGAAGATTTTGACCTTGATATCCCAAAGATCCTGAGCGCGATTCGTCCAACGACGCGCCTCATCTTCCTTGCGTCACCGAATAACCCCACAGGCAATCCTGTGACACGCCATCAGCTTGAGCAACTGCTGAAGACCGGCATTTTTGTGGTAGCTGATGAAGCGTACTATGAGTTTGCAGGGCAGACATTCGCCCCACTGCTTCAGGAATATGACAACCTTGGGATTCTACGAACGTTCAGCAAATGGGCAGGCCTTGCTGGACTCCGCATCGGCTATGGCCTCTTTCCACGCTGGCTTGCGGATCGACTCTGGACAATCAAACAACCTTTTAACGTCAGCGTGCCTGCTTTGCGCGCAGTGGAAGCCGCACTTGCTGATCGCGCGATTCAGTTCCAGACCGTGATCCAGCTTCGCCTGGAACGCGGTCGGCTCTACCGCAAACTTCGCACCATCCCCTATCTGAAACCGTATCCTTCACACGGCAACTTCATCCTTTGCCGCGTTACGGTTGGCGACGCACATGCGGTGCATGCCTGGCTTGCCCAGCACGGCATCCTTGTTCGCAAGTATGATGATCCACTCTTGCGAGATTGTCTCCGCATCAGTGTTGGGCTTCCCGAGCATACTGATCAGATTATTGCTGTCCTGCAATCCTATCAGCCGGAGGCAAACGGATGACTGCGCTACGTCGTGGTGTGATACAGCGCGAAACTACAGAAACGCGTGTCGCCGTCGAGGTACTTCTTGACGGACGTGGCACGGCAATGGTTCAGACAGGCATCGGCGCACTTGACCATGTTCTGACTCTTTTTGCCAAGCATGGTCGCTTCGACCTTACCATCGAGGCGAAAGGCGACCTTCACATTGATGCACACCATACAACTGAAGATGTTGCAATCTGCCTTGGCCAGGCGTTCAAAGCAGCGCTTGGGGATCACCGCGGCATCGTTCGCATGGGGAATGCCGCAGTGCCGATGGATGAGGCGTTGGCCCATGTCGCTGTTGACTGTAGCGGTCGAGGCTATTTTGTCATGACCTCACCTTTTGTTCCGGGAATGTTTGGCCTGCTGGACGCCGACCTCGTCCGGCACTTCCTGGAAAGCTTCGCCTATGAAGCCAGAATCAACGTCCATATTCTCACGCTCTATGGCACGAACCTTCATCATCAAGTCGAAGCGGTATTCAAGGCCCTCGGGCGGGCACTCGACCAAGCAACGCAGCGTGATGCACGCATCCAGGACACACTGCCATCGACGAAAGGCTATATTGAAACAACGTAGACATTATTCGAGCGGGAGCCCCAGCGCCCGCCGCTGATGCCACATCAGCTCACGGATGCCACGTTCGCCAAGATCAAGGAGCAACCCTAGTTGCTCACGACTGAACGGCAGCCCTTCGGCAGTGCCTTGAATTTCGACAAAGTGGCCGCTATCAGTCATAACCACGTTCATGTCGACTTCTGCGAGGCTATCTTCAGCATACTCCAGATCAAGCCGCAGCTCACCGTGAACAATGCCGACACTAATAGCGGCAACTTGCCGGACGATCGGCAAGGTCGTGAGCACACCGTCACGGACAAGGTACTGAAGCGCTTGGTACAACGCAACATAGCCGCCAGTGATAGCGGCAGTACGGGTTCCACCATCGGCTTGGATAACATCGCAATCGATAATGATCATACGCTCGCCCAGAGCGGTAAGATCAACGGCAGCACGCAGGGCGCGACCAATCAGGCGCTGGATCTCTGCTGTCCGACCTCCGGGTCCCATGCGCTCGCGGCTAATGCGCTCCCGGCTACTCCGTGGGAGCATGCCATACTCGGCAGTAATCCACCCCCGTCCTGTGCCGACCAGGAAATTTGGCACACGCGCTTCAACTGTAGCCGCACAAAGGACGTGGGTGTTCCCCATCTTGATCAACGCTGAGCCTTCAGCATACGGCAAGTATCCAGCAATGATCTCGACGGGACGCAGTTCATCATTGCGACGCCCACCGGGACGACCGATAAGGGTGATTGGTTCCTCGCTCGTCACCGTTCCTCCTCCTGATCTCGACGCGGTTGGGCTTGCGCGCGTCGGGCAAGAATCTGAGCAAGCCGTTGTGCCAGGTGCTTTTCTGTTCCGCGGTCCGTTGGCTGATAGTAGCGACGGCCTTGCAGCCGTGGCGGAAGATACTCCTGGATTCCAATTGCATCAGGCTCATCGTGTGCATAGCGGTAATCCCGGCCATACCCAAGCTCGCGCATGAGCCGCGTTGGTGCATTGCGCAGATAGAGTGGCACCGGGTCGTTCGGCGCCTCGAGAACGTCCTGTTGCGCTGCAGTGTATGCGCGATAGAGCGCATTGCTTTTTGGAGCAAGTGCCAGGTACACCGCCACCTCAGCAAGGGCGAGTGCAGCCTCCGGTAATCCAACCATCTGGACAGCATGATAGGCGCCGACAGCGATGAGTAGCGCCGCAGGATCGGCAAGGCCAATATCCTCACTCGCCATACGAATGAGTCGGCGAGCAATGTACAGGGGATCGTCGCCGTTTTCAACCATGCGGGCAAGCCAGTAGAGCGCTGCATCGGGGTCAGAGCCACGAATTGATTTATGTAATGCTGAAATCGTATCGTAGTGCGCATCGCCCGCGCGGTCATAGACGGCAGCTCGCCGCATTGCTGCTTCACGTATATCCTGTGTGGTAATCATCGAACCGGTTGCGCCAAGTGCGGCTAATTCCAGTGTATTGAGTGCAAAGCGTGCGTCACCGTTGGCGAGACGGATGAGGAGATCGCCAGCTTCTGGATCAAGCTGAAGCCCCAGGGACCCCAGACCACGATCAGGATCAGTCAACGCGCGCTGGATGATGACACGCAGTGCATCATCGGACAGCGGTTCAAGTACGATCACGCGGGCTCGTGAGAGCAAAGGCGCATTGACAGTGAAAGATGGATTTTCCGTGGTTGCTCCAATCAGGATAATTGACCCATCTTCAACATAGGGGAGAATCGCATCCTGCTGCGCGCGGTTTAGGCGATGAATCTCATCGATGAAGACAATCGTTCGCTGGCCATGCATTCCCAGTCGTTCACGAGCTTCAGCTGCCTCCCGCCGCAGGTCCGCCACACCCGCAGTAACTGCTGAAAGTGCGACAAAATGCGCGCGCGTCGTTCGCGCGATGATCCGAGCGAGTGTCGTCTTCCCGCTACCAGGAGGTCCCCACAGAATCAATGACCGGAGCTGATCGCGCTCAATCAGCCGACGCAAGAGAGCGCGTGGGCCTGTAAGATGGTCCTGTCCGACGAATTCCTCTAAGCTCTGGGGGCGCATCCGCTCTGCGAGTGGGGATTGTGTCCGAAGCAACTCGCGACGGCGCGCCTCGAAAAGATCCATCAGCGATTACTCCTCGTCATCATCTCCGTCGGACGGAAACTCCTCACCACGGAGTTCAGCAATCTGAGCGCGAAGGGCAGCAATACGCTCCTCAAGTTCTGCAAGGCTGGTAATCCCTAATTCCAGCATCTCGTAGCGGAGATCCTCAAGCTCTTCAAGTTCAAGGGTAAGATCTTCGAGCTCTTCATCTTCTTGCATTGCGTTGCTCCTTCATACTTACACTAACCCGTTAGCGTAGAATTGCCCAAGTCAATATGCCAAAAGCCAGAAGCGCGACTCCACCATATTCCACCACGTCACGAACCTGGAGTGCACGCTCCAGGTGTGCCAGGATGAGCCCCGTAATGAAGTAAAAGCAAACAAAGAGCACAGCACCCCCAAGCCACCCCGTCGCTCGCCAATAGTTCAGCGCCCAAGTCGTTTCCCCTAATATCAATCCAGTTAGGATCGCATAGAGCAAACGTCGCTCACGCGGATGGCTGACACCTTGCATTGCCAAGAATGAAAGCATGCTTGTCACAACAACGATCGCGACTGCGGAGTAGAGACTTCGCAACTTCTGCACATAAATCATCGCAAGGAGAATCAATGCCAAGAGATGGACAAAAAGGGTATGACCAAGCTGGCCAAGTAATCGCTGCTGCAGATTCTCAACGGCCAGCAGACGGTGTGTCAGCGTATGCCAGATAAGAAGGAAAACGACGCCGAGCACAACCACCACCAGCGCTCGTATGCTCTCGGCATAAGCAGCCAATACGAGGGTCGCTGCCAAGATCGTCAGGACTGGCGCGATCCACGCGACGGGCTCTTCACCTAATTCATGCTCATCTCGTTGTCGTTGTTGCCATTGAGCAACCCCGCCAACGAGGACCAGGCTAACCAACGCAACGAGCCAATAGAGGCGGCCGTACGGCGAAAGCAATGGGACTTCACCAATGCGCGGTCCATCACGACGTGCCAAGATGCCGAGAATGACAGTGATAAGTGTAGCCATCCCCCAAACAAGCGCGTGTCGAAGAACTCGGATGTTCCGCAGTAGCATGAGTTTTTCACGCATCCGTTACTTCACCTTGTCCCGGCGTTGATCCTCGCCATATTCATTCGCTGTATGGTACACTCTGACATGCCAGCGCGAACATGGTGAAAGGAGCAATGGACAGAGCTGCCAGACATTTGGCGCTCCACTTTGCGAAAACACCCTCGAGGGTTAGTAGCCAGGAAAGGAGCGGTTCGATGAGACGCTTCTCGCTGTGGGATGTGGTGTACATCGTCTTACTCGTCCTCGCTATTCCTGCTGGTATCTTTCATTTGCTTTCGGGACGCTATGCGCAAGCCCTAATCGCCGCAGTAGCGATCGTGATAGGGGGCATTGTCGTCGCCACTGGGTTACTCCGGCCCACGTTGGTCGTATCACCAACACCATCCTCCCAGCCCAGTCGCGCCCCACGAACTCCTGCGCTCGCTCCGGCGCGCGAACCCGAACGCCTTCCCAACGGCCGCGTTCGTGACTGGCTCCCACTAAGTATTCTGGCCGGTTTTGCTGGGACTGGTGGCGCCACTGTTGCGTTACTCATGAGCTACGGCTGGATTGTCCAGCCACTTGGGGCGAGCCTACCGCAGGGAACGATACTTCAGCGGTGGTTTGCACACTTGGCGGCCAACCTCCTCACTCAACGAGTATTTACGAGCCTCGCTGCTGCAATCATCCTCAACTTTGCCGCAGGAATTATTTGGGCAGTCATCTACGCCGCCTGGTTTGAACCGCGGCTCAATGGCCCAGGCTGGCGCCGTGGGCTCATCTTTGCTCTTCTCCCGTGGCTTGCATCAATCGTGATCTTCTTCCCAGTGATGGGGGCAGGCATCTTTGGGGTCAAGCTTGGCGCTGGTCCGCTACCAGTAATCGGCAACCTCATTTTGCACCTTGTCTATGGCGCACTCATGGGCGAGGCATTCGTTGTCCAACAGACCTTGGCAGAAACACCAGAGGAGGAGGCCGCTGAAGAGCCAGTGTTAAATCGCGCTCAACGCATCATGGGATGGGCCATCGTGCCAGGATTCCTCGCTGGAGCGCTGCTTGCCCTACTGGGTAAAAGCCTGTTCTCCCCAAACACGAGTAGCAGCCTGGTTTTCATTCTTGGAGGGCTGCTTGGAAGCGCATTCGGCGTCATGATTGGGTCATACGCTGGGCTTGGTGAGCCAGGTGATCTGGGCGAACGCTCGCGTTCGCCTGTCCAATAAAGGATCAACCATCATGGCGACTAACCCTGGGTTACTCAGGCTGCAACTAACGCGAGGATGAGCGAGACCGCAGCTTCAGCTTCGCTTGGGATGAAGGGGGGATGGAGCGGCTGCAAGCCGTTACGTGTTGTCGCTAGCAGCCAGGCAAGCGCTTTCTTGGAGCGCGGGTAGTAAGCCGCACCAGCTCGCTCCATCTCCCAGGCATTGCGCTTGCCATGACCAGCAATCGGCTGATACATGATAATCGGCCGCTGTGCTAGCATGGCCTCGAGGCAGGTAATGCCACCAGCGTTCTGAACCAAGCAATCGGCCGCCGCCATGAACAGCGGAATCTGATCCGTCCATCCGTAGACACGCACCAGCGGATGCTGTCTATAGCGGTTGCGCAAGGTACACTCCAACTGCCGGTTCGTACCACAGACAACCAGAACTCCTACTCCGAGTTCAACGAGATGAGCAACAATCCGCTCGATGTTTCCAATGCCCCACGCACCGCCGATCACGAGGGCAAAGAACACGTCAGGGGGCAAGCCAAGCTGCTCACGAGCCGTGTCACGGTCCGGGAGCTCGGCAAAGGTATCACTCGCGAGGGGTTTCATAAGCCGCACAGTCTCACCAACTTCATCAAAGGCAGGTTGAGGCAAGAGCGAAAGCACGAGATGAAGGTCAACGCCTGGGGATACCCAAAGGCGATGGACACCAAAATCCGTGACAACAGCCGCACAGGGACGAGTAAGCCGGCCGCGCCGCCGAAGATACCCGAGCGCGGCAGTAACTAACGGGTACGTCGAAATAACAAGATCGGGTTCATGAGTCTCAATAAAGCGCAAGAGTCGTTCACCGCGAAAACGTCCATAGAACCAACGGACTGCTTGCGCCACAAATCGCCGATCGGAAAGCGCAAATTGCACTGTATAAGACAGAGGGAAATACTTGAGCTGGCGCGGATACATCCATTGAAAAAGACGGCAAAGGAGAGGGCTCATTGCTCGAAAGCCGTCTTGGATGGTGACACAGTGCCCGCGGGCACTCAGCTGCGCATGGAGAACCCGTGCGGCTGCATTATGCCCACCACCGATTGGGGCCGAGAGAATCAAGATACGATACCGCTGCTTCTCTCCAGAAACAGCCTCAGTTACTCTCCGCCACTCCCAGGTATGGACAGTCAACGGAGGTCGGCGCGTGCGACGGAACAACGGAAGGAAACGGCTGGGGCGTGAAACTGGGGCATCCGACGGCATCGGCATTGTGCTCACGCTCCTTTAATGTCCCACCTGCAGACCACGCCCACCGACATTCGATCGTGGTGCCTCCCCACCTTCAGGCACTCTCGTGCTGATTGTACTGTGATTCACTCCACATTTGGGGAACAAGATCCATTTTGGTTAAGAGAGCAACGCACGTTCGATCTCGGCAGGATCAATCGCCCCATGCCGCATGACCGTTATTCCCGTTGGGGTCAAGGCAATCACCGTTGATGGAACACCTCCCGGGCATGTGCCACCATCGACAATAAGCTCCACCTGATTGCCTAATGCCTCAAAGGCCTCCTCAGCTGTGCGCGCTTCACGCTCACCTGACCGGTTTGCGCTCGTCACAGCAAGTGCACCGCCTAAGGCGCGGATGATTGCAAGCGCGACTGGATGATCTGGCATCCGCACGCCAACTGCACCAGTATCACGCACGACTTCTGGCGGTAGCCACGGTTGGGCTGGCACAACAATGGTCAATGCGCCAGGCCAAAATTGGGCGGCCAGTTTCCGCACTCGCTCGTCGATCGTCGCAGCGAGTCGCTCAAGCTGGTCAAGGGAAGCGATCAAGACGGGAATTGGTCGGTCAAGTGGCCTCCCTTTCGCAACATAAAGGCGCGCTACCGCATCAGGTCGTTCAACAGCAGCAGCAACGCCATAGACGGTATCCGTCGGAAAGACAATTAAGCCGCCATTCAGCAGGACCTCACGTGCACGCACAAGCATCTGGGGGTCATCAGCACGAATGATTTCTGCTGGCACAGCCCTCTTATCCTCCCAACTCAGCTTTCACCTGCTCAGCCAACGCCCGCGTCATCCCGGGAACGTTGGCGATCTCCTCGACACTCGCCTGTCTAATGCCTTCCACAGAGCCGAACTCGCGCAACAGCGCTCGGCGGCGACGCGGGCCAATGCCAGGAATTTCATCAAGGACCGAGGCAATTGTCGACTTCGCCCGGCGCTTGCGGTGGAACGTGATTGCAAAGCGATGTGCCTCGTCGCGAATACGCTGGACAAGATAGAGTGCCTGCGAATCGCGTGGTAAGAGAATTGGGTCAGGGCGATCGGGCAAAAAGAGCTCCTCATGTTCTTTGGCCAATGCTGCAATCGGCAAATCAAGGCCCAATTCTCTGAGCACTTCACACGCTGCGTTGAGTTGCCCTTTGCCACCATCCACAATGATTAAATCAGGAAGTGACCGCCACGATTCTGTCTGCTCCTCGGTAAGTGCGCGTCGATAACGACGGCGAATTGCTTCTTGCAGCATTGCAAAGTCGTTCGGTCCCTCGACGCTCTTAATCTGGAACCGCCGATAGTCACTCTTCTTCGGTTTCGCTTGCTCAAAGACCACCATACTAGCAACAGCGTTCGTTCCGTGCAAGTTTGACACGTCGAAGCACTCAATGCGTCGTGGCAAGCGATCTAAGCCCAGTGCATCGGCGAGTTCACTCAACGCCATTGTTGTCCGCTGCTCATCGTTTAGCCAGCGCACGCGGTGCTGCTCGAGGTTTTGCTGCGCGCTCTTTTGCGTCATCTCGACGAGTTCACGCCGTAACCCACGCTTTGGCACCGTAAGCTTCACCGTACTCCCGCGACGTTCGGTAAGCCACGCCGCAATCATCGCTTCATCGTCAACAGGATATTGCAGGACGATCTCCGGCGGAATCTGCACTGCCTGTTGATAAAACTGGGTGACAAACGATGTGAGAATCGCACTCGGCGTATCGTCAACGCGCGCCCCGGCCATCATATACGATTCTGAACCGAGCAGCTTGCCGTTGCGCACCGTGCTCACCTGAACACAGGCGTCACCCCCGGCTCCCTGAGCAACGGCAAGAACGTCAAACGATTCATTGCGGCCGGTCACAATCTTCTGATGTTGCAAAACGTGCTCAATGGCTCGAATCTCATCGCGTAATCGGGCTGCCTGCTCAAAATCCAGCCGTTCGGCGGCTTCTTCCATTTGCGCGCGCAGCGCAGGAAGAAGATCGTCTCCTTTGCCTTCGAGAAAACAAATAACGTGCTCAATAATTTGCTGGTATTCTTGCTGCGATACCGCACCAATACATGGGCCAGCACATCGACCGATATGATAGTAAAGGCACGGTCGGCTCGCATTACCAGTAATCTCAATATCGCATGCCCGATAGGGGAAAAGGCGCTTCAAGAGTTCGAGCGTACGATGTACAGCGCCAGCGCTCGGATATGGGCCGAAGTAACGGCTGCCATCCTGTACCAACCGGCGCGTTGCAATCACTCGTGGATATGGCTCATTGGTGATGCGGATAAAGGGATACGTTTTGTCATCTCGGAGCAGGATGTTATACCGCGGGCGATACCGTTTAATTAATTCGTTTTCAAGAATCAGAGCCTCAGTCTCAGTATCCGTGCGAATGACTTCAAAATCAGCAATATGCTCAACTAATTCTCGCGTTTTGGCATCCATACCCGAACGCGAGCCGAAGTATGAACGAACACGAGCACGCAACGACGCCGCTTTGCCAACATAGATCACGTTTCCCTGGGCATCTTTCATCAGATAAACCCCAGGAGCAGCTTCGAGTGCAGCAAGACGCTCAGCAAGGTGTTCCTTCGTCATTGATGGCACCCTCAGACAGCTCATCCCTGTACCATATCAAGTTAACCGAGAAAGTTCATATGAACACAACCCTCGTCAAAAGCACTGTCCGTACGTACACTAGATTGCAAGGAAGGGTTAACGGTACGCGTGATGACGACTACGTGCATCCGTGAGTGGATTGAAGAGCGCGAAGAAGCCTGGCTGCACCCAGCAGCTACCCGGAGCCGGGATGCCTCTCGTCCCCATCCTGAGTCGCCATGTGCGGTACGGACAGCATTTCAACGCGATCGCGATCGGGTGATCCACTCCAAAGCCTTTCGTCGCCTGAAGCATAAGACTCAGGTTTTTATTGCACCCGACGGTGATCACTTTCGGACGCGACTGACGCATACGCTCGAAGTAACCCAGATTGCACGCACGATTGGTCGTGCCCTGCGATTAAATGAAGATCTGATCGAGGCGATTGGACTCGCTCACGATCTTGGCCATACCCCGTTTGGCCATACCGGTGAGCGAGCGCTTGCGCGTGTATTTCCAGGTTTTCGCCACAACGAGCAGAGCTTACGCGTTGTTGACAGGATTGAGAAAGACGGCCGCGGGCTGAATCTCACAAACGCTGTTCGTGATGGCATTTTGCGGCACTCAAAACTGGTCAGCAGCATTATGAGCGAAGCCGCGGGGAGGCCACTCACTCCAGAGGCACAAGTTGTTAAAGTCAGCGATGGCATTGCGTACATCAACCACGACCTCGACGATGCAGTCCGCGCGGGCATGGTACGGCTGGCTGACATCCCGAAGCGAGTGCTGCAGATCCTGGGAGAGACGCATGCTGAGCGGATCAATCGGCTCGTGCTCGATGTTATTACCACCTCAGCACCATTGCTCGATACGTTCACACCAGGCATGCAGGTCATCGCGCTTTCCTCTTCCATGCGGGAAGCAGCCGATGAACTTCGCACATTCCTCTTTGAGCACGTGTATGAACCGCTCAATCATTCCCCTGAGACACAGAAAGCCGAGGCGATCGTCGAGTATCTTTTTCAGCACTATGCAACGCATCCAGAAGAAATTCCGCAGGAATTCGCTGCCGCGCTGATCGACGATGGCCCTGAACGCGTCGCTGCAGACTATGTCGCCAGCATGACGGACCGGTATGCACTCATGAAGTTTGAGCAACTGCGTATTCCACGTTTCTGGGTACTAACATGACGAGTGCAGGTGCATTTCGCCGAGACGATCTTGAGCGCGTTCGCGAAGCGACAGATATTGTCGAGCTTGTCGGCAACTACGTTGCCCTCCGAAAAACTGGCCGACATTATAAGGGGCTTTGCCCTTTCCATCAGGAGAAAACCCCGTCTTTTATCGTTTTCCCCGAGACCCAAACGTTTCACTGCTTCGGCTGTGGCGTCGGTGGCGACGCAGTCAGCTTCTTGATGCGCATTGAGCAACTGAGCTTCCGCGAAGCACTCGAGCGCTTAGCCGAACGCGCTGGTATTACACTGCACCGCCCATCCCCGCAGCGTGCAGAGCAGGATGCTCATCTAGCTCGCTTAGCTGAACTCAATCGGCTGGCCGCTGGTTGGTTTAGCCATGTGCTGTGGAACACCACACTCGGCGCAGCTGGCCGTGATCTCCTTGTCCAACGTGGCATTGATCGCGAGACAGCTGAGCGATTTCAGCTCGGGTTTGCACCAGCTACCCGAGACGCGTTACTCCAGCATCTACGAAAGCAGGGGGCGACACGCGATGAGCTGCTCGAAGTTGGTCTGATCGGCCAACGCGAGGACGGAACACTCTACGACCGCTTTCGCAATCGCCTTATCTTTCCGATCCGCGATCGTGAAGGAAAGATCCTCGGGTTTGGCGGACGGGCACTTGGTGATGTTCAACCGAAATACCTCAATACTCCGCAGACTCCATTGTTCGACAAGAGCAGTGTGCTGTATGCGTTAGACCTCGCCTGGGAGTCAATCCGCCGAACGCGGCAGCTCATTGTCGTTGAGGGCTACATTGATGCGATTACGGCTCATCAATTCGGCTACACCAACGTAGTAGCATCCATGGGCACAGCATTGACGGAGCGGCAAGTTCGGCTGGTACACCGTGCCGTCGATCAAATCATTCTCGCACTTGACGCTGACGCAGCGGGTCAACAAGCCACACTTCGTGGACTGGACGTCATGCGAGAGGTGCTTGCTGAACCGGATCGCCCGGTACCGGTAACCACCTCCGATGCCGATGCTCGTGTGCGCTACATGATTCGGTTCGAGCGAACACTACGTGTTGATCTCCGCATCGCCCGGCTCGTTGGTGGAAAGGATCCAGATGAGCTGATTCGCAACGACCGGCAAGCGTGGGACCAGGCCATTACGCACCCTGTTCCCCTGTTCGATTTCTATCTTGACGCACTGCTTGGCACACAGCCTCCAACGTCGCCACAAGCGATTTCAGCGCTCGTGCAACGTATCGCTCCGATTTTGCGCGAGATTAGCGATCCAATTGTACAGGATCATTATGTCCAGCAAGTCGCTCGACGCTTGAGCATTCGCGAAGAGTTGGTTCGCCAGGCGATGCGAACATCACGTGGCTCACCACAGCGCATGCGAAGTCCCGTCCCCGAACTCGCCGGGCCAACACGAACACCTCTTACAGTGGAGGAACGATGCATCGCGCTCTGTCTCCGCTACCCGCAGCTTGCTCAATCAGTGATCGCTGAGCTTGACGAATACGACGTACTCGATGCACGCAACGCAGCCATTCTCGAGGCACTGCGAACAGCTGATCCGTCACAGTTACGCGAGGACAACAATACATGGTTGCCTCCTGAAGTGCAGGAATACGCCGAGGAACTGCGCAATCGCCTGCCGCCAATGCCGGAAACACCCGCTTCCACTACGATCGAGACGATTCGGCAAGCAATCCATCGACTACGACGAGAGCGGCATGAAGCGCAAGTTCGGCTGCTCCACCAGGAGATACGAGAAGCCGAAGCACGGGGTGATCGCGAAATCGTCCGTGAGCATCTCCAGCACCTCGAACAACTTCGCATCCGCTATCCGGAGTTTTATCCTGCCCCCAGTCCCTATTTCCCCGACCTGCGTTCTGAGCAAGCGCGGATGTAACCGTCTGTCAGACAGAAAACGTGCGGCGGAGGATGGCAATAAGCTGAGTATCTTGCTCCGGCAAAACAGTGCGAGCATCAAACATCAATCGATGCTCTTCGAGCCGTGCAACCACCGGTGGGTTGTTCTTACGTAACGCTGCTGCGAGGGCATCGAGGCTCATGCCACGCGCACGCGCCGTGGACTCGGGAATGGCCAATGCCCAACTTGGCAATGTTGAACCAGGAAGCGAGCCACCACCAACAGCAGCTTCGCTTGGGACAACCTCGGCCGCAACCGCTGCTCCTAAAGCGTGCTGCCATGTTTGACAGCGCTGTTCAAGCGCTTCTACTGGTATGCTCATCATTCGCCAAATCGGAATCTTTTGTTCTGCTTCGCCTCGTAGGTAGTGGCGAAGTGTCGCGGCCAGGCCTGCCAAGGTCGTTTTGTCAGCACGTACGGCACGAGCAAGGGGATGCGCTGCTACGCGCTGGACGAGGTCATGTCGTCCAACAATAATCCCGGCTTGTGGTCCGCCTAAGAGCTTGTCTCCAGAAAAACAGACGAGGTCAGCCCCAGCAGCTAGCTCTTCCTGCACCATCGGCTCATGAGCGAGACCATACCGCGCAGTGTCGAGTAATGCGCCACTACCAAGATCGGCAATGAGCCACAAGCCATGCTGATGTGCCAACTCAGCGAGTTCAGACAACGTGGGTTGAACCGTAAAGCCAACAATGCGGAAATTGCTCCAATGCACAGAGAGAATCGCAACAGTTTCTGGACGAATTGCTGCTGCATAATCGCGTACGTAAGTACGATTGGTCGTTCCGACCTCAACTAGCCTCGCGCCACTCTGAGCGAGAACGTCGGGTATACGAAAGCCTCCACCGATCTCGACAGCCTGGCCGCGAGAGACGATGACGTCACGTCCAGCGCAAAGCGCGCTTAGCACGAGCAGCACAGCAGCAGCATTGTTGTTCACAACGAGCGCCGCTTCAGCTCCGGTTAGTTCCCGCAGCAGAGTGGCAAGCTCGCGCATGCGCCCCCCACGCCGCCCCGTTTCGAGTTCGAGTTCGAGCGGCGTATAGAACCGAGCCGCCTCGGCCATTGCGATTGCTGCATCCTCACTCAAGGGAGCACGGCCGAGGTTGGTATGCAAAATGACGCCGGTAGCGTTAATGACTGGACGCAACTTCGGAGTAAACAAAACCTGCAACTGGTGCTGCACCCGAGCAATGAGCTCATGGTGTGATGGAGCAGGTTCGCCTGCCAAAATCGCTTCGCGACTTTCGGCAAGAACGCGTTGGATCGTACGGACGAGAGTGTCGTGGTGCATCGTTGTAACGAACGGAGCGAGTTCATCCGCCTGCAAGAGCGTCGCAACAGAAGGAAGCTTGCGTAGCTCGCTTGCACGTTCCTGTGAAGCAGCTGCCACCGTCTGCCGCTCGTCCATCAGCGATCTCCCTTGCTCACTAATGAGAAAGAGGGCGATCATGATGATCGCCCTCTCATGTCGGGGAGAGAGGATTTGAACCTCCGACCTCCGCGTCCCGAACGCGGCGCGCTAAACCGGGCTGCGCCACTCCCCGTTACACGGTGCTAAGTATACCGGCAGAGAGGCAGTGCGACAAGCAGAGAATTGCGTTATGAACGGGCGGTCTCTCGAAGCACGAACGAGGTCCATGCTAGACTTGGGATAGGCAGAGGTGAATATTGCCCGCGTAGCTCAGGGGAAAGAGCCGGGGCGTCCTAAGCCCTGTGGTCGGGGGTTCGAGTCCCTCCGCGGGCGCTCTTTCCTCCAATAGGGGGAATCCAAGCGGGAAACAGCAAAGGGGGCACGCGATGGAGTTCCAACTCCGGACGCTTGACGTACCGCTTACCGATGGACTCAACCACTATATCCGGCAGCGCATGCAAAAGCTCGACCGGCTAAATGTCCGCGCAGTTGACACACGATTTGAAATACGCCGTGTACCACAACGCTCAGGCGGCGAAATGTACATTGCACAAATGACAGTGCTTACGAAAGCGGCAATTCTTCGTGCTGAGCACCGGGACCGTGACCTCCATCTTGCGATCGATGGAGCTATTGAGCATATGGCGCGCCGCATGAAACAGTTCGTGGAAAAACGCACCACCGAGCGCCATCGCCAGACACAGCGGGTGCTTGAAGCGCAAACAGAAGCCTTACTCACTGCCGAGCCCGAAATCGAAGAAGAGGAAGAAGCCTTGCCCAAGGTCGTACGCCGGAAGCGTTTCCCGGTCTATCCCATGACCGAAGATGAGGCAATTGAACAAATGGAACTGCTTGGGCACGACTTTTTCGTTTTTTGGAATCCTGCCGATGAGCAGATTAACGTGCTCTACCGCCGCAAAGACGGGCAATATGGTCTCATTCAGCCCACACTTGGCTAAAAGCGCTTGCCTGGACGTGTATAGTTATTGCTGTGCGTTTAACTCCTGCCAGCCGGCCACATGGCCGGCTGCGCGGTTCTCAGGCATATCGGCAGAGGAGGGACAGCGTGTCGCGGCATCAGGCCAAGATAGCACAACTTTTCGGGCCTCCCCCTCTGCATTACGTTGCGATGCTTTCCGTTCACACCTCTCCGCTTGAACAGCCAGGGAACCGCGACGCCGGTGGGATGAATGTCTACGTCCGCGAACTCGCCCATCACCTGGCACAACGCGGCATTGCTGTCGATCTTTTCACGCGGCGGCAACACCCCGACCAACCGGTTGTCCTCCATATTGAGCCTGGTGTGCGTCTCTTTCACGTCGAGGCTGGGCCGCCCATGCCCTTGCCCAAAGAGCAACTTTTCTGTTATTTGCCAGAATTTGTTACGAATCTGGTCTTTCTCGCCGGCCAAGGCGGCATGTTGCCCTATGAGCTTATCCACGCACATTACTGGCTTTCGGGATGGGCTGGATTTTTATTGCGTTTCTACCAACCTATTCCACTTGTGCAAATGTTTCATACCCTAGGTGAGCTCAAATGGCCAGGTGAAGCGGCTTTCCAGCGAGAGCCAGCAATACGACTCCAAGTTGAGCGTCGGCTTCTGAGCCTTGCCGATGGCATCGTAGCTGCCAACTCAGATGAACGAACGGCAATGGTCGAGACACTGGCAGTTGCCCCAGAAAAAATCTGTACCGTTCCTCCTGGCGTCGATCTCGAGCGCTTCCGACCATTTCCACAGCGCGCAGCACGCGAGGCACTCGGTTTACCGGATGGACCAATAGGGCTGTACGTTGGCAGAATTGACCCGATCAAAGGCATTGATACGCTCCTCGTTGCCTGGCGTTGGCTGCTCGATCGCTGGCCTGTTGACTCCCCAAAGCCGTTGCTTGTGTTCATTGGTGGCCAGCGTCAAGATACCCCAACTGGTCCGCAGTACGATGCCGATCTCGCAGGAGTCGTTCAACACGCCGATGCACTTGGGATCAGCGCGTTTGTTAGGTTCCTCGGATCACAGCCGCGTGACATCCTGCCACTCTACTACAGCGCTGCTGACCTCTGTGTCGTGCCATCACGCTACGAGTCTTTTGGACTGGTGGCCGTTGAAGCAATGGCATGCGGCACTCCGGTTATCGCGACCCACGTTGGAGGCTTACGATTCACGGTCGAACATGAAATCTCAGGTCTCGTTGTCCCGCCGGACAATAGCGAGGAACTTGCTGCAGCTCTCCTTCGAGGATTCCGTGATCACCAATTGCGCACCCGTCTTCAGGTCGGCGCGCGACAGGCGGCAGTGCGATACTCCTGGGATGGGGTAACCAACGAGATCCTTACATTCTACGAACGCATTCTGTCAAAGCGCGAAGGCACGATTTGCTCTACACCATCATAGCCATATGGAAGGGGAAATACCGTATGGCACGCCGAATCTTCGAAATTGCGTCGGAAGTCTTTTCTCGTATTCCCCATGCCCGCTTCGCCGCCGTCGTCGCTCATGGAGTCGAGAACACCCAGCCGAACACCGAAGTCCAAGCTTTCCTACAAGATACAGTACAGGAGACGGTTGAACGTTTCAGCGGCAGTGATCCGAAAGCCCACCCGGCAATCGCGATTTGGCGTGAAACGTTCCGGGCCCTTGGGTGGTCACCCAGCACATACCTCAGTTCTGTCGAAGCACTCGTGCGACGCTCCGTCAAAGGCAATCCACCGCCCCATATTAACCCAGCAGTTGACCTCGCCAATGCGATCTCGTTGCGCTATCTCGTTCCCATCGGCGCGCATGATTTAGCTTCAGCACCTCAAGGAATCGATGTCCGCTTTGCTGACCCAGCTCTTGACCGCTTCCTCCCACTGGGGAGCGACGAGGAAGAGTGCCCCTCACCCGGCGAAATCGTTTACGCCCATGAACATGACATTCGAACCCGCCGTTGGGTTTGGCGTCAAAGTCGGACAGGACTCGTAACGTTCTCTTCGCGCGACATTCTCTTTCCGATCGATGGCTTTGTCGACGTGACGGAGACAGCAATCCGTGAAGCTGCTCATGCACTTGCAGACATGCTGACCTCATTGCTGGGCGCTACTGTCAGTATCCATTGGCTTACACCCGATCAGCGAACGGTGAGTGAGTAGGAGAGAGCAGCAATGGCAGGCGTCACATTTGGGATTCACGTGGGTCCACAAAATACTACCATTGATGAACTTCGCCGACTCTGGCGTTTTGCTGATACACAAGGGTTTGGCTGGTTTTCGGTCTGGGATCACTTCTATGCGCGAACCAGTGATGAGATTCCCCACTTCGAAGCGGTCGCTCTCCTGAGCGCGATCGCGAGCGAAACGCAGCGCATTCGCTTTGGCTGCATGGTTTTCGCCGTCCAATTTCGCAATATCGGCCTTCTCGCTAAGTCCCTGACAACCATTGATCACTTGAGCGGCGGGCGGCTCGAAGCTGGACTCGGCGCAGGCTGGCATGAGCCAGAGTACCGGGCCTTCGGGTATCCGTTTCTCGCGAATCGCGAGCGGCTTGATCAACTTGAAGAGGGCATCCAAGCATTGCGCCGCCTACTCACCGAAGATGCAGTAACCTTTCACGGCAAGTACGTCCACCTTGAAAATGCCCGGCTGCTGCCGAAGCCAGTCCAAGCACAGCTCCCCTTATGGGTCGGTGGTGGTGGCGAACGACGCACCGCACGGATCGCAGCCCGGTATGCTGATGGTTGGAACATCCCCTATATTGGCGCTGAGGAATTGCCGCAGAAGCTGGCGGCTCTCGAACGATGGTGCGAGCAGGAAGAGCGTGACCCACGCACCATTCGCATTGCTGTCCAGCTTGGACTCTACATGGCGACGAGTGATGCCCCTGACGCAGTCGAGCGCCTTCGTCAGCGACTCATTGCCCAAGTTGGCCCGCAAGCTGCAACGCAGCCGGGTTACCTCGTCGGTGGCCCGAAAAGTATTGCCGAGCAACTTTATCGCTATGTTGAGCAAGGAGTAACAGCCATCAACCTCGCGCTTCGGCCACCCATTGACTGGGAAGCGCTCGACGCATTTGTCAAAGAGGTCATGCCAGCCTTCAAATCATGAATGCGGCACAGGAAGGGAAGGTGTGGGCTGGATCGTGGGTCGGGCATACCCAGTTAGCTCGACATACCCCTTGCCATTTACTGGCCTGTTATCGGCGAAACCAGCGATCTCGACTTCACCCTCCCAGTACATGACGCCAGTTGAGCGAACTGTTTGCAACTCTTGATCCTGGAGTACGGGCGTGACTGTCAGTTGAAGCCTGGCAGCGGGAATAGCAATTTTCCAGCCCGAGGGATAGAGCGCTCCAGAATGGGGACTCTGCCACGAGCCTGTTGACTGGATTCTGAATGCATCGGCAGACAAATACTGGGGATGTCCTTCCGGATCAACAAGTGTGCCACTCGCCAACACTACCGATCCCTCAGTGTCATGTGTTTGCCAAAGCATCACATCTCGGCCATCATCGAGTTGAATTGCGAACCAGTTCCATCCTCCTTGGTTCCCAACAATAAAGTTACCCCACTGATGATCCATCCACGCTTGGCCCTGGACAGCGAAATCCGCTGTGCCGGCACGCAACGTTCCCTGAACAGCTAGGCGGGTGCGCGAGTAGTAGTATGACCCAGTTGCTGGAGCCCAGGTGAAGAAACCGCCGGGACTTTCAAGCACCGGGGGTTTTATTGAGCGCAAAGCAAGCTGCAGCGCGTAGTTGTCCATGCGGGCTGCAAGGACAAGCTGATTGTCAGTAATCTGGAGAGACCAATCGGCAACAGAGAGAACAACTGGAAGTGTCGACGGCGGCCGTGGATGGCTATCGACACGTTCAGCCCACGAAAACTGCTGCGCCTGGTGATCTGTGATGGCAAAGTGGGCAGCGTAGACAACCGGATAGCCAAAGCGTTCGGATTGAAAGATGACAAACTCAAAGCCAAATTGCCGACCGTCTGTCGCTTGGAGATGGCCTGTTGTGTACCACCATTCTGTCAAAACATCATGTGGAGCATCGTCGTCCGGCAATTGTATCGGCCCTGGCGTAGGTGGAGGTGTCAGGAAAAGCTGGGCGGTGCGCTCACGAGTCGGCACCGAAGACTGCGGCATGTTTTGTGCCAAACCAGCATGGCTCGCGCAGGCCGGAAGTACCAGCAGGAGCAAGGCAATGATAATCGGTACCCACCGCCGCATGATGTTAGTGCTCCATACCCCGGACCGGCACAAGCCGAAGTGCGAATCGTGGTATCCACCAGTTCCAGTCCCCGAGTAAGCGCATGGTTGCCGGCACGAGCAAGACACGCACCAGCGTAGCATCAAGCGCAACGGCCAACGCAACACTCAGACCAAGAGCCTTAATGAGCACGACATCAGCAGTAATAAAGGCACCTGCAACAATGACCAGAATTAATGCAGCGCCAGTGATAATCCGACCACTCCGCTCTAATCCCTCAACTACTGCACGCGTATTATCGCCCGTCTGCTCCCACGCCTCGCGGATACGACTCAGGAGGAAGACCTCGTAGTCCATACTCAGACCGAAGAGAAGACAAAAGAGGATGATTGGCAGCGACGATTCAGTGAATCCGAGAGGGTCAAAGTGAAGCAATCGATGAAAGTGGCCTTCCTGAAAGATATAGACTAAAGCACCATAGCTGGCCGTCAAGCTCAGGAGATTCAAGATAACCGCTTTGAGTGGTAACAGCGCTGAGCGCAGCAAGACGAAGAGCACGACATACGTTGCCAGGATGACCGTTGCTGCAGCGTACGGAAACTTCTGGTACATCCGCTGAACATTATCAACGATCTCAGCGGTTGAACCATCCATGAGCACATGGAGACCAGCTGGCGGCTGAATGTGACGCAAATCATGGAGTAATGATCGAGCCTCTGGACTGGCCGGTAGGGCGTTGAAATAGACATAGATGGCCGTTACGTTCTGGCCCGCAAGCTGCTGGTACGCGGCCTGGAGCACTGGATCAGGGATGTGCGCGGGGTCATGGTAGAGTTGCTGGTATTGTGGAAGCGTAATCCGTGGATCGACAGTGACAATGCTGGTTACACGTTCAACACGCGTGTCGGCAGCAATTTGCCGCGTGTAGGCATAGAGGGAGGCAAGGGTCTGCGGGTCGTTTACTAGTTGGTCGGTTTGAACTGCAATCACGATCGGTGAGATGGCCCCTTGGCCAAAGGCCTGGCTCAAGCGATCGAACGCCTGCCGCGACTGGGTACTACGCGGTAGAATCGTCGCATCCGGAGAGCTTAACTGTACGTTGCGGAACGGCAATGCCAGGCCGATGAGAAGCGCCGTTACTGGAATCACCACGAACCAGGGATGACGCATAACACGCGTTGCAGTCTGATGCCAAAAGCCTCCTGTCTGGTCTGGCCGAGAGCGAAGCGTTAACGCATTGACACGCGGGCCGACGATCGCAAGCATAGCCGGTAAGAACGTCATCGCAGAGAGCACAGCAGTCAATACGACCAACATGCCAGCAATACCAACGGAGCGCATGAAGAGAAATTCGAAAAAGCTCAGCCCACTCAACCCAATGAGTACTGTCAAGCCAGAAAAGAAGACAGCCCGGCCGGCCGTAGCAACCGTTTTCTCAACAGCCTGTACGACAGAACCATGAAGAAGTTCTTCGCGGAATCGGCTGACGAGGAAGAGCGAATAATCGATGGCTAATCCAAGCCCGAGCATACTCGCAACATTGAGGGAGAACACCGAAAGCGACATGACGTGCGTGAGCAGGTAGAGAAAGCCAAGCACAAGCGCTACATTAATTGCGCCAACAATCAGCGGGATGATCGCCGTCACCACACTGCCAAAGACGAAAACGAGAGCGACCAAGGCGAAAGGAAACGCAACAATTTCAGCACGCCGCAAGTCATGTTCTGTCACATGGGCAAAGTCGGCGTAGAGTACAGGACTGCCCGAAAGCTGGACCGTGAGATTGGTTGGGACAAGTGCTTGTTGGATCTCCCGTGCGGTCCCTTCAGCCGATTCAGGATCGCGCTTCAGCCGTATCACTGCATACGCAAGAGAGCCATCCGGCGCAATTTGCCGGGGGTTCTGCATAAACCAATCGATTCCTGCAACATCCGGCAGTGAAGTGACGCGGCTTAACGCTCGTTGTGCCTCGGCAATGAATTGCGGATCAGTCGGCTTCCACGTCGGATGACTAAACAGGACCAGGATTGTGCTTGGGCTGTATCCTGGGATATTCTGCTGCAGCAAGGCACGTGCTTTGGCTGATTCAGTCTGCGAACTCGAGAAGCCGCCAGGCGAAAGGACATCAGCAACACGTGGCAAAACAGGAAGTGTTGCAAGGGCAGCGGCGAACCAGAGCACGACAATCGGCCAGCGGAACCGGTACGCCAAGCGCCCAAACCACCGAAACACGCAGCACTCCCTCCATTCTCCCGCCAACTCTATTCACCCACCCAAAAGGTATAACACCAACGCTGCCTAAAACGAGGAATTTAGCGAGAGAGGAAGGCACAAGTGAACACAGACGCAGAGATCCGGATACGAGTGCAACAGCAGTTTGGGCGTGTTGCCCGCGCTTACCAGACGAGTCCAACCTTTGCGACGGGCATTGATCTTGAACTCCTGCTCAGACTTGCAGCAGTGCGCCCCGGAGAACGCGCTCTCGACGTGGCTACAGGCGCTGGGCATACCGCCAAGCTGTTAGCGCAACACGGAGCGCACGTCATTGCGCTCGACCTTACCCCATCGATGCTTCATGTTGCTCGAGAGACCCTACGAGAGGCTGACAGCGAAGGCAGCTGTCTGTTTCTTGCAGGAGATGCGACTGCTCTTCCACTTCGCAGCGCCTCAATGGCGCTCGTCACCTGTCGCATTGCTCCCCATCACTTTCCCTCGCCACATCACTTTCTTGCTGAGGTCGCACGCGTCCTGCAACCTGGCGGGCGTTTCATTCTCGTTGACAATCTTGGTCCTGATGATCCTGCGTTAGCTCACGCCCTTGACGAGCTTGAACGACAACGAGATCCCAGCCATGTACACAGTCTTTCACGCCGGGCTTGGCTCGACGGGCTTCGCACAGTTGGACTTGTCCCCGACGTTGTGATGGAAGTACAACGTTGGCACAACTGGAAGGAGTGGACTGAGCGTTCGGGGATGACGTCCGACCAGCGAGCAGAGCTGGAGGCATGGTTTCTCAGCCAACCAGCCCTGCTCGCATACCTCGGTGCGCACGTGGAGGAGGGGTCTATCCTCGGTTTTCGTGACGATAAACTCATCGTCCGGGCCTGGCGCCGCTAACGAGACGCCTTAGCTTCCACTGCCGGAGTAATTGACTGTGTTCCAGTTGGTAACGGCGTAACTAACGGGTACGTCAAGCTATCAGCAAGCGCCATCCATGATGCTTCGATGATATTGGTAGAGCACCCAACAGTGCTCCAGCTGCGGAAGTTATCCCCGGAGCGGATCCAGACTCGCACTTTTGCCCCTGTGCCGTGATGGTCGTCAAGCACCCGCACTTTGTAGTCCTCAAGGCGCACATCGGCAATGTGCGGGTAGAAAGCTTGCAACGCTTTGCGCGTCGCCGCGTCAAGGGCATTCACCGGCCCGTTGCCTTCTGCAGCAGTATGGAAAACCTGATCATGAATTTGAAGCTTTACCATCGCCTCCGCCAGCATCCCACGACCTTCACGATATTCAGTGAGCACAGTGTAATCGAGCACAGTGAAGGGCGGAGTATAGCCGGGCAATGCTCGCCGGATCAGCAGTTCAAGTGACGCGTCGGCATCTTCAAACCAAAATCCGAGAAATTCCAACTCTTTGATTTGCTCAACGATCTGTCGTACGATCTCTGGCTTGTCGCTTAAATCGATGCCAAATGTCTGAGCTTTAAGAACAATATTGCTCCGTCCACTGAGCTCAGACACTAAGACATGGCGCGTGTTTCCGACTGCCTCAGGGGGCATGTGTTCATAGGCACGCGGCTCCTTCGCAATTGCATTCACGTGGAGGCCAGCTTTGTGGGTAAAGGCATGTGCCCCGACGAATGGGAGCTTTGGATCGTGCGCGACATTCGCTACTTCCGCTACATAGCGAGAGGTCTCTGTCAAGAGCGCAAGTTTTCCAGGTGGTAAGCAGCGATACCCCATCTTATATTCAAGAATTGGGATCACTGAGCACAAATTCGCGTTGCCAACACGCTCTCCAAGGCCATTGATCGTTCCTTGAACATGTCGCGCCCCAGCTCGCACAGCGGCAATACTGTTCGCAACCGCCAATTCACAGTCATTATGCGTATGAATGCCAACAACACAGGGAATTTCTCGCACAACGTGTCGCACTGCTTCAGTTAATGGCTCGGTCAGCGTCCCACCATTCGTATCGCAGAGCACGACAGCATCAGCTCCAGCCTCACATGCAGCCCGTAAGACAGCAAGAGCATAGTTGGGATCGTCGCGGTAGCCGTCAAAAAAATGCTCTGCATCAAAGAACACTTCCTTCCCGGCAGCCTTCAGGTACGCGACAGATTCGCGTACCATTGCTAAGTTTTCGTCGAGCGTCGTGTTCAATACGCGTACGACCTGGAATGCTGACGCTTTTCCAACAATGGTGACGGTCGGCGTCTGGGCAGAAAGCAGCAATTGCAGATTAGCATCATCCTCTGGAGCGACGTGCGCCCTTCGTGTACTGCCAAAAGCTACGATGCGTGCATGCTCCCAGTGTTCATGAGCTGCCCGCTCAAAAAATGCAAGATCCTTCGGGTTAGAACCAGGCCAGCCGCCCTCGATATAGGCAACGCCAAGGCGATCGAGCGCCCGTGCGATCTTCAACTTATCGTCAGTGGTCAAGGAAATGCCAGAACCTTGCGTCCCATCACGAAGCGTCGTGTCATAGATTGCAACTGTTGGCCCGGACGTCATTGGTTCTGCCGCCATAGTACCCTCCCTATTGCAAGACCACTGCACAATACTGAGCGGCCTCCCCACATGGGGAGGCCGCCGACATCCTCGCGTTCGCTTTTGGTTATCGGCCTAGCGCCGACATGACAGCACTCCCCAGCACCGGCTAGCCCCGCCCAGGCGGGGCCGAATAATCGCGAGAATCCGGATTGGCAAAGCCTGCGTGCTGGAGCGCGACATCATATCCAGCGCCTCTTTCCCTTCTTCTTCAGAGAATACGCGGTATTCATCTCGCCGTCAAGTCTCTATACTGACATGTGGAGGGAGACACACGATGTCACAAGACGAGCCCGAACTACCGGAGCATATTCTGACTGTCCGTGAGCCCTGGGCAACGCACATCGTGGAGGGGCGAAAACTTTGGGAAATTCGGCGCTATCCAACGCGGATTCGTGGGCGCATCGGAATTGCCAGCAGCCGGGGACTCATCGGCACCGTTCGACTGACTGATGTCTTAGGGCCATTTACCATCGAGGAATTGCTTGATCATATTGAGAAGCATCTGGCCCCCGCCACCTTTCTCGAAGCGTATGCTCAGGGGCAACCACTGTACGCTTGGGTGCTTGAGGATCCAGAACCCTTTCCAACACCGTATGCGCTCGAACGGCCAACTGGGCCCCGCATTTGGGTCCGGCGGCGTCACGTTAAAGGTCGAACACCGCCATACCCCACCACCAATGTATGATCAGGGGCCAGCGCCTCAACAACTTCAGGACGATGAGTCGCTACGATGACCGTCACTGCAAGCCGGCGAGCGAGTTCACTCAACTTGCGTGCCACACGGCGAGCGAGTGATGGATCGAGATGAGCAGCAAATTCGTCGATAAGGATCAGGTTCGCACGGCTCGCAAAGAGCAACGCAAGCCGTGCTCGTTCCCGCTGTCCAGTTGAAAGCTGTCCCGGAGTTGCTCGGAAGAGCAAAGCATCGCCGAGTCCGACCGCATTGAGCAACTCGAGCGCAGCAACTTCATCATTCGTAAGGCGCCATACTGCTTCAAGAAGTGTTACGCCTTCAAACAGTGGTTCGCGCTCACCAGGGAAGAAGACGGCCACCTGAACGTTCTCGGGCACCAGTACGCGTCCAGTATCCGGCTGAGCAACCGATCCAAACGGTTCACCAGCTGCTTGAGCAATCATGCGGAGGAGTGTTGTTTTCCCACTTCCGGAAGCACCAACAAGGGCAACGATAGCGCGTGGAGGAATTTCAAGACTGAGGCGGCGGAAAACGGTTTTCGTCATTGTGCGTCTGGCCACACCAAAAGCACGGAGCAGTTGCTGCAACGACATGGGTAAGGCACGAAGGCTTAACGTTGTGCGGTAGAACTTGGTGACATGATCGATAACGATCGAGCCGGCCAATGGTTCTACCGGGTCAAGCCGAGCGCGATAAAGCTGTCCGCGATGCTGCTGCCCAACTTCGTCATGGGCAAGAAAATGGTCGATGCGGGTTTGCGCGTCGGGCGTCAGCGCATAGTAGAGCACAGGCCGGCCAGACGCCGTATCCCAGAGGTAGCGGAATCCAACCCGTTCAAAAAATGGATTATACCGAGCCATGAGGGCAACAGTTTCAACGATATCCTTGGCTTGGCGCATTTCCGGAATGCGCCGATCGTGAATCCAGCGAAGGGCAGCCTGGACAAGGCGAACGCCTAACCCATCACCACGATAGTCGGGATGCACGACAACGCGAGCAATCCGTGCTCCACGGGTGTTGCACTGAGCCAGCGCCTCGGCCTCTGCCATCGCCCAGAGTTCACGGGCTGGCCGATCGGGATGTTCCTTACGAAGACGCCGGTACACAACAACTGGCCAATACGTCGGCGAAATCCAATCGGGAGGGAAGATCTGCCGACGGATATCGCGGACAATCGTCCCATCAGGAAGTCGTCGATGCATGATCGGCAATGGAGGATCAACGCGGACATAGCCAATCACCGATGGCTCATACGGCTCGCGGTCAAGCAACTCAGCAAGCAGAAACCGACTTGCTCGTGTGGCATCAACGAGGTCTGCAAAGCGCATTGGACGATGACATACTGGGCAAAATGGCTGCGCATTTGCAACAACGACGCGCCCATCGTCGGGACAGTACCATCGCGCGATTTCAGCTTCTTCAGCCGCGTAGTGGTGCTGTTCAAAGTCGACAATGGCGAGAAAGTCCGATTCACGCGTCGCTTCGCGGAAACGAAGGCGATAGGTATAAAGCGGCTGGTCAGAAAGTGGTAGCGTCCGAACGAGTTGTTGCTCATCCTGCCATACTGGCCAAACTGGTATGAGCCCATCATCGCTGACGCGTGCGAGCATATAGTTATCAAACCCGAGTGGTTCCTCCTTGTCTGCAGATAGACGGGAGAATTCAACGATTTCTCCAGGCTGAAACCACTGGGCAATCGTTCCCGTCATGGGCAGCGCATAATTCCGTACCCCGTCTGAAACGAGGAGACGGCCATACCACCGATAACGCCAGAGTTGCAGATCGTGACCGGTAACCTGACACCGCATTGCTACACCGGAAAAGAAACCGGAAGCTCAATCACCGTCGGCACAGAGCGCTCAAGCGCAACACTCAACGCGTCTTGCAGTTGCTCCGGTGAGGCTACGCGCACCGATGGAATCCCATATGCGGCAGCAAGACGCTGAAAATCGGGATTGACGAGATCAACCGCAATAAAACGGCGATCAAAACGTCGCGCCTGCTCGTCCTTGACAGCGGTATATGCGGAATCGTTGCAGAGGATAATCGGCAAACCGATCCCAAGTTGTACCGCTGCTCCGAGTTCTTCCATAGTGTATTGGAATCCGCCATCACCAACCAAAGCCACAACTGGCACATCAGGTCGGGCAATTTTCGCACCAATTGCTGCTGGCAGCGCAAAGCCGAGCGTTCCGTAGCCAGTCGGGAAGAGGTAACTTCGCGGTGTATAGACGGGATAGAAGCGATTCGCGACGTAGCCCATCATCGTCATGTCAACCACAAGGATGCCGTCGCGCGGAAGAGCTGAGCGAATTGCACGTATGTAGGCTGCCTGCTCATGCCCCCACGCTCGTGCCAGAGCCTTCTGCCGAACTGCAGCAACCTCATCCGGCGACCAGCCTGCGCATTGAAGACGCTCATGTCGCAGAGCCTCGAGTAAGGCACGTGCTGTGAGCCGGCAATCGGCAACGATGGGGATCGTTGGTGGATAGTTGCGTAATATCTCCTGCGGATCAGCATCAACGCGAATGCGGATGGGTGGGAGTGGCATCTGTTGGTAATTCGTCTCCATTGCGCCAAGCTTGGAGCCAAAAATCAAGACAAGGTCTGCTTCACGCAAAAGATTTTCAACCGGATTGCCCGGTTCCCAGAGGTTTCCCACACTATACGGATGGTCATCTGGAATACTGCCCTTACCCTGCGTGCTGGTTAGTACTGGAGCGTGCAACCACTCTGCCAATGCTGCCAGCTCAGCTCCAGCTTGACTTGCAACTGCCCCACCACCAGCGTAGATCACAACGCGACGTGCCGTGGCGATTGTCTTGGCCGCTACAGCAACGATCTCTGGTGATGGCGCCATGACGGGTCGCGTTATTGGCGTGAGTGAAGCAACGTCGATGTCCGCTTCAGCACTCAGGACGTCGAGGGGAACTTCCAGATAGGCAGGACGAGAGCGTCCTCCAAGCATGAAGGTCAACGCCTCATGGAGAAGGCATGGAATTTCTTGAACAGTATGCGCACGCTTCGCCCAAGGGGTAATGCTTCGCATTAAGCCGAGCTGATCGCGAAGGTCGTGGAGATGGCCAAGCATCTGCCCCTGCCACGCCTGCTCGACATTGGACGCAATCACCAGGACTGGTGATGAATCAGCATAGGCTTCGGCAAACGGCGTAGCGACGTTTGTGACCCCCGGGCCAGTAATAACAATCGCTACGCCAGGGCGTCCTGAAACGCGGGCATAGCCATCAGCCATGAACCCAACGCCCTGCTCATGGCGAGCAAGGACATGGCGGATCGGTGAATCATATAAGGCATCATAAATTTCAAGCGTATGGACGCCGGGAATACCAAAGACGACGTCAACGCCAAGTCGCTCGAGTGTATGGACAACCGCTTGCCCACCACGAACTCGCACATGTTCCCCCTGTTCCCGTAACATGCTGTATCGTGCTTGTCCCGATATGCTTACACGCGAGATACGGGCACGCTCTCACCCTTTTGTTCAGGGTAACAAACGCCCACCAACCATGTCGATGAGCCCTGCACCACAGAAGCCAGGGTGTGGACTCATTCCTGGTGCCAATGGCGGCACCATAAGCCAAAACAAAACCGCGCCGGGTCAGCAGAAGCTCTGCGTTGTATGCGACACTTTATCGTGGCGAAAGGTTCTGTCAAGAGGAGTCATAGTCAGAGAGTCAGGAGTCGGGATGCACCTCATTATTGCGATCGTGCATGAGCAGGATGCCCCACTGATTGTGGCTACGCTCGTTGAAGCAGGTTTGAAGGTGACGCAAATTTCAGCTACCGGCAAACTTCTGCAACCTGGAAGCGCCGCACTGCTGCTCGGGGTTTCAGAAGATGAACTTCGTCAAGCGCTTCAACTCTTGCACGCATACTGGCAGGAGCAACCAGCACCGCCAGCACCTGATCGTCTCGAAGAGGAATCCGAATGGCAAACAGTTCCATTACCGCGTGTCGTCGGAGGAGGCTCGCTCTTCATCCTCCCAGTCGAACGCTACGAGCAAGTCCTTAGCGGAGTATCACGATAGCCAGACTTTTAATAGCCAGATTTTTTAAGAGGAACCAAGGGGTTGCGTCCCGCTTGCTGGCACTTCTGCTGGAATCATTGGAGCAAGCAGCCGTTCAAGCGCCATGATATGGCTGCACGTACCAAGCCCAAGAGCAGAGAACGAATGACACGTGCAACTCCAGTGCTGATCTTCGAACCGCACGTCATAGACGTCGTGGTCGCCACGGAAACGAACATGAAGTGATTGGAGCTGAGCACGCTCTGGTTCTTCAGCGTATCGGCGAGCTTTCTCGATCTTCCCGATGAGTGCCGAATTCATGGGTGCTGCCCTCCTTTAGCGACGCAACCCTACCCACTGCCACAAGACCTCGCTGAAGAGTCCACCGGCCTCCGTTCAATACGCCGCTCTGCTCGAATCACCACTTTGCTCGCTACACTGCTGGAAGTACGAGACCAGTATACTTCGGACGGAGAAAAGAGCACAAGAGGGGTAGTGCGATCGTGGATCTTTCGATTGCGATTCTGTCCGGAGGCCAGAGTCGTCGTATGGGGAAAGATAAAGCTCTGCTTGATGTTGGGGGTGAGCCACTGCTTGGACGTGTCCTCCGGCGGGTTGCTCCGCTTTCAGATGATCTCCTGCTCATTGCCCCAGCACGTCCAGGATATGAGCAATTTGCCGCCCGTCGAGTCGACGATCTTGTCCCACAAGCTGGACCATTAGGCGGGATCTACACCGCGCTTACAACTGCGCAACATCCCTACTGCCTCGTTTTAGCGTGTGATCTCCCCTTTGTTAACGTGCAATTGCTCCGCTATATGATCAGCCTTCCTCGAGATTATGACGTCCTCATTCCTGCGCTTCGTGGCACAAGCGCTCAGGGTGGTGAAGAAACGCTGCAAACGCTCCACGCGATCTACAGCCGAGCCTGCATTCCTGCAATTGAACAGCAACTCGCCCAGGGGCGATACCAGGTTATCGGCTTCTTCCCACGAGTTCATGTCCGGCGCATTCCTGAGTCGACTGTTCGACAATTTGATCCCGAGTTACTCAGCTTCTTTAATGCGAACACACCAGAGGCTTATGCCTGGGCGCTTGCGCATGTGCAGGCCTTCGATGCTGCAGAACGCCTTCAGGGATGAGATTGGACTCGCAATGAACCGCTTTCCTCGACCCAGTGGCTTGATTACACTCCTGACAGATTTCGGCGAGCGCGACACCTATGTGGGACAGATGAAAGCCGTGATCCTCAGTCTTGCCCCACAGGTTCGCCTTGTTGACCTGACCCACGCTGTTCCACCACAAGATATTCTCGAAGGAAGCTTTCAGCTTGCGACAGCGTGGCGTGTCTTCCCACCAGGAACAGTGCATGTCGCAGTGGTCGATCCAGGAGTCGGGACGGCACGGCGTGCTCTCGCGTGTCTTGCCGGCGAGCAGTACTTCGTGCTGCCAGACAATGGGGTAGGAACCCTGGTTTTTCGTGAGACACCGCCCCACATGGTCGTGGCACTCGATCGCCCCCAATTTTTCCGTCATCCTGTCTCACGGACATTTCATGGCCGTGATATCTTCGCACCTGTAGCAGCTCACCTTGCATCGGGTACTGACCTTGCACTCCTTGGCACACCAATCGCACCAAGCGAGATTGTCCAGCTCTCGCTTACGCCTGTGGTACGGACACCGGAACGTGTGCAAGGCCCACTGTTGTCAATCGACCACTTCGGCAATTGTCGAACGCTGATCCGGCCCGAGGATATTCCGTTTGCCTATGAAACTGCGCTTGTTCGGTGTGGGAGTGTGGTAATTCATGGTATTCACACGACATATGGCGATGTCAAACCGGGGTCACCACTTGCACTTTTCGGCAGCCACGGCGGCCTTGAGATTGCAATTCGCAACGGAAACGCTGCACACGAACTTGGCCTCCGTCGTGGCGATCTTGTTGAAATTACGTCAGCCTAGACAGTACAGCATCCTCTGGTATACTGCCATGGTGTACATGTGTGATCGGTTCATGAGGGAGCAGCATGGCACAACGCCGACCGCGATCAGGACAGCGACCAGCACAAACCAGAAGGCCAGCCCCGAACACAGTAACACCACAGCCAATGCCTCGGACAGCAGCGCCGACACGCGTATCAAACACGCAGGCTGCCAGCATAAATCACCCGACTGGTATTGTCTCGCCGTGGGGACGCGTTGACGAAGAGTTCTCCATGATTCGCTCGGACTTGCGGCGCCTGCTGATCCTTACTGCCTTGATTATTGCTGTCTTAATCGCCCTTACGTTTGTCCTCCGCTAGCAGCCGAATTGAGAGAAACGAAGCCCCTGGGGTGTGTTGCCCCAGGGGTACTATGCGTTCGGAAGCAAGCTAGCTATCTAAAGGAGAGTCGTCGGTGAAATCGAGGTCAGAAAGAAGTGGCTCATCCTCGACAAGTAATTCTTCTTCGGGAGTAACCTCCTCGGACAAGACCGCTTCTTCTTCCTCTTCCTCAGTCTCCTCAAGCAACTCGGCAACCTCTTCTTCCCCAAGTTCTTCTTCCTCTTGGAGGCCACTTTCGGGCAAATACGGCCGAGGCGCTGCAATTTTGGGCTGCGGCGGGAAGGAAGGGCGCTCGAGCAAGCTCGCTGTCCGGAAGACCTCCCGCAAGATCACACGCACTGTGCTGCCATTCAATGCGACCACGTACGCGCGGTACTGATTGCCTTGCTGGATCAGGTCACGAAGACGACGGGTAAGCTCCGCATCGAGTCGGCCAAGACAACGACCGACTGGATCACAGACAACGACAGCATTATCCCGAACCTCAACGAGCAACTCCTGGCCTGGAAAAAGCTGTGCCAAGATTGCTGAATCGGCTGGTTCAAGCACATCGGTCACATACGTCCGACCTACTTCTTCGATAAAAACATCAGCACGTGCCGGCTGCTGAAGCAGCGCAACGCTGCCACCATTATCGCCATTCCACCACTGCAAGCGATTCAAATTACGTTGCGCAATGGTGTTTCCAGGATCAATCTCTAACGCCTTTTCATAGGCTTCGCGTGCAGCATCCAGCTGACCAAGGGCAGCGAGGGCTCGACCTAATCGGTTATATGCAGCAACATCGCGCGGAGCATATTCGAGTAGCTTTCGATTTGCCTCTACTGCTCGTTCCCACTCGCCATGCAACGCGTACTGCTTGGCTGCGTTGGTTAAGCGACGGATTAATCGACGCTCTTGTGCACCTTCACCGGGAAACTGCAACATACTGCTGTACCCCTCCATGCGATGTTTGTGGTTCTATCAGCTCTCCAAGGAGGTACCATGGACTTACCTGCGTGATGCGAACGTGGACGAGCTTGCCTTTCCATGAGTCAGGCGACTCAAAGAAGACCAACGTGTTGCCCCGCGTTCGCCCACGCCATCGACCGCGAGCCATACCGTCCACCAGGACCTCGACAACTTGGCCTCGATAGCGCTCATTCCGCTCGCGGCAGATTTGTTCTTGCAACTTTTCAATCGCTTGATGACGGCGCCGCTTTTCAGCACGTGGCACATCGTCTTCCCAGCGCGCGGAAAGTGTGCCCGGCCGTGGCGAATACATTGCCACATGTACTTTGTCAAAACGGATATCTTCAAGTAACTGGTACGTATGTTGGAATTGTTCCTCTGTCTCTCCTGGAAAACCAACGATGATATCAGTAGAGAGTGTCACGTCGGGAATCATTTCGCGAATCTTGGCAATACGCTCGCGATAGTACTCGACCGTGTAGTTGCGCCGCATGCGTCGAAGGACTTCATTATCGCCAGATTGAACCGGCAAGTTAACATGTTCACAGACTTTCGGCAAATCACGAATTGCTGCGATGAGCTTGTCCGAGAAGTACTTGGGATGCGATGTAAGGAAACGGATACGCTCAATGCCATCAACCTCATGCACCGCAGCTAAGAGGTCAGCCAGATCCGGCTGGCCTGGTAGGTCGTGGCCGTAGGCATTAACAGTCTGCCCTAACAACGTAATTTCGCGAACACCACGGGCTGCTAGACGCTCAACCTCGGCCACGATATCAGCCATTGGCCGGCTTCGCTCTCGCCCACGTCGATATGGTACGATGCAGTACGAGCAGACAAAGTTACAGCCATAGATAATCGGCACAAACGCGGTAACTTCGGGGTCACTTGTCCCCTCATCATAGTAATGTGGCAGCTCAGCAAGATCGAAATCGACATCACGCAGCTCAGGGGCAATTTCAACAAGTCGTTCAAATTCCGACGGTCCATAAAAGAGATCGACATGCGGGAATCGTGCTGAAAGCTTCTCTTCCTGACCGGTGACCATACAACCGGTTACGGCAATTCGTACATTGGGGTTTCGCTGCTTTAAGCGAGCAAGTGCGCCAATATGTCCTGCGGCTTTCTCCTCAGCCTGCTGCCGAACAACACACGTATTGACAATAACGATGTCGGCATCTTCTTCACGGAGCGCACTGACGTATCCTGCCTGCCGTAACAGCGCCGCAGCTTTGGCAGACTCGGCTTCGTTCATTTGGCAGCCGATGGTCCAGATATGAAAGCGTTTGACTCCATCCACAGGACGTTCAACCGGCAAGGATGTCGGGAACACAGACCTCGTCATGGCTCCTCCACCTCAGGGTAGGGTAGCCTATCACAACATGGCAAGTATAACGATTTGGGTTGCCTTCAGCCCACTGCGTAACCTTTCGCCAGCCCATTCGTTATGAAATAGTGGGAGCAGGACGTGAGGCAACGCTCGCGTCGGGGAAGGGGAGTAACCTGCTCCGGTTAGGGGGAGCGGGCGAAGGGGGCGCATTCATGCGCCCCCTTCGTTGTTTAATACCGCGATCACCGGTACTGCGTCCCAGCGATTTTCTCAGCGTCACGATGTTCTTGCGTTCATACACTTTAGCGTTGCATTGCTCAAGCAGCTCTTCGTCCTGCCGCAGCCCTTTTCCCAACCAATGCAGGGTGCTACCATCAAGAGGTAACACGCGAGACGGTGGACGCGAGAGTGTTGCTTCATTCCTATGAGCGTCCTGTCTCGTTCTATGCTTTGCAATACGCTTTACCTAAGGAGGGCACAAGGGTGCCACAGCGTCGCTGTGGAACATGCCGCTATTTCGAAGAAGGTTCGCTCGCAGGGGCTGGGTGGTGCCGACATCCGCTTCGTCGTGAGCTCCATCACATGGTACTTGTCCGGAAAAACGAGCTTGCTTGCCAAACAGGCTGGGATAATGACCTTTGGGAACCACGAGAGAGCACCGTACACGGCGCCATACACGACGACTCCTCGGCCTTTCTCGCTGAAATGCCTCCCCAGCACCTTCCGCATCGTGACGTGGGCAAACAGCAACAACCAACATTAGTGCCACCAACGACTGTTACTACTGCATCACCTTCAGCACTATCGGCGTCCCCTGTCACTGGGCAGGCTACAACCGCTGAGTCATCCCCGCACAAACAGCGTGCGCAGCGCGTGCGCCCCAGTACCCACGCTCCTGACACCGGAAAGACCATTGAGACTGATGCGATACCCGCTCACCAAAGTGGCTTAACCGAGCCATTGCCCCAGCTTGACCGAGAAGATCAGGAAGCTGTCACCGAAGCACATCGACTGGAGGAACCGCTCCTTGATGAGCCGATCCCTCCTGCACTCAGCAATTTGCCACGCTGCTGCCGCACATGCCGTGATTTCCGTCCTATTGGCGACGGCACAACCGGCTGGTGTGCCAACGCCTTCGCATTTCCTGAGCGGACGAAGGTAGCGGCGAATGCCTTGCCGTGTGCAAGCTCACTGGGATCATGGTGGACACCTCACGACGAATGGTGGCTGGAACAAGCAGACATTTCCCATCATGGTCGACCAACGCCGAACGTCGATGAATACTTGCGGCAGTTACTCGCTGCGCGCGATAGTACGCGGACGCGGCGAAGTCGTTCAGCATAGGCAAGGATCATATCTGTTACGTTGGAGGCTATGGGCGAATTCGGCGACTTGTTACGGAATGCTCGCGCCTATCGGGGAGTGACGCTTGCGGATGCCGAGCGCGCCACGCGCATTCATCGGCGTTATCTCGCTGCACTTGAACAAGAAGCGTTTGACGTCCTTCCCCCACTCACCTATGCTCGGGGGATTGTCCGGGCCTATGCCCAATATCTTGGCCTTGATCCCGTTACTGTCCTTGCGAAGTTTGAAGAAGCACACGGCCAACGGAGCGGAGGATTCCGGGTTGTCCCGGCAGTGAAGTCAGTACCACGAACGGGGCACTGGGCACCCAACTTTGCTATTATCGCTTTTATGGTTGTGATCTCCGCTGTTGTCTTTGCCTGGATTTATAGCGCCCTGAGTCCACACCCGAAGCAAGCTCCAACCCTGCTCCTTGCGGACACACCGACGGCAACAAATGGACCAACCGCAGCGATAACGCCAGCTGCAGCTCTTGCAACGCCGCCCGCTTTCGTCGTAACAGCAACACCAACAGCAATACAATCACCGACCCTTGCTGCATCATCAGCTACTCCCTCACCTACTTCTCCTCCACCGTCGCCAACGCCGAGTCCAACGCCGACAAGCCACACGTTCGTTATTGCTGCAACAGACCGCGTCTGGGTTGAAGCGAGCGTTGATGGCAACGTAGCGCTTGCAAAAGTTATGAGCCCAGGCGAGCGCGTTACACTCCAGGGGAAAACACTGTCAGTAACGTCAGGAAACGCGCCAAAAGTTCGCGTCTATGTCGACGGACAGGATCGTGGCCCGCTTGGCTCAACGTGGAGCGAGAGCCAAACGTATCCATAGCGCTCTGCAATCACTGAGCCGAAGCGGGAACGAGGACAGCAAGGGATTGTGGGCAAACACGTACCGATAGTGGCTGGAAACCGATGAAGTCGCCATCAACTTCGACAGGAGCCGGAGGATGTGCGACGACTGTTATCTCCCGGCCACGAAACTGCCGTACATATCGCGAACGGTGAATTTTCCCAAGCATCATCCAGCAGACAAGGGTAAACCAGTGCCAGAGATTCTCTGGAGCGTAAAGGCAGAGGTCAAGCAATCCATCATCGGGGCGAATCCCCTGACCAACGCGGAAGCGTGGATGGACAAGGAAGCCACCATTTGCTACTAACGCTGTCCGTGCCCGTGAATGGAATTGCTGCCCATCAACGGTAACCGTCACTTGCCAGGAAGCACTCTGTAAGTGCCGAATTCCGGGCGGGATATATCCAAGCCAGGCAAGCACTTTCTTCACGCGTTGTGGGGCATCCCGCACGATGAGTGCATCGATGCCGATTCCTCCAAGGTAAATCAGCACCCGATTATTCACTTGTCCGGTATCAAGATAGCGAACGCGCATTGGGTGAATGAGCGCATGGGCTGCAGCATCCAAGGCACCCGGCATGCCAATCATGCGAGCAAAATGATTCGTTGATCCGCCTGGTAAGACCCCAAGCGGAATTCCGGTATGAACGAGTCCACTCGCAACTACGCTGATCGTCCCATCACCGCCAAGCGCAAGGACACATTCATACGACGGCGCCTGATCGGCAATCAGCGCTGGTAAGCGCTCAGCCGGTACGACACTGCAGTCAATCGTCGTGAGATCATAGCGTTGCGCAAGGATAGCCTGCACAGTAGCAATGGCACCGGGCTGAAGGCGTCCTGCCTGCGGGTTGACAACGAAGAGCGCACGAGATCGCACATTAGCCCTCAGCCTCCAGCCGATACCGTAAGAGCGCTCCAATGCCACCGTGCGGCTCTAATCGCATCTGTAATTCGCGTTCAGTCAAGAAGAGCACACTGGCACTTTGGCGATAGGCATTGGCATAGAGCACAGGCACGATATTGGCAACTTTCCGCAGTGCACCCTGACAGTAAACACAGTGCTCATCTTCAGGCGGTTGATCGAGCGGCTGAACGGCACCACACGCCAAACAATAGGCACCTGGGGCACTGAGGCGATCGTCGAGCACCAGCGTCAGGACATTACCCATCTGGATTGCGTCGGCAACAGCGGGTAAGCCCACAACACCCATATCTTGACTTAATGCCTCTTCGAGCAACAAATCAAGATTACGCGCCTTGTCGCGTTGGAGCCAGTCCTGGACAACGCCCCACGCAGCCTCTTTAATTTCCTTCACACTTGCATCAAGTTCACAGTTGAAATGACCGACATAGCGCTCGCTGAGATACGGATGCAGCGTCTCAACGAATGCTGCGACGACTTCGTCCGTGCCACCGGCGACCAGAAAACGAAAAGGCTCCTGGTTGAATAACTCGAAGAGCACATTCGCAATGGTTTTGAAATGCTGTCGCGCGTGCTCATCAATATGCCGTTGAAAGCGCGCTTGTGCCCACCCACCTTGGTCATGCTGGCCTGGCACTTGCTGATCCAAACGGACAGCCACCTCACGAAACTCACTGACATTGCCAAGGAAGATCCGGGCACGATCACGAGCAATCAAGCACACACAAAATGGCTCAATATGATCAAGGGCATGAACAAGCGGCGCAATCATCGGCCGAAAATCTACTACAGCATGATTGCCTACTGCTCGCGGGACGCCATACACATGCCAGATGCCTGCGCGTGATGAGCAAAAGAGTGCCACAGCATCGCCATAATCGTCGCCATGATCACGGAAAAACAGTCGTATTCGTTCAAGATCCTCCCGGAAAGCAGCATCCTGCTCGTGACTGAGCGCGATTCCAGGTTGTTCACTGAGTTGCTTCAGAAGGTTCTTGACCCGAATAGAGTAATGGTCATCAGTCACGTGCTCCTGCGCAATCTGCACATACAGACTGATGACCGGCCATGGTTGCGGCTGAATGCTCGCGAGCGCCTCAATATCCGTTCGCGTAATTGCCATTGGCACCCCCTCCAACACCCCCGCACTAATGTCTCGTCGTGGCTATACAGCTTCCTCTTTGCCGAAAATCCGCTCAACAATGTAATCAGCGAGCCACGTTGCAGCAGCGGCCAAGACGAGTCCTAAAATTCCCCGCACAAGGTTCTTTACCATGATTCTCCGCCCCTCTCGTCACTCAGTCTACTTACCACCAAGATGATGTCGAACGCTACGTATTCCCGCCTTCTCGAGTCTACCACCTACTTTCGCTCAGTCGCCGAGCCCATTGATAGCACTTCGGACCATCATTGCCTCGGTGGAGACCGGCGCACTGCAGACCGTTGAAACCATAATGCCTCTGAGCGCCAGCCGGCGAGTATCGCCAAAAGTAGCCAAGCAAGGATACCGCTTGCAAGTAGACTTGCAACATCGGCTACCGTTACACCGCCAAGGAGAGAGAGACGCCCAAGCATTGTTAGACGAAACGGGATGACAATCACAGCGAACCGGTTTAGCCACACAAACCAGTCTGGTCCTTGCCGCCACGGAAGAGCATAAAAAGCAAGGAACACACAGATAATTGTCCAGTAGATGCTCACTGCATAGAGGATACCCCAGCTTAACAACGCACCTTCAACACGTTCATGCCGTGCTGGACGTCGAGGAGGCAAACGTAACATGATCAGGGCGTCCTCTCGTCCGTTGCCACGCGAGTACGGAGCATGGCAGCAACATGATCAATGATAGCTTCTGCTAAGGCTACTTTTGACTGACGCTCAATCCGGTCAATAATGCCTTCGGCGGTGATAAGCACAACGCTGGAAAACTCACTTCCCATTGCCTCACGAGCATCATTAGCAACAATCATGTCAAGGTTTTTGGCATGTAATTTCTCTTGGGCATATGAAATAAGCTGTTCAGTCTCAGCGGCAAACCCGATCTTAAGTAACCCTGGCTGATTAATCTCGCGCAGAATATCGACCGTTCGCTCAAGCTCAAGCACCTGTATCGGCGTTTCTTTCTTGATCTTCTCGCGAGCAACATGCCGCGGTCGATAATCGGATACAGCTGCAGCCATAATCAGCACGTCAGCCGCTTGCACAGCGTGCTTAACTGCTCCGTACATTTCCTGAGCCGTTGTCACATGCACAACGTCCAGCGCCTTCGGGTCAGGTAACGCAGTTGGCCCAGTAATCAAGAGGACGTCAGCACCAGCATCGCGCGCGGCTTCAGCGAGCGCGTATCCCATTCGTCCACTGGAAGCATTGGTTAAGAACCGAATAGGGTCGATGAACTCGCGGGTGGGTCCAGCCGTGACGACAACACGCCGCCCAGCGAGCGGCCCAGTACGGCCAAGAGCTTTCCGTGTTACCGCGAGAATCTCGTCAATTGAGGCCATGCGCCCATCTCCAACCATCCCTGAAGCAAGTGGGCCGTGATCTGGTCCAACGAGAATGACGCCTCGCGACTTGAGGATCTCCAGGTTAGCCTGCATCGCTGGATGCCAATACATGTAATGATCCATGGCTGGAGCAACAATCAACGGGGCTGGACAGGCAAGCGCAGTTAAGGAGACGGCATCATCGGCAAAGCCATGGGCAAGCCGAGCGATGCTCTGGGCAGTAGCCGGTGCGATGATCATTATGTCAGCATTCGCCCCAAGCGTAACATGTCCTGCCTGCTCAGCGTCCCAGGCTTCAAATGCCGTTGTGTGGACTGGCCGACGCGTCAGCGTCTGGAACGTGAGCGCAGTGACAAAAGCTTGAGCTTCCTCAGTCATAACGACATCGACTTGCGCACCAGCCTGAGTCAGCTGTCGCACGAAGTCGAGCGCTTTGTACACTGCAATGCTTCCCGTTACACCAAGCACGATTCGGCGATCACGAAGCACCCGAACCATCGCATTCCTCTGCTTTTTGTTTTACGCGCCAGTTCATCGCGAGAACCTATCACGCTGCTCTAGTGTAAAGCGGCAGACGGCAGTGAAGGAAGAGCCACTGGAAAAGCTGAGGGATCACCCCGCTTCGAAGGAGATTGACAGAGCCGAGGTGTTATGCATACACTTCAGCGGATTGGCGCGAAGCGCCCCCATCGTCTAGAGGCCTAGGACACCACCCTTTCAAGGTGGAGATCGCGGGTTCGAATCCCGCTGGGGGCACTGAACAATACACTGGAATATGCCGAGCGATTCCGGTCGGGCAGAGGAAGACGCTTACATCCAGCTACACTCAATAAAGTAAAGGCAAGGAGTACGGACGATGCACGTCATCATCCCAGTTGGGGGGCTTGGCACACGGCTGCGTCCCCATACGTGGAGCAAGCCCAAGCCGCTCGTCACGGTAGCGGGAAAGCCTATTCTTGGACATGTGCTCGATCATCTGCTTTCTCTGCCGCTCGAAACCGTCGTCTTTATCACTGGCTTTCTCGGTGAGCAGATCGAAGAATATGTCCGCGAGCACTACGACCTCAACGTTCGCTTTGTCGAGCAACCAGAGCCGCTTGGCCAATCCCACGCGATTTTGCAGGCAAAAGGACTGGTTGAGGGACCAACCTTGATCGTCTTCCCCGACTTGATCTTTGAAGCTGATCTTGCCGCACTAGCGGAGTGCAACGCCGATGGTGCGATCTTTGTGAAAGAGGTCGAGGATCCAAGACGGTTCGGTGTCGTTGTTTTCGAAGATGGACGAATTACGCGACTGGTCGAAAAACCGCAAACCCCTGTCTCGCGGTTGGCAGTTGTCGGAATCTACTACCTTCGCGAAATCCAAGACCTCTTCCAGGCTATCGAGGAGCAAATCGCTCGTGACCTCAAGAAGGGCAATGAGTTTTATCTGGCCGACGCACTTCAATTGATGATCGATGCCGGCAGGCGCTTCGTTTGGCTCCCCGTTTCCGTTTGGGAAGACTGTGGCACAGTCGAAGCACTGCTTGCCACCAATCGGTATTTGCTTAGCCGCCAACAGCAATCTGTCACAACCAATGTTCAGGCAAACGCAGTCATTATTCCACCAGTTGTGATTGATCCAACAGCTACAGTCGAACACAGCGTGATCGGCCCCTATGTCAGTATCGGCCCAAAGGCGAATGTTTCACACGCGATCATCACGGACTCGATTATTGATGAAGGAGCGCGAATCACCATGGCGACCCTCACTCGCTCGATCGTTGGCCGATGGGCCGATGTGCAAGGGGACTTCATGCAGGTCAACGTCGGCGATTCGTCGCAGATCAGGTTTGAGCGTACCGATGGAACTGCGCGAAACAACAAGTAAACCCTCAGCACAACGAGGACGCTGGCTAGAACTCAGTGTTGAAGCCATGGCTGAAGCAGTCGATGCTGTCGTCGATCTCTTTAGTCGCTACAGCTATCAGGGCGGGGTAGCTGTTTCCCACGCCGTCGCTCCTGCACCTGACCAGGAAGGCGGCACAATCGATGAGACGAAGCCTGCCCGTGTTGCCGCTTACTTGCCACTTGATGAATTCGCTGACCAGCGTGTTGAAGCAATTCGACAAGGGCTCTGGCACTTGGAGCAGATTCAGCCGATCGGTGAACTTCATATTCGAGTGATTGCAGAAGAAGACTGGGCAGAGAGCTGGAAACAATTTTTCCCCATTCTGCATATCGGCAAGCGCATCGTTATTCGCCCGAGTTGGCAAGATTATACACCGCAGTCAGGCGAGATCGTGATCGACCTCGATCCCGGAATGGCATTCGGCACTGGGTTACACCCAACAACCCGGCATTGTTTGGAGTTGCTTGAAGACCTGTCACTCCAAGGTGCAATTCTGCTTGATGCGGGGGCAGGATCAGGCATTTTGTCAATCGCGGCCATAAAGCTTGGCGCACAAGCCGTTGATGCTGTTGAACTTGATCCAGTCGCGATTGACGTACTCAAAGCAAACCTGCTTCGCAACAATGTCGCATCGGCTGTTACCGTGCACCAAGGAGATATCTTGTCACTGCCACTTCCTCAACGCTATTCCTGCATTGTCGCCAACATCTTTGCCCGAGTCCTCATCGAAGCCGCCCCACGTTTTCGTCGAGCGCTTATGCCCAGCGGCTTGATGATCTTAAGTGGCATTATTACTGAGGCACGTGACGATGTCGTTCAGCGCTACCGCCATCTCGGCTTCACCGTGCGTGATCAGCGGCAAGAAGGCGACTGGGTAACCCTGTTACTCCAGCGAAACGACGACCTATGAGCCGACATGGGCATCGGTTCTACGTTAATTCCCTACTTTCGGCTGGTCAAGAGCTGTCGCTGCCTCCTGACGTGGCACACCAGGTGCATCTCGTCCTTCGTCTTGAGCCAGGCGACCAAATCACCGTCTTTAACGGAGACGGCAGGGAATGGTCAGCTACGCTTACTGCTGTCTCCCGAAAGCAGGTCATCGTACAGCTTGGTGAACCATCTCTTGGGCGCCACCTCCCTGCACCATCGATAACCCTTGGCCTTGCACTGCTCAAACGCGAGCATTTTGAGTTCGTGATTCAAAAGGCAACCGAACTCGGCGTACAACACATCGTTCCACTCCTCACTGAGCGCACGGTTGTCAGGCTTGATGCGCAGCGGGAATCAATGAAACACTCGCGTTGGCAGCGGATCGCTATTGAAGCCGCTGAACAATCAGGACGCACTGAATTGCCGACAATCACCGAGCCATGCCCACTTGATGCGATACGAAGCCAGTTGACGACGTCGTTGTCGCTTGTCTGCTGGGAACACGAAACCAGTCAGCATCTCACTACCTGTCGTTTCCCTCAAGACGCAAACATTTTTCTCTTGGTTGGGCCAGAAGGCGGTTGGACGGAAGGGGAAATTCAGCGGCTTCGCAGCTGGGGAGCCAAAACGATCTCGCTTGGTCCACTCACGCTTCGCAGCGAAACCGCAGCAATTACTGCCATTGCAATGGTGCAGGCAGCCTTTGCTTGCCAGCATCCAACTAGTGCTGCGGTTTCGAGCGACGTTGCTTAACTTGCAACGTTCGAAGTCGATTCAGCGCCGCGGCAAGTTCGTACCGCCGCGGACGTGCGTAGTCGCCTGGATGCCCACGAAAGGGGGAAAGAGCATCAAGGCCTTCTTCATCAAGCACCCGTTCAAGCACATCGAGGATTTCTGCCATGCTTCGTTTGCCATCGATAATCCCACGTTGCAAGGCGAGAACCAGCGCATCGCCAATGGCTCGAGTTTGGCTTGGATCCACGATTTGCTCGACCTGGCGCAGATCAATCGTCTCAAAGCCAAACGTGACCTCTTCCGTACCATGTGAACGGACACGGGTGCGATCCCGACGTCGGGGGTCAATACTTTCGGGTAGTGGCACACGTTCAGTAACACCAGGCCACGGATCAGGCGGCACAAACGTCACGTGATGGCGAGATGAGGCAATCTGGTGAGCACGCTCGGTTACGTGCTCAGGCCGGTACGCATGCATCCAAATGACTGTATCAGCAACACGCAGATAATCTCCTGCCCCACCCATCACAATAATCGTTGAGACGCCGACGTCCCGATAAAGCTGACGAACACGATCAATGAACGGCACGATCGGCTCAGCGTCGTCTGGAACAAGCTCTCGCATAAGCTCGTCGCGAATCATAAAGTTTGTCGCACAGGTATCTTCATCCATCAGCAGCAACCGTGATCCGGCCTCAAGGGCCTCAAGAATATTGGCCGCCTGCGATGTTGAACCACTGGCGTTATCAGTGGTAAAGAACTGGGTTGATTGCCCCAACGGCAAGCTGCGGATGAAGGCACTGAGGTCCACACCAACAATGCGGCGCCCATCTTCTGCACGAATCTTGACGGCATCTGCGCGGGTTACAACCCGTTCCCGTCCATCGCCGGGAATGTGGTTATAGATCCCTCGGGCAAGCGCCTCCAGCAACGTTGATTTACCATGAAATCCGCCGCCAACAATTACCGTAACACCCTCCGGAATGCCCATCCCTCGCACGCGTCCACTGTTTGGCGTGGCAAGCTCAAGTTGAAGATCGGGAGGGCTCTGGAAACGCACGACTGCCGGACCAAGGAGTGGTTCCTGACTGACCCCACTGCGTCGCGGGAGAATAGCTCCATCCGCGACAAACGCTACAAGACGATGCTCCCCTAGTTGCTCACGTAATGATTCAGCATCCTCAATAAGCGCGGTAAACTGCTCAGCTTCTTGATACTCGACTGGCGAGAGGAGAAACGTTTCTTTTGCAAGGTGCGGCAGAAAATCAACAAGCAATTGCTCGGCAGCCTTCCCCAAGATTGTTCGGCCGGCAGCAGGCAAGCCGACGCTGAGACGTAATTCGATATGGTCGTCGAAAATACGGCACGCTGTCCGCTCAAGGACTTCCTGGCCACCAGCATCAATGAACACCAAGCCAGATTTCCCTGTCCCCATGCGACGGGGTGCATGTTCAGCAGCAATCTGCCGAGCACGTCGCGCCAGGACATTTTCAAGAGCAACGCGCCGAATGCGGTTTGTGCAGGCAGGCAACTGCAATCGTGAACGTGGCACGATGAGGCGCACACGTGAAGGAGAAGCAAATGGATCGCCTTGAACGTGATCGATTGCCAGCGTAATCCAGTCTGCGCGATAGAGTCCGCGGATCTCTTCATACGCTTTGTAGCCACGACGGTCAATACGCTGCAAAATCACGCGCAATGTGGCGATATCGCGCACCGTTTCCTCCTTACTATGCCGAGACTATGGCGAGATGTGACACGACGACCAGGGATCCCTGGTCGTCGTGTTGAGTACTCCATGTTTCAGTGAGAATACGACGTGTTAGATGTCCTTGTGCAAGGTAGCCAAAAACTCGGCATTGTTTGCTGTCTTTGCTAAGCGGCCCAACACCAATTCGGTCCCATCAGTGCCGCCCAGCATCGAAACCATGCGGCGCATCGTCCAGACCTGGCGAAGTGTCTGCTCATCCAGCAGCAACTCTTCGCGGCGGGTACCAGAGCGCTGAATATCGATTGCAGGATAGATCCGGCGTTCGGCGAGCTTTCGATCAAGATGAAGTTCCATGTTACCGGTACCTTTGAATTCCTCGTAGATGACATCATCCATGCGGGAACCCGTATCGATCAAGCAGGTTGCGATAATCGTGAGACTACCGCCGCCCTCAATATTGCGCGCCGCACCGAAGAAGCGCTTGGGCGGATAGAGCGCTACAGGATCGATACCACCGGAAAGCGTACGTCCGCTCGGCGGAACGACGAGGTTGTAGGCTCGTGCAAGGCGAGTGATGGAATCGAGCAAAATTACCACATCCCAACCACACTCTACCAACCGCTTGGCCCGCTCGAGCGTCATTTCAGCAACTTTGATATGGTCTTCAACCGGCTCATCGAAGGTCGACGAGATAACTTCGCCCTCAACCGAGCGTCGCATATCGGTTACTTCTTCGGGGCGCTCACCGATCAAGAGAACAATCAGGTAGATGTCTTTATAATTAGTCGTGATGCCATTCGCAATCTGCTTGAGCAAGATTGTCTTACCGGCTTTCGGTGGCGAAACAATCAAACCACGCTGACCACGCCCAATGGGAGCAACAAGGTTGACAAGCCGCGTCGAAAGGATGTGTGGCTCAGTCTCAAGATTAATCAGTTCCATTGGGAAAATGGGTGTGAGGGTATCGAAGTTCGGTCGGCGGCGAGCAGTTTCCGGATCCATCCCATTGACGGTCTCAACCCGAAGCAAGCTGTAGAACTTCTCGTTCTCCTTCGGTGGCCGAATGTGTCCGGCTACCCAGTCACCAGTTCGCAAACCAAAGCGTCGAATCTGTGACGGCGAAACGTAGATATCGTTCGGGCCTGGAAGATAGCGCTCACCGCGCAAAAATCCATGCCCCTCCTCGACGATTTCCAACACACCCTGACCAAAAACACCACCTTGGCGTTCCACTTGGACCTGGAGAATGCGATTGATCAGATCAGGCTTCTTGAGACGAGCCGCATTGGTAATCCCGAAGTCACGGGCGATGGTCTGCAATTCATCAATTGACTTGGCTTCAAGCTCCGCTACATTGATCGCTGCAACCTCGGGAGCCTCCTCAGTAACTGTCGGCTCAACCGGAGGAACGGTCGTTGTTGTGGTTTTCATGATCCAATAACCCCCTTAACCAAAGAAAGTGTGATCGCATTTATCGCATTACTCGGCGACACAGCACCGCAGAAGCGCAGCACTCTGCCGCAAAGGCGTGATCGCTACCCGCCAGAGAAGGCAGCTACTGCAGGAATACGTTTGCTCGGAAAGGTACCATCTGCCCAGCAGAATCCAGGCTCGGCAGAGTGGCATATTCGGGTTGTTCGTAATCGTTTGATCGTGTGCTGCAAACCTGCACGCTCGTATGGATCCAGCAGTCTAGGTCACGAGAGGAAGAGTGAGGAGAACGCTACTCCATGCTCCAAGAGGAGCCAGTGATATTGTACTGCACATGATCAACTCCGTCAACTCACAGCTGGGCATATTCTTGAATCTTCGCCAACTGGTGCTCGGCCTCAATCCAGCGTATGGTTCCGGTTCGCGAGCGCATCACGATGGAATACGTCCGTGCTCCATGCTTGGTGAAACGAACCCCCTGAACCAAATCACCAGTCGTGATGCCGGTAACGGCGAAGAAGACGTTATCTGAACGGACAAGATCATCCGTATGCAGAACCGCGTTCAGGTCAAGCCCCGCTGCTTCTGCCTTTTGTCGTTCCTCCTCATCGCGAGGGTACAACGTGCATTGAATTGCACCTCCAACGCATTTGAGCGCTGCGGCAGCGACAACAGCTTCAGGAGAGCCACCAATCCCCATGAGGACATCAACCCCAGTATGTGGCAAGGCAGTCATGATGGCACCACCGACATCGCCATCCGTGATCAAGCGAATGCGCGCCCCCGTCCGGCGAATTTCCGCGATGAGGTCTTGGTGGCGAGGACGATCAAGGACAACGACCGTCAACAACTTGATGTTCATCCGCTTTGCTTCGGCAATCCGATGCAGATTTTCAGTTGGCGACAGGCGAATGTCAATGGCATGTGCGGCTTCAGGGCCGACGGCAATCTTGTTCATGTAAACAATGCCCGGTGGATAGTACATCGAGCCCCGTTCGGCTAATGCGATCACAGAGACAGCCCCTGGCATCCCGTTCGCGCATAGCCGCGTACCGTCAATTGGATCAACTGCGATATCCCCTTCGGGAGGTTCCCCGGTACCAACCTCTTCGCCAATATAGAGCATCGGAGCCTTGTCTTTTTCCCCTTCACCAATCACGACAACGCCATGCATATGGACGGTGGAAAGCATCCGCCGCATGGCAGACACTGCAGCTTGATCAGCCGCGTTCTTATCGCCACGGCCAACCCAGGCCGCCGCTGCAAGGGCTGCGGCTTCAGTTGTTCGCACGAGTTCCATCGCTAAATTACGGTCGAGTTCCATGGTCTCCCTCCCACTCAGCCACCCGCTCAGGTGCTATCCCTTCAGCGAGCCACCGCGCCGCTGCGTCGACAAGTTGCATACCAGGAGCGATTTCTATTGTGCACTCGGGCAGCGACGCAAGGAATAGCTGGCCATACCGACGATGCAATACCCGTCGATCAAGGATGACACAAACACCATAATCGGTTGCACTCCGAATGAGTCGCCCGAAGCCCTGTTTAAACCGCAAGACAGCCTGTGGAACCGCGTAATCACCAAATGGATCGGCCATCCGTTCACTACGTGCAGCAAAGACTGGATCCGTTGGCACTGCAAATGGCAGCTTGGCAATGACCAGGACACTCAGCGCCTCTCCCGGAACATCAACTCCTTCCCAGACACTGTTCGTGCCGAGGACAACTGTGCCGGGTCGTGCTTTCAAGCGCTCGATTAACTGACGCGGGGTCCCATCGATCCGCTGTCCAAGGACAACGATGCCCTGGCGTTCAAGCGGCCGTTTGATCGCTCGATAGGTCGCTTGTAATGCACTGTGGGACGTGAACAACACCAACCCACGGCCACGTGTCGCGCGAAACAAGGCAATCAGCAAATCATTCACAGCACGCTGATAGCCGGGCGCTCCGGGTTCTGGCATATCCTCCGGGACACAGAGTAACGTCGACCGCTGATAGTCAAAAGGAGAAGGCACCCGAAGTGTCGTCGCGTCAGTAAGCCCAAGTCGCTCTTGAATGTATTGAAACGTACCACCAACTGTTAAGGTTGCGGACGTCAATACGACCCGATCACAGCGGTTAAAGAGGTGCTGTTGCAAGAGCGGAGCAACGTCGAGCGGTGCCATGTGAAGAGTAAGTTGCCCAGTATTGCTTTGCTGCGAGATCCAGTAAATCCTGTCTGGTTTCGGAGCATGGATGATTTCATCCATGGCAGTGCGAAGAGCATCTCCTCGCCGTGCGAGCACGTCGAGCTCTGTCACTACGTCTTCACTCTTTGCCAGGTCAGTCTCTGGAATATCTCGCAGTCGAGTATTGATCCAGGACAGAAGCAACTGGTAAGTGCGCATTTCGACGAGTAGTGCTTCGGCAGCTTCTTCGACGAGCGTCCAGGCAGGATCATGACGGACAGCATCCGTCAGTCGCACTTGGCGCTCATAGCCTCCAGCAGGCTGCGTATCATACCGATCGACAAAGTCTGCGAGCACCTGGAAGCATTGATCAGTGAGTTCACGTGGCCGAGCAAGATGGGGAATCATCTCCTGCATGCGTTCATCGAGCTCGCGACTCAATTGCCGCGCTTGTTCTGTGGGAACTTCACTGAGCGCCAGAGCAAGGTCGCTCAGCGCTCCAGTAAGTCGTCCAAGGTGATCGAGCATCAAGGTACGATTGAAGAAGTCACGAAATACTTCAGCACTGAGCTGAGCACCAAACTGGTCTGTCGCTTCCTCCTCCAGGTTATGGGACTCATCGATGATGAGGGTATGATAGGGAGGAAGCACATGGTTCTCGGTTAACACATCAGACAAGAGCAGAGCATGATTCACAATGACGATGTGCGCAGCCTCTGCCTCGGCACGAGCGCGAAAGAGAAAGCATTGGCGTCGGCGATGGAAAAGACAGCGGCGTGGGACACACGACCCTTCCTCTTCAGCCAATTGACTCCACGCCGCCTGCTCCTCGGGACTAAGATGCAATTCGGCGCGATCGCCAGTCGCTGTCTGTGGTAACCACGCTGTAACCTTCGCGAACAGCAAGGCTTCAGCAGATGTACGAGCAGGCTCACGCTGCCGGAGAAACCAGCGACGTAGGCAGAGGTAGTTTCCACGGCCTTTCAGGATAGCCGCCCGAAAGTTAGCTGTTTCCGCAAGCTCTGGCCAGCGTTGACTGGCAGCTTCGAGTGCACGCCGTAGGAGAGGAATATCTTTTTTATAGAGCTGGTCTTGGAGCGCGATGGTATTTGTCGAAATGACAACTGTTTCCCCGTGTGACACCGCATACAGCACTGCAGGTAAAAGGTACGCAAGCGATTTCCCAGTTCCCGTACCTGCTTCAACAAGGAGATGCCCACCTTGATTCAGTGTGTGGGCCACTGCTTCAGCCATTTGCACCTGTTGCGGGCGAAGTTCATACCGATCACCCAGAACGTGGGCAAACGGACCATCAGCTGCATAGAAGGCACGGATACGAGCAAGATCAAGGGCCGGCGGGTTTGGACGTGGTTCAAGGCGTGTCGGCACATCACGATCAAGCAAGAAGACGACTTCCGCAGCATGCTGTACTGCGGGCAGTGCAGTATGGAGCCGCTCAGTAAGCATCGCACCAAGTGTGCCTTGCCCCTGTAAGCTCAGTTCACGTGCAACATCGCGGAAAAGCTGCGCAAGCGGAACCTCGGCAAGTTGTAGATACTCGGCGAGGTGCTGCAACGTCTGGGCATCATATTCGAGCAGCATGTCGCGCAGCGCCAGGAAAACTGCGACAGTCGTCTCAACGTCGGCCATCGCCCGGTGCTGCTGCGTCACGGAAACGCCAAGTCGCGACGCAATACTGGCCAGACTATAGGCGGGTAGGTCAGGCAAGAGTATCGTCGCCAACTGAAACGTATCGTAGATTGGATTCTGCAAGCGCAATCCTGCTGCTTCAAGCATCTGGAGGTCAAATTGTGGAGACTGGCCGACGATGGGATGCTGTCCAACAAAACTGCGGAGCCGTGGCAAAACCGCATCAATTGGCGGCGCCTGGCGAAGATCGCGCGCGGAGAGCCCAGTCAAGCTGGCAATGGCGAGCGGGATTGGACCTCGTGGACGGACGAGCGTCTCCCAACGATCAAGCACGCGATCCGGGCGAAATTTCATAGCAGCAATTTCCAGAATGTCGTCGCGCTCCGGATCCATGCCGGTCGCTTCAATATCAAGGGCAACGTAGATCTCACTCACGATTCGTCCTGCTTAATCCTGCAACCCTGACGAGACAGGAAACCGCCGTACGAGTTCGACAAGTTGCTGGATCCCAAGTGGAACAGGTTCAAGATCAATCTGCTCCTCAAGGGTGTGGCTGCCCTGGCCAGTGGTAATGCCAATGCAGATTGCCGGGATACCGCGTGCGATCGGAATATTCGCATCGGTGCTCGAGGCATCGAGGATAGGCTCACGCCCAAGCTCCCGTAATACAGCGATAGCAGTCCGCACGAGAGGGGTTTCTGGCGAAGTTTGTCCAGCCGGACGCTCGCCGAGCAGCTCAAGTTTCACCTGAACACGATCAGTTGCTTGCCGCAGGGCAAGATCCTCAAACCGGGTAGCAAGTTTCGTGAGCTCGTGAGGATCGACCGAGCGTAAATCGACGACAGCTGAAGCACGTGGCGCAATCGTATTTACCGAGACTCCGCCTTCGATCAAGCCGACGTTATAGGTCGTCTTTGGCTGGTGAGGAACAGCGATCGCTGTAAGATCGACAATGATCCGTGCAAGAACATGAATAGCGCTCGGCGCCCCAAACGCTCCCCAACTATGCCCCCCCGGTGTCTGAACAATCACACGATACCGGCGCGAGCCAACAGCGACATGCGTTACCCGGCCAAAGTTGTGCCCCTCAACAGCGATCACGCCTCCAAGCTGGTCCGCAAAGCGATCAACCAGCCCGCGGATGCCTCGCAGATTGCCTAATCCTTCCTCTCCGACGTTAGCAGCCAAAATTAACTCGCCCGGAGTGGTTATGCCAAGCTCATCAAGCAATTCTGCGAGGACAAGTAATGCAGCAATCCCTAGACTATTGTCACCAATACCCGGCCCTCTTAACAGCATCCCATCACGCGTTACCGTAATCGCTGTGACATCGGTAAAGACTGTATCCAGATGAGCAGCCAGGAGAAGGGTGGACGCAGTACCAGATCCCGGGCGTCGAGCAATGACATTGCCCAGTTCATCGACCTCGACGGCCAGTCCTCGTCGAGCAAATTCTGCAGCCACGAAGCGGCCTCGCTCCTGCTCAGCAAAGGTGGGAGCAGGAATACGACAAATCGCTTCAGCAAGTGCGGCCGCTCGCTCGCGAATACGTGTCTGTTGCTCAGGAGTCCAACGCGCAATACCACGCATTATTTTCGATACGCGAAACATCCACTAGCCAGCATCGTGCAGCGCGCCTTCTCAAGGCTGTACTGCGGCTGTCAGTGTACCATGGACGCCTCAGTTTTCCATCAAGCAATCTGAAGAGTATCGAAAGTGGCAATCTTGTGAAGAAGAATACAACCCGGTACACTTAACGGCGGTCGGACTACCGTTGATGCATATCATTTCTGCCTCGTCCGGCGGGCGGCGTGAGAGAACCGTGGGATTAAGGGGGCTTCGGTAGTGACGACCGAGGTAGTTGAACCGAAGGACGTAACGCAACCTCCAGCTACACGACACACGCTTTCTGCCTATCGCGGCTATCGCCCTCCTCCCGGCATGCTCGCTTGGGCATTTCATCGTATTAGTGGTCTTGGTGTTCTTCTCTTTCTGCTCTTGCATATTGTTGACATCTTTACCGTTGGCTATGGCCCAGATGCATTCAATAGCTTGCTCGTGATTTACCGTCACCCTGTCTTCCGCGTTGCAGAACTTCTCCTCATCGCTGGGCTCTACTACCATGCCGCAAATGGTGTTCGTATTATTCTGATCGATTTTTGGGATCGCGCCTATCACTATCAGCGGGAGTTGTTTTACGCTGTTCTCGCTGTCACCGTTATTGCGTTCGTGCCAACTGCGATACTCATGCTGCGATCGTTCTTTTAAGGCAGAAGGAGCAGAGTGATGAGCACGCCACGTCCATCAGTTGGGCGTGAACGCCCTAGTGGGGGATTTGAGCTCTATTCGTGGTATTTCTTCCGGATCAGTGGGCTCTTGCTGATTTTCCTCGCCATTACCCACGTGATCATCATGCACGTCATCAACACAGTTGATCGGATTGATTGGAACTTCGTTGCCAACCGATGGCACTCGCCCTTCTGGCGAGGGTTCGACTGGCTCATGCTCTTTCTGGCACTGCTTCACGGCTTGAACGGCGCACGCCTGGCAATTGACGATTACATTCGTCCGCGTCCATGGCGGATTGCTGCGTATTCCGTCCTCTGGACCGTTGCTATTATCTTCCTTGTCATTGGTTCAATTGCTATCCTTACCTTCAATCCCGAGGCATTCCGACAAGCAGCAATGGGGAGTTAAACCATGGCAACGTATCATCGCTACGATGCAATCATCGTTGGAGCGGGTGGCGCCGGCTTAATGGCCGCGGCACAGCTAGCCGGAAAATGCAATGTCGCAGTCATTAGTAAGTTGTATCCCGTACGCTCCCATACCGGTGCCGCGCAAGGTGGCATTGCAGCAGCACTTGGGAACCTGGAAGAAGACCACTGGATCTGGCATATGTTCGACACTGTCAAAGGTGGGGATTACCTTGTTGACCAAGATGCTGCTGAAGTCCTTGCGCGCGAAGCCATCGATGCCATCATCGAACTCGAACACTGGGGGTTTCCATTTAACCGAACCTCTGACGGAAAAATTGATCAGCGCCGATTCGGCGGTCATACCAAGAACTTCGGTGAAGGGCCAGTCCGACGCTCGTGCTACGCAGCAGACCGCACCGGCCACATGATTTTGCAGACGCTTTACCAGCACGCGATCAAGCACCAGGTCGTCTTTTACGATGAGTACATGATGCTCGACTTATTGCTCACTGATGACGGCGTCTGCACTGGCATCGTTGCGATGGATATCGAAACAGGTGAGTTCCACATCTTTCATGCTAAAGCAGTGTTGCTGGCGACTGGTGGCTTTGGCCGCGTCTTCAAAGTCACGAGCAATGCACTCTCCCTCACGGGTGACGGGTGTGCGCTCGTTTTCCGCCGCGGCCTTCCGCTTGAAGATATGGAATTCTACCAATTCCACCCAACTGGTATCTATAAAATGGGCATTCTGCTCTCTGAGGCCTGTCGAGGAGAAGGCGGAATCCTGCGTAATGGCCTCGGCGAGCGGTTCATGGAACGTTATGCACCAACCCTACTCGATCTTGCCCCGCGAGATATGGTCTCCCGAGCAATTTACACGGAAATTCGCGAAGGACGTGGCGTTGAAGGGAAAGATTACGTTTATCTTGACTTGACGCATCTCCCAGCAACGGTTATCGAGACCAAACTTCCGGATATCACCGATTTTGTCCGCACGTACCTTGGTCTTGACCCGATCAAAGACCCAATTCCGATCCAACCTACAGCCCACTACGCTATGGGCGGTATTCCTACCGACGTTGATGGTCGGGTCACGGTTGATGCGCAGAATACACCTGTTCCTGGCCTCTACGCGGCCGGTGAATGCGCGTGCGTAAGCGTGCACGGAGCGAATCGTCTTGGGACTAATTCGCTCGTTGACCTCGTCGTCTTTGGCCGCCGTGCTGGCAAGCACATGTTGCAGTTTGTGCAGGAAAATGATTTCCACCCCTTGCCAAAAGAACCAGACTATCGTGCCAAGGCCGAGGTTGCGTGGATCCTCGAAAACGACGGCGATGAGCGAGTCGCGACGATTCGCGCGGAGCTACAGGAAGCGATGATGCAAGATGCTGGCGTGTTCCGGACTGGTGAGGGGCTCCGCCACTTGCAACAGAAGCTCGCTGAGCTGCGAAGCCGCTACACACGCATTCGTATCGACGATCACGGCAAAGCCTTCAACATGGACCTCGTCGAAGCTATTGAACTGGGCTTCCTGCTTGACTGCGCTGAAGCAATTGCAATCAGTGCCCTCGCCCGGCAGGAAAGCCGTGGCGCCCATTACCGCGAAGACTTTCCACAGCGCGACGATGTGAACTGGCTGAAGCATACGCTTGTCACCCGCACCTCAGGAGGGCTTGAGCTTTCCTACAAGCCTGTCGTGATTACTCGGTTCGAGCCAAAGGAACGGAAGTACTAGCTATGCAGGTCACACTGCGTATTCAGCGCTTTAATCCTGAAACAGATACGAAGCCCTACTATCGTGAATACACGGTTGAAGTTGAACCAACCGATCGTGTGCTTGATGCACTGAACCAGGTGAAGTGGTATCAGGATGGAACACTCACCTATCGGCGTAGCTGCGCACACGGCGTTTGCGGTTCGGATGCCATGCGCATCAACGGGCGCAATCGACTCGCCTGCAAGGTGCTGGTTAAAGATTGCGGCCCAAAGATCACCATTGAACCATTACTTGGCTTCCGGGTAATTAAAGACCTTGTTGTTGACCTTGAGCCGTTCTTCGCACAATACCGTTCGGTCATGCCCTACCTCATTAACGACGAACCGCCGCCAGTACGTGAGCGGCTTCAGTCTCCAGCAGAGCGCGAGCTCTATGACGATACGACGAAGTGCATTCTCTGTGCGTGTTGTACAGCCTCCTGCCCTATCTACTGGACAACAGAATGGCTTGGGCCTGCGGCCATTGTCAATGCACACCGATTCCTCTTTGATAGCCGCGATCGGGCAACCCAAGAGCGTATCGCGATTCTCAACCAGCGGTTCGGCGTTTGGCGGTGTCGGACAATCTTCAACTGCACTGAGGCATGCCCGCGAGGTATTCAAGTGACCAATGCAATCGAGCAAGTCAAGCGCCGAATTTTGGCTGAGCAAGTCTAGGCCGAGGAGTAGCAATGCAGAACCCACTCAGCTGGCACTATCTCACCGCGCCACTCTATGAAACGCCAACGTGGGGACCATTTTCGATTACATATCTTGTGCTCTTTTTGCTTGGCTTTCTTGTCGCGCTCTACTGCTACAATGATCCGGGGCGTTATCTCCGATCCCGCAACCCTGTCCTCGCTCGCTTTCTCCGGCGATGGAGCGGTGTTGCCTTGGTCATTTTCGGCCTTGGTCTTTTCTTCTTCCTGTTTCGCTTACTCAGAATTAGTGCATATGGTCTGTATATGCGACTTTGGCTCTACCTCTGCGCACTGGCTGCTGCTATCATGATCGGGTACTTCATCTACGAATTCCGTGAACGCTATCCGAAACAGTTGGCTGCTTACCGCGCTGAACGTGAGCGACGACAATATCTTTCACGCCAGGCTGTTGTGCGTCGGAAGAAGACGACAGCAGGCAGTCAGCAGGCGAAAGCGGCGAGTCGTAGTAACAAGTAACAGCAATATCGGCAAATGGTAAAAAAACAAGGTGGGAATTTCCTCCCCACCTTTGTATGTGCGTATTGTGCCAGAAGAAAAGGCCGTGCACCCTCCGTCGACCGTCGGCACTCCGGCTTACCCTCGATCCGCCTGCTCCGGCCAGGCACTCCCACGTCACCCAAGGGTCACCGCTTATGGCTGCTTCCTTCCGGACCTGACCAGGTTCACGGCTCCTTGCCGCGTGGGACCCGACCATCCTCGCCACGTGATCGGGGCAGTCCCACAATGCCGGGCCTCGGGAGGGGATTCAGCCCCGCTCAAGCGGATTGCGGGTACAGGGCACCGCTAGCTCCCCACCTAGCACGGCCATCGTTAAGTCTAGCGAACCACTCCAACAGCAGCAACCATGGTCTCTACGGCACGAGGGCTTCACCGCCATCGACGCGAATCACATTGCCGGTAATCCAGCCAAGCCCCGGCTGGCTAAGCGCATAAATTGCCCGGGCTACATCATCGGGTGTCGTTAGACGACCGCCAGGATTCCGCCGAGCCGCATGCTCAAGCATCTCCTGCGCACCCGGAATCTTGTTCTGTGCTGGGGTATCCGTCACCCCTGCCTGGATGGCATTGGCCGTTATCTGGTAGGGCGCGAGTTCAACGGCCAACTGACGAATGTGAGCCTCAAGCGCAGCTTTCGCTGCAGAAACGGGACCATAACCTTGCCAGACACGCGATGATCCCTCACTCGTCATCGCGAAGATCCGGGCATCCGGTGCAAAAAGACCAGCTTGGAAAAGATCCTGGACCCAATAAACTAACGAGTTCGCCATGACATCAAGTGTCATTTCCAACTGCTTCTGGGTGACTTGTTGTGCTGGATCACGATCAATATACGGACGTAATGTGCCAAAGGCGAGCGAATGCATCAGAACGCGAACACGTGCCTGACGAGCCTGGAGTGCTTCCACCACCTGACGGCGCGTTTCAGGATCAGCAGCATTCTGATTGAAGAACAGAGCAGTCACACCTGCCGCTTCAACATCAGCAATGACAGCTTGCGCTTGTGGCAACGTGGCCCGGCGATCGAGGTGGATGCCACAAATGTGCATGCCACCACGCGCCAGTGCCCGTGCGGTCGCAGCACCAAAGCCACTTGAAGCCCCAAGAATGACTGCCCAGCTTCCAGCAACTGTCGCTGATTCTGCTGTCACGTGATCTCCCTCCTGTATCACACGCACTCGTCCAATCACCTGTCATTCACGAAGGGGATTCTGTGCTTGCCATTGTCCCCCGTCAAGCGCGCGCAGGCTCAGCACTTGCGCCCTCACCCGCTGGCACTGGCGCATCGGGAATGAAACGAATGCGGACAGTTGTACCAGCATCTGAGGACATGATCGCGAGCTGTCCCCGAAGATCGACTTCCGTGAGCGTTCGGGCAATTTGCAGGCCCAGCCCACGACTAGTACGCAGATCAAAGGAGGGCGGAAGGCCATGCCCTGTGTCTTCGACCTCAAGCACTGCCCAATTCCCCTCACGCCGGCACCGTACAGCAACAGTTCCTTTTTCGCCCTCGTTGAAACCATGCCGAATAGCATTCGTCACAAACTCGTTCAGGAGGAGGGCAAGGATTGTTGCTTGTCGTGCAGACACAACGACCTCATCCCCACTCACGGACCACTGAATCCGTGGCTCATCACCACAGAGTGTATGCACGACCTCTGTCGTCACGGTCCGTGCCAGGGCCTCGACGCTCGTTCCCTCGAGATCATGGCCACTCAAGAGGTCGTGGACAATCGTTAAGCTACGGATACGGCTCACTGCTTCCTGCAATGGCTCACGCACTTCGGGCGCAGCTCGGCGAGCTTGGAGCGAGAGCAACGCGGCAACCGTCTGCAGGTTATTGCGAACGCGATGGTGCAGTTCGCGCAGCAATGCTGAGGCACGCGAAAGGCCACGGCGGGCTTCATCGTAGAGTTCAGCATTTTCGATAGCAATTGCCGCGGTATCAGTAAATGCGTGAAGCAACTGTGGCTGTGAGGGCTCTTCGGCATCCAACGGGAAGAGCAAACAGACTGCGCCCACTGCTCGACGACCGGTAATCATGGGTAAACTGTAGACTGTAACACCTGCACTTTCTAGCCGTTGCCAGATTGCCCGCCCTTCCTCGAGAACACGCGCGACAACCGCACGTAACGCCTCATCTAGTGGGGCACCAACACCTGCCACTTCGGGCGATTGAGCAAGAAGCTCAAGTTCTGCAGGACGGCTCCGTGGCCTCCGGTAAATCACGACAGCTTGCGCATTTGCTAAGGCAATCGCCTTCGTGCTGATCAACTCCAGCAACTGCTGCAAGTCAAGCGTTGATGCAATAGCACGCCAGAGTTGCTGCAGTAGCTCAAGTTGCGCGATTCGCCGTCGCAGTTCCTCGTCAGTCTGGCGATACAGTTGAGCATTTTCAAGGGCGATGCTGATTTCACCGGCTGCCGTCTCGAGAAAACTCAATTCTTCTGGAGTAAATTCGCGGCGTTCAAGGCTCATAAGATTTAGCACACCCAGCAATCCACCAGGCGCTCGCGCCGTCAGCGGCACAGAAACCTGACTGGCAAAGGGACGAT